>QHSR01000240.1:16258-43865 GCA_003221635.1 Candidatus Rokuibacteriota bacterium | reverse complement strand
ATGACGACGAGCGCCCCTGAGAGCAAGACCGTGTTCGCGGCGGAGCACGATGTGCCGATCCCCTACATGCAGCGGACGCGGGACTACTATCTGACGCTCGGCTACAGCCCGTACCGCTGGGCCCACTTCGTCGAGGTCCCGTTCACGCCGCTAGGGACGCCGCTCAGCCGGGCACGCGTGGCGCTCATCACGACCGCGGCGCCGTTCCAGCCGAAGGTCGGCGACCAGGGGCCGGGCGCGGCTTACAACGCCGCCGCCAAGTTCTACCAGGTGTACTCGGTTTCCACCGAGAGCGTACCCGACCTGAGAATCTCGCACGTCGGCTACGACCGCCTGCACACGTCGGCCGCGGACATCAACACCTACTTGCCGCTGGCGCGTATGAAGGACGCGGTGGCGGCCGGGCGCATCGGGGCGCTCGGCCCGCGGCTCCACGGTGCGCCGACGAACCGCAGCCACCGGGTGACGACCGAGACCGACTGCCCGGAGATCCTGCGCCGCTGCCGCGAGGATGGAGTCGACGCCGCCGTGCTCGTTCCCAGCTGACCCGTGTGTCACCAGACCGTGAGTCTGGCGGCCCGGCACCTCGAGGCGAACGGGATCTCGACCGTCATCATGGGCTGCGCGAAAGACATCGTCGAGCACTGCGGCGTGCCGCGCTTCCTGTTCAGCGATTTCCCGCTCGGGAACTCGGCCGGCCGGCCGTTCGACGTCGAGTCGCAGGCGCGGACGCTGGAGCTCGCGCTGGAAATCTTGAAGAGCGCGCCGGGCGCCCGCACCACGATGCAGTCGCCGCTCCGGTGGAGCGCGGACGCGTCCTGGAAGTGCGACTACCTCGACCTCACGAAGCTCTCTCCGGAGAAGATCGCCGAGCGGCGGAAGGAGTTCGACGAGGTGAAGACGATCGCCCGGGCCAAGCGCGAGACGTCGTGAGCAAGCCGTTCGCGGGCGTCCGCATTCTCGACTTCACCCGCTATCTCGCGGGGCCGTACGGAACCTACCAGCTAGCACTGCTCGGCGCCGACGTCGTGAAGATCGAGTCGCGCGAAGGTGACGACACGCGCGGGCAGCTTGCCGACCGGGTGTGGGCGGAGCGGAAGATGGCGCCGTCCTTCCTGGCGGTGAACGGCAACAAGCGCAGCATCACCCTCGATCTCCGGCGGCCGGAGGCGGTGGAGATCGTCAAGCGGCTGGTGGTTGGCGCCGACGTGGTGTGGGAGAACTTCCGCGGGGGCGTCATGGACCGGCTCGGGCTCGGCTACGAAGCGCTCTCGACCGTCAATCCGCGGCTCATCTACTGTGCGGTCTCCGGCTTCGGCCAGACGGGGCCCGAGCGGGCGACGGCCGCCTTCGACGGCAAGCTGCAGGCGATGTCGGGCATCATGTCGATCACGGGCGAGCCGGCCCATGGCCCGACGCGCGCGGGCTTCGCGCTGTGCGACACGATCGGCGGCGCCACGGCGGCGCTGGCCGTCGCGAGCGCCCTCTACCAGCGCACGCACACCGGACGCGGGCAGCTCGTGGACGTCGCGATGCTGGACGCGGCGCTCGCCTTCATCCCCGGCACGGTCTCCGAGTACACCGTCGCGGGCATCGAGGCGCGGCAGATCGGCAACGGCTCGGTGAGCCGGAAGCCCACCGCCAGCCGGTTCCGGGCGCGCGGCGGTTACATCGTCCTGGCCGTGCTGACCGAGAAGCAGTTCGCGGGCCTCATGCGGGCCCTCGGGCGCGCCGACGCGCTCGACGATCCGCGGTTCAAGGACTGGCCCGCCCGCACCGCGAACGAGCCGGCGCTGCGCGAGATCATCGAGACCGCGCTGGCGGCCGACGATCCCAAGAGCTGGGAGGCGCGGCTGACGGCCGCCGACGTGCCGTGCGGCTCCATCTGGAAGATCGACGAGATCGTCCGCCACCCGCAGCTCGAGCACCGCGACGTGCTCCAGACGATCGATTCGCGTTACGGGCCGATGCGGCTCGTCGGCGCCGGGTTCCGGCTGGCGCACGGCAGCCCCGGCCTGGACCGGGAGCCGCCGACGCTCGGCGAGCACACCGACGAGATTCTGAAGGAAGCCGGCTACGGGACCGAGGAGATCGAGCGCCTGCGGCGCGAAGCCGTGGTCTAGAGCTTCACGGGCCAGCCGCCGTGCCCGCGCGGCTGGCCCGTGAGCAGACTTCCTCTCAGTCCCTGAGGGCGAACACCCACACGACCCCGCCCTGCGGCACCTCGGTCTTGGTGCCGAGGAACGTGTCGAGCCGGGCCTGCATCCGCTGGGCGTCGACGCCCCAGCCCGATTGCACGGCGATGTACTGCACGCCGTCGACCGCGAACGAGCTCGGCACGCCCGTGATTCCGGAGTTGGTTCTGAACTGCCAGAGCTGCGAGCCCGTCTTGGCGTCGAACGCCCGGAAGTTCCGGTCGTTGGTTCCGCCGAGGAAGACGAGCCCGCCGCCCGTCGTGAGGATCGGCCCCCAGTTCTGGGACTGGAACTTGTGGGTCCAGACCCTTCGGCCGGTCGCCATGTCCCACGCCTGTAGCTCACCGATGTGGGTTGCGCCCTGTCGCCAGCTCATGCTGCTCTTCGGCCGGTCCACGCCGACGAAGAGCTTGCCGGGTTCGTACGGCCCCTGCATGCCCGTCATGGTGCTGCACAGGTTCTCGTTGGCCGGGATGTAGAGATAGTTCGTCTTGGGGTTGTAGCCCGCCGGCGTCCAGTCCTTGCCGCCCCAGAGGCCGGGGCAGAAGGTGATGGCCGCGCCGGTCCGCGGCTTGCGCTCGGAGTCGTAGCTCGGGCGCCCGGAGACCGGATCGATGCCCGTGAAGACTTCCTGGACGACGAACGGCCGCGCGTCGACGAACTTGATGCCGTCCGTGAGGCGCTCGAGCCGCCAGAGGTAGCCGTTGCGGCCCGGGTGCACGAGGCCCTTGATCGTCCGCCCGTCCTTTCGGAAATCGATGAGGAGCGGCGTGGAGACCTCGTCCCAGTCCCAGGAGTCGTTCCAGTGATACTGATGGTGACCGCGGATCTTGCCGGTGTCGACGTCGAGCGCGATCACCGACGACGAATAGAGATTGTCGCCGGGGTGCATGTCGCCCGGCCACGGCGCCGCATTGCCCGTGCCCCAGAAGCTCAGGTTGAGCTGCGGATCGTAGTGCCCCGTGAGCCACACGGAGACGCCGCCCGTCTTCCAGGCGTCACCCTGCCAGGTCTCGTGACCGGGCTCTCCGGGCCCCGGGATCGTGTAGGTCTTCCACGCGGGCTTGCCGTCTTTCGCGTCGAAGGCGGCGATGTAGCCGCGGATGCCGAGCTCGCCGCCCGAGGTGCCGACCATGACCTTGCCCTTCGCGACCAGCGGCGCCAGGGTGAAGTAGTAGCCGTTCTTGTAGTCGTCGACGGTCGTGTCCCACACCACCTTGCCGGTCTTGGCATCGAGCGCGACCACGTGGGCATCGACGGTGCCGACGTACACGCGGTCCTCCCAGAGCGCCACGCCCCGGTTGGTGGGATGGAGCTGGAGCAGGTCCTCCGGCAGGTCCTTCTTGTAGCGCCAGAGCAGGTCGCCCGTCTTGGCGTTGAGCGCGAAGACCTGCTGCTGCGGGGTCGTCACGAACATGATGCCGTTGTTGACGATCGGTGGAGACTGGTGGCCCTCGGTCACGCCGGTCGAGAACGTCCAGACCGGCACGAGCTTCTTGACGTTCGCCGGGGTGATCCGGTCGAGGGGACTGTACCCCCAGCCGCTATAGTTGCCCCGGTACATCAACCAATTGTGCGACTCCGGGTTGAGGAGCCGCTGCTCGGTCACCGCGCTGTACTCGCCCATGCCCTGCTGCGCCGCGAGCATCGCCGGCCCGAGCGCCGCGATCACCGCGACGCCCACGGCGGCCAGCTTCCTGGGGGACATCATCCTCGCCTCCTCGTGTTGGCGTGTCGACCGGGTCGTTTCAACCGAGTTGCGTGAGGCCGCTCTAACGGCTCACCCCCCTCCCGAATCGAAGCCCGGCCGGCCGATGAAGCTGCCGGCCACCGACGGCATCCCGTCGACGACCTTCAGCGGCAGGGCCGGCAGTCGTCGCGGCGCCGGACCGTTCAGGACCCGCGCGCTCTCCTTGAGATCAAACTCCGAGAAGTGGCACGGGCACTTGACCGTGCTCGAGGCCGGCTGCCAGTCCCAGCTATCACACCCGGTGTGCGTGCACACCGCCGAGTACGCGGTCGAGACGCACGAGCAGGACCTGGTTGAGGCGTGAGTCGTCACGGACGATCCTCGTCGTCGGGTCCATCGGGTACGCGGTGAGGGGGGCCCCGCCGGCGGGAAGGTCGGCGAGCGTGATGACCTGGCCCTTCCGTCCGCCGCCGGCGAATACGAAGCGATCGTTCCTCTGCGGCCGCGCCCTCCGCGGGCTGTCATCCTGGGCGCCGACGACATCGACAACCGGCAGCGCCAGGATCACGCCGACCGCCAGCTTGAGCACCGCACGCCGCCGGGACCCCTGGTCGGGCGCCCGTCGTGATGTCTCGCTCAATCCCCGCCCCCGCTCTGGCCCATGGTGCGCCCCGACGGCCACGACTTCGTGGCGGCAGAATCGTCCCGCAGCCCACGCGATGTCAAGGCCTGAACACGCCCAGGCCGTCGGCGGTCGAGACGCGATTGACAACGTGCCGGCCCCATAGTGAAGTGCGGCGATGACCTATCCTCAGACGTGGATCGTCGTGCTTCGCGTGGTGGTCGGCGCGTGGTTTCTCAAGGCGGTGTGGACGAAGCTCGTCGTCGAGTTTCTGGGGGGCGTCGTTCCGTACCCGGCGGTGTCGGCGCGATTCCTCGGATTTCACCCCAAGCGCGTGGCCGAGTTCGCGGCCGGCAACCCCGTGGGCTGGTACAAGGATTTTCTCGAGGACACCGTGCTGCCGAACAGCCGGACCTTCGCGTCGCTTCAGGCCTACGGCGAGGCGGCCGTCGGCCTCGGCCTCGTCCTCGGGCTGCTGACCGGCCTGGCCGGGCTCGTCGGCCTCGTGCTCTGCCTGAACTACGCGCTGGCGACCCAGTGGATGAGCTTTGGCCAACAGGGATTCCACGTGCTGCTCGTGACCGCCATGGTGATGTTCGTCGGCGCCCGCGCCGGACGCGTATGGGGCGTCGACGGCTGGACCCTCGCATGGTGGGGCGACCGGGCTCCGCCGTGGCTCCGGCTCCTGATCTGAGCGGCGCTCGGCGACGTCAGGGAACGTTGGCGATCGCGACGCCCCACGGGAGCGTCCCGCACGGTACGCGCGCGACGACGGTGTTCGACTGGGTGTCGATCACCGCGACCTCGCTGGCGCGGCCGATCGTCACGTAGAGAAATCTGCCCTCCGGCGTGAGCGCCGTCCACCACGCGCGTGGGCCGACCGGAATCACCGCGAGCACCTCGAGCGACGTGGTATCCAACACCCGGACGTCGCCGGACTGGCCGTGGGACACGTACGCGCGGGCGCCATCCCGCGCGAGGGTGATGTCCACGGGACGGCTGCCGCCGGTCGGCGCCGACTTGATCACCGTCATCCCCTTCATGTCGATGACCGAGACCACGTGGGCCTGCTCGCTGGCGACCCACAGATGGCGCGAGTCCGCCGTGAAGCGCATCCCACGCGGGTTCTTCGGCACGGCAATCCGCCGGACGACCGCGTCGCTTGCGGTCTCGATCACGTGGATGTCGTCCGACGTCTCGTTGGACACGGCGATCCACCGCCCGTCGGGCGAGGCCACCGCCGTCTCCGGCTCCTTCCCGACGGCGATCTTCTTCGCGACCTTCAGGGAGGGGACGCTCAGCACGGTGACGGACAGCTCGTTCTCGTTGACGACGTAGAGCGCGGTCCCCGCTCGGTTGGGTGTCAGCCCCTCGGGATCGATCCCGGCGGGCACGGTGTCCAGCACCGCGAGCGACCGGGCGTCGATGACACTGAGGCTGTCCGAGTTGCTGTTGGCCACGTAGACGAGTCGGCCGTCGGGACTGAACGCCACGCCCCGTGGACGCTTGCCCACGGGGACCGTCGCGACGACCGTCCGGCCCGCCGCCTCGATCACCGTCACGTCGTCGGACTTCTCGTTGGTGACGAACACCCGCACCTCGGCGGCCGCCTGGGCGTGACCCAGAACGAGCACGGCGAGCATGAGGGAGCCAGCACATCGTAGTCCGCGCACGACGTCCTTCCCGGGACCGGTGGCCGTGAAGATCCCCCCGCGCGCGTCGACCACGCCCGGCGTCATTCCCAGCAGCATCGCGAGCACCCTCGCCGAGCGCGCGTTCAGGGCTCGTGCCATCGGCATGATCTTTCCTCCGGGATCACGGTGACCACCTCGCCAGCAGGCCGGGGGATGGCGCGCGCCGTGGCGTGATGGCCCCGGCTCAGCTCACGCGGCGGTCGCGGCCGACCCAGTAGGGCTCGCGCAGCTTGAACTTCTGGAGCTTGCCGGTCGCCGTGCGCGAGAGCGAGTCGCGCAGCTCCACCGAGGTCGGGCATTTGAAGTGCGCCATCCGGCTCCGACAGAAGTCGATCAGCTCGCGCTCGGTCGCCGCCTGACCCGGGCGCAGGACGACGAGCGCCTTGATCGTCTCGCCCCACTTTTCGTCCGGCACCCCGATCACCGCCGTCTCCAGCACGGCCGGATGCTGGAAGAGGCAGTCCTCCACCTCGATCGAGGACACGTTCTCGCCGCCGGTGATGATGACGTCCTTCTTCCGGTCCGCGATGACGACGTACGCTCCGTCCTCGTGGCCGCCGTCACCGGTGTGGAACCATCCGTCGACGATCGCCCCGGCCGTCTCCTCCGGCTGGTTCCAGTAGCCTTCGAAGACGTGGTTCGAGCGCGCGAGGATCTCGCCCGCGTGGTCCACGGCCATCCGGACACCCACCGCGGGCACGCCCGCGCGCGACAGCCGGCGCGCGCGGTCCCCGCGGTCGAGCGCGTCCCACTCTTCGGGTGCCCGGTTGATCGTGAGCAGCGGAGACGTCTCGGTGAGCCCGTAGATCTGGATGAACTCCCAGCCGAGCTCGGTCTCCACGCGCTCGATGGTCTTCGAGGGCGGGGGGGCGCCGGCCACGACCACGCGGACGCGGCCCGCACCGGGCACGGGCTCGCCGCGCTGGCGCCGGGCCGCCGCCGCGTCGAGCACGGCGGCGATCACCGCGGGCGCGCAGTTGAACAGCGTCACGCCCTCCGCCTCCACGCGCTTGAGGATCTCCTCGCCGTCGATCTTCCGGACGATGATCTGGCGAGCGCCCATGGCGGTGACCGCATAGGGCATGCCCCAGCCGTTGCAGTGGAAGGTGGGCAGCGTGTGCAGGTACACGTCGCGATCGGAGACGCCCAGGTGCCACCCGAAGGTCACGGCGTTGAGCCAGCACCCACGGTGCGTGAGCTGGACGCCCTTGGGACGCGCGGTGGTCCCGGAGGTGTAGTTGACGGAGACCGTGGCGTTCTCGTCGCTCACGTGCCAGCGCGGGCGCGCCTGGGCGCGGCCGAAGAGCTGAGCATCCGTCGCCGACCCGAGGACGAACCGGTGCTTCACGGGGATGGCGCCGACGGTCTCTTCCAGCTCGGGATCGACGAGCGCCACCGTCGAGCCCGAGTGCTCGATGATGTAGCGGATCTCGTCGGCGTTGAGGCGGAAGTTCACCGGTACCAGGACCCGGCCGTAGACGCTCACGCCGAAGAGGCTCACCAGGAAGCGCCCGGCATTGGGCGAGACGATGGCCACCCGCTCGCCCTCGGCCACTCCGAGGTCGTCGAGGGCGGCGGCCAGGCTCCGGCACATGGCCGCGAAGCGGGCGTAGGTGACGCGCCCGAGCCCGCCGCCGGGGGGATTCGGCTCGTCGACGACGGCCACGCGGCTGCCGTACACCTGCTCGGCGCGCTCCAGGAAATCGCCCAGCGTGAGGGGGACGATCATGGTGAGCGCTCCTCGAGCGGTGGGGTCACGGCCCGGGCCGCTTCAGATCGATGACTTCGTACGCGACGACGGGACGGTGGAACCCCTTGAGCTGGAGCGGACCGACCTCCTTGGCGGTCACGAGATCGGTCACGGCGGCGTGGATCCGCTGGCTGATGAGAATCTGATCCGGCGACGCCTCGGAGCACAGGCGGTGGGCGAGGTTGGTCACGCTGCCGATGGCGGCGTAGTCCTGCCGCCCCTCGAAGCCGATCGCGCCGATCGTCGCGTAGCCCTTCGCGATGCCCATGCTGAAGTCGAGGTCGTAGCCGCGCCGGCGCCATTCGGCGCCGAGCACCCGGATCCTGGCTCGCATGGCCTCGGCCATACGGACGGCGCGCTCCTCCGGATTCGCGACCGGCACCGGGTCGTTGAAGAAGATCATCATGCCGTCGCCGGTGAAGCGCTCGAGGGTGCCCTCGTGCTCCAGGATGAGGCGTCCCATCTCGGCGTGGTAGGCGCCGAGGACATCCGAGACCTCCTCGGGCTCGGACATCTCCGCGAAGGCGGTGAAGCCCCGCAGATCGAGGAAGGCCACGCTGATCTCCCGCCGGTGCGGCCGCAACGGGTCCGCATCGCCCCCGGTGACGATCGCGTCCGCGAGCTGCGGCGAGAAGAAGCGCTTGAGCCGGCTCATCTGCTCCAGCTCTGTCACCTGCTCGGTCACCCGCCGCTCGAGGGTCGCGTTCCAGCGGGCGATCTCCTCGGCCTGGGCGGTGACCGTGTCGTGGAGCGCCTTGATTCTCAGCATCGAGCGGACCCGCGCCGAGAGCGCGGCGTGGTCCACCGGCTTGGTCAGGTACTCGTCGGCGCCCGCCTCGAGCCCGGCGACGATGTCCTTCGCGTCCGTCATCGCGGTCACGAGGATGATCGGCGTGAACGAGGGGTCCGGCATCGCCTTCAGCCGGCGGCAGACCTCGATACCGTCGACCTTCGGCATCATGACGTCGAGCAGGATCAAGTCGGGCCGCGCGTCGCGGGCGACCGCGAGCGCCTCGGCGCCGTCGACGGCGGTGACGACCTCGTAGCCGTCCGCCGTGAGGCGCATGCTCAAGATGCGGACGTTGGCGGGGTTGTCGTCGGCGATCAGGACGCGTGGCGGAGTCCTCACCCCGATTCCTAGCGGGTGACGGCGATCTTCTTCGAGCTCTCCCAGGCCGCCGAATGCGTGGGCTCGGCGATCGCCCGCAGCGTGCCGCCCTCGTCGAGCGCGATCGTGAAGACCGCTTTCGGGTAGGAGAACACCGGGTGCAGGTAGACGCGCGCGATCTCGGCGGCCGGTCGTCACCGCTCAGGGCGAACGACGTCACCACCACGAGCGGGATGCGCGCGGTGCGTGGATCGGCCCGCAGCAGGCGGGTCGCGTCGAGTCCCGACAGCTTGGGCAGCTGAACGTCCATCAGAATGAGATCGGGCAGCTCGCGCTGCGCCACCGCGACCCCCTCCTCGCCGTCCGCGGCCTCCAGCAGCTTGTACGGAGTCCGGCTGAGCAGCTGTCTCACGATCTTCCGATTGTACTCGTTGTCCTCGACGTGGAGGACCGTTCGGTCTCTCATGCGCGCCCTCCGTCCGTGTGCAGGGGCACCGTGAAGAAGAAAGTCGATCCCTTGCCGAGCTCGCTTTCGACTCCGATGCGTCCGCCGTGCATCTCGACCAGCCGCTTCGTGATGCTGAGCCCGAGCCCGGTGCCGCCGTATTCCCGGGTGATCGTGGTGTCGACCTGACGAAACTCGGCGAAGATGTTCTCGACCTCGTTCTTGGGAATGCCGATGCCGGTATCGCTGACGCGATACACGAGCCACGCGCCGTCGAGGCGCACGTCGATGTCGACCCGGCCCTGGCGGGTGAACTTGAGCGCGTTGCCGGCGAGGTTCAGGAGGCACTGCGTGATCCGCCGGCCGTCGCCCCGGGCCGGCGGGATGTCGGGCGCCACCCGGGCGGTGAACGTCAGGCCCTTCTCGAGGGCCAGCGATCTCAGGGACGCGCGCACGACGTCGACGATTTCCTGGACCGAGTACTCGTCGACTCCGAGCTCGAATCGCCCCGCCTCGATCTTGGACAGGTCGAGCACGTCGTTGATGAGACGGAGCAGGTGGCGGCCGTTCGTCTGGATATCGACGAGCGGCTCGCGCAGGGTCGGAGGCACCTCGCCGTACAGCTCGTCGAGCATGATCTCGGTGAAGCCGAGGATCGCGTTGAGCGGCGTGCGCAGCTCGTGGCTCATGTTCGCGAGAAACTCCGACTTGGCGCGACTGGCCAGCGCCAGCCGGTCGTTGAGGCTGTGGAGCGTCTCCGCCGCCACCCGCTGCTCGTCGTCGAGCCGGCGGAGCTCGCGGCTCATCCAGTTCATGTGCTCGGCCAGCGCGCCGAACTCGTCGCGGTTCGGCACGACGATCGTGCCCCCGAACCGCCCCTGGGCGACCTCGCTCAGAAAGCCGTGCGCCTCCCGCACCGGCAGGATGAACGACCACGAGATCACGAACCCGCCCAGCAGCGCCAGCACGATGGAGGCGACCGCGAAGCCGGCCATCATCCGCAGGGAGTAACGGCTGGCCGCCGCGATGCTGGCCCGAAGGCTGGCCATCCGCGTCTCCTCGGCGGCGACGAGCGAGCCGACCAGCGTCTCGATCTTCCGGTAGGTCGGCTCCTGGCGTGTCCGCAGCGCCGTCATCGCGTCCGCGAGGCGCCCGTCGCGGACGGCGTTGGCGATGTCGGCGACGGTGGCCATCGCGTCGTCCTGCGACCCGCGAATGTCCTGGATGAGCGCGCGCTCCTCGGGCGGCGCCGCCTTCTCGAGGCGGGCGAGCGTATCGTTGAACCGGTTGTTCTCGCGCAGGATCAGCGCCACGATGTCGGCGTCCTTGGACAGGAGCGCCATGGCGGTGAAGTGCATCTGCATCGCGAGCGCGTGCTCGATCTGCCGCGACCAGCCGACCCGCTCGTGGGCCTCGTCGAGGAGGTTCGTCTGGCGGGCCGTCTCGGCGACGGTCCGGAGGCTCACCGCGCTCATCGCGATGAAGAGCAGGGTGATCAACAGAAAGCCGGCGAGGAGCTTGATGTGGACCGACGCGCGAATCCGCGCCACGGCTCGCACGAGGATCCCCAGCGGCGACGCGAGCAGCGCCACCACCGGCGGCGCCACTCGCTCGGGGGCCGACACGCGGAGCATCGAGGGCCCGCCCGCGGCCTAGCGGGCGGGCATCTCCAGCGTGACGGTCGTCGGCTCCGGGTCGCCGACCACGATGTCCTGTGAGATCGTGCCGAGCCGCTCCTGCCATGCCCGGAGCGTGTAGCGTCCGGCCGGGACCCCGCGCAGCGAGAACTGCCCCTCGGTGTTGGTGAGCGCGTAGAAGGAATGCGGGGCCACCACGACCCACCCGCGCATCCAGGAGTGGAGATCGCACGTCACCCGAATGATCTCCGGCTGCGCGAACGTGATGGCGATGGTCCGCCCCTTCGGCTGGGTTCGGTTGAATGGCGGGTTGGCGTTCGGCGTGCTGTGCAGGTTGTGCAGGAGGCGGTCGCTGTTCAGGAAGTCGATCCGCCCGCCCGCCGCCACGACGACGACGCGGGGCGCGAACATGCACTCCCGCTGATCCATGGCGGTCACCGCCGGCAGCGCCTCGGCGGTCATCCCCGCCGGCGGTTTGTCGAGCCACACGACGGCGTTCCGGATCCCTCCCTGCGGCGACAGGAGCAGGTCCTCGGCGTTCTTCTCCTTCCCGCACACGTACTGATCGATCGTCACGGCGAGCTTCCGAAGCTCCGGGGCCGCCCCCTTGAGGACGACCGCGCCCTTGATCGACCCGCCCGACGCGACGCGAGGCGTCGCCAGGCCCGTCACCAGCGTGACGATCGTGATGCCGAACAGGACCGCTCGCAAAGCCGTCACCGCCATCTCCCTCCGCGCCCGATCAGCCCGCGAGTGCCGACGTTAGCGCGCGGATACGGTGTCGTGCAAGGTGAAAAGCGTTCTCTGACTCGCGGTCGTGCCCCCCTTGACTGCCCTGGGCAGCGTCCCTAGAATCCGACCACGCCCCTCGGCGATCTCCTCGACGTCCTAACCACAGGAGGACAGGCCATGAAAGAACTCGTCTTCGCGCTAGAGTTCAGAGGCAGCGCCGCGCCGGTCGCCGGGTCGGACAAGAAGCTGCAGGCCAGGACCTCAGCCGTCAGCCAGACCCTCCGTAGCGTCCTGAAGCCCGACGGGATCCAGGGGAGCATCGAAACGTCGACCGGCGGAGCGTCCGCGAGCTTCGAGTCCGAGGTCGAAATGGTCGGCGAGGGCGCCTTCGTCGAGTCCGGAAGCATCCGGTACGGGGAGGCGGGCCGGGTCTCGTTCAGGACCGTCGGCCGCGGCACCCTCGGCGCGAGCCCGCACGCGGGGCTCCAGCGGGGCGCCGTCATGTGGGAGGTGACCGGGGGCGAGGGCTCGCTCGCGGGCGCGCAAGGCCTCATCACCTCGAACTTCACGGTCGGCCCGCAGGGCGAAGTGGTGGACAACCACTTCGCGCGGCTCTTCGTGCCATAATCGGCGACACCGACCAACCACACCACGAACGAGGGACCTATGGTGAGCCGGCGAGTCGTCAGATCCTACCAGGCGCGCTACAGCCTCGGCGCCAACAAGGCCAGCATGTACGACCTCACGGACGCGATCGACGTCCACGCCCATGCGCGCGGCCACGACGAAGAAGAGCCGCTGCACGCCGCGCAGGAGGCGAGCCGGGCGGGCATGAAGGCGATCCTGTTCAAGAGCATTTCCCCCGGCCGTCCCTGGGAGGTCGCTCGCCGGGTCCAGGAGGATGTCGATCGCTGGGCCGAGCGGGAGAACCTGAGGCCTGTGAAATGTCTCTCCGCCTGGGTGGTCGGGATCCCGCTGAAGCCCATCGACTTCGCCGAGATCAAGGCGGCCGTCGAGGGCGGGATCCTCGGGATGTGGATGCCACCGGTGACCTCGGCCTGGAGCATCTATCGTCTCGGCGGCCGCGGCGTCTGGTTCGACAAGGCGCGGCGCTACGACGATCCGGTGGCGCCCGTCGCCTGGGAGCAGGCGCTCAAGACCGGGATGTACGTGATGGACGATCACGGCCGGTTGCTCCCGGCGATCCGCGATACCGTGCGGCTCTGCGCCGATCACGGCGTGGCGCTGTCGTTCGGCCACCTCTCGCCCCAGGAGATGGACGCGATGGCCGAGGAGGTCGGCGCCATCGGCTACACCCGGGCGTTCATCGACCATCCCTTCAGCGAGGTGTTCGAGTTCGACGTGCCCAAGATGAAGCGGTGGGCGGAGGCCGGCGTGCGCTTCGCGCTCACCTGGGACGAGCTCTCGCCGCTGCTCGGCGTGGACACGCAGGACATGGTCGCGGCGATTCGCGCCGTCGGCCCCGAGCACTTCATGCTCTCGAGCGACGCGGGCATCCCGCTCCTGCCGCAGACGGTCGAGGCCTATCGCTTGCTGGCGGCGATGCTCCGGGCCTACGGGATGACCGAAGTCGAGATGCGACAGCTCATGACGGGCAGCGCCAAGGAGCTTCTGACCCTGTCCTGAGGGTTACTTGCTTGGCGCCTTCACGGCGGCGCCGGGAGTGAGCCGAGCCTGTTTCAGCTCGGCGAGTCGGCGCCGCCGCGCGAGGCGCCGGAGTCGTTCAACGGCGTGCCGCGTTTTCGAGTGCGTAGCCATCGACCCTACCCTCCCACGTGAGGTCCGAAGAGGCGACACGACCGCGCGTGAAACTCATCCCATCGAGGCCAGGCGAGTGAGCAAGGCCTGCAGGGCGGGATCGTCGGCGCCCTTGGGTTTGATGCGCGTGAACTCCTCCCGCTCCTTCTTTCGCCAGAGCGGCGGCTTGGTGGCGTCGATCGCCATCTTGCCCCCGACGCGCATCACGGTGACCTCGGAACGGTCCACGTTCGGGGCCGAGATGTCGAGGGGATGGATGCGCTCATGCGGGATCACGATGACGCCGCGCTCGGGGTTCAGGCGCGTCGAGATCGCCCAGAAGACCTCGCGCGGATCGTAGATGTTCACGTCTTCGTCGACGGCGATCGCGATCTTCGGATGCAGATACGGGCTCGACAGGACCCCCAGCAGCACGTCACGCGCCTGACCGTCCCAGCGCGGTGTCATCTGCACGAACACCGTGAACATCGTGACCCACGGCGGAATGTAGACGTCGTGGATCTCCGTGCGGCCGTGGATCTCGCTGAGGCGTCGAAAGAGGCTCGCTTCCATCGGCACCGAGACGAGCGGCTGATGGTCGGTGAAGACGGTCGCCTGCATGTGGCGATAGATCGCGTCGCGCCGCCGGGTGATCGCCGTCACCTCGAAGACCGGCGCCGGCCCCTCGGCGCCCTTGCTGTAGCCGGTAAACTCCCCGAACGGACCCTCCGGCTCGCGCACGCCCGGCGGCACGACGCCCTCGATCACGATCTCCGCTTGCGCGGGGACCTCGAGGTCGATCGTCTCGCACCTCACGAGCTCGAGCGTCTCGCCGAGCACGCCCGCGCCCATCTCGAGCTCGTCGTACCCCTCGTGCCGACCGCTGAAGTTGGCGAGGATCTCGTAGCCGGGATGCAGACCGATCGCGAACGCCATCGGCGCCGGCAGGCCCCGCTCCTGGTACTTCATCAGGTGAGCCCAGTTGTGCCGCGCCGCCATCCAGAAGCCCATCTTCCGCGGTCCCCGGACGAGCGCGCGAATGATGGCCTCGTTGCGCACGCCGGTGTCCGGATCCTTGGTGATGGTGACGCCGGAGCCGAGGTAGCGGCCCGCGTCGCCCTCGGAGTGGATCGGAATCGGGAGCGTCGTGATGTCGGCGTCGGCGCCGAGGAGCTTCACGTCCTTGCACGGGCCGTCGGAGACGATCTTCGAGCCGCCGGGCACGCGCGTGAACATGCGGTCGGCGAGCTCCCGCACGACGCTCTGCGGCGCCGTCCCGAGCGCCTTCGCCTGACGCGCGCGATCCTTCACCAGGATGTCGCAGAGCTTCCAGCCCGGGAAGCCCTTGAGCCGATTCAGGAGAATCGGCCGGGGGCTGGCCGAGCAGAGCGCGCCGGCCTGGCTGATCGGATCGACCTCGTCGTCGACGCGGATCAGGTCGTCGCCGAGCGCCGCGAGAAAGTCTCTCAGGTTCAACGCCATCATCATCTCCTCAGGCGCGCTGTGGCCTCAGTCGCGTTGTAGCAACCGCGCATCCCGAAGTCAAACGCATGGCGATCTTCGCCCTTGACCGGGCCGGCGTCCCGGGTGTTAGTGGGGGGCGACTGTGCTGTCGACTGCTCAGGGGGTGCGACCATGGCCCGATCATCCACGCCGAGATCTTCGACGCCGGTGGCCGCCACCGGCCGCGGGTAAGCCGGCGACGCTGCCGTACACCGGCAAGGAGTTTCTCGCGAGCCTTGACGACGGTCGGGAGGTCTGGATCTACGGCGAGCGCGTGAAGAGCATCACCACGCACCCGGCGTTCCAGAACTCAGAGGATCGGGCGGCGTGGACGCGGTCGGGCGGGTCAAGCTCATGAAGCTCCTGTGGGACGCGATCGGGACCGAGTTCGGGGGCCGCCACGAGCTGTACGAGATCAACTACTCCGGCAGCCACGAGGAGATCCGGCGCTACGCGCTCTCCGGCGCCCTCGCCTCGGGCCAGTACGAGCGCTGGAAACAGTTCGCCGAGACCTGCATGGCGGAGTACGATCTCGACGGGTGGACGGCCAGCCGTCATCGGGACGGTCGTGCTGGCCGGCGCCGGCGCGTTTGTCGCCCGCGCGGCGGATCCGATCAAGATCGGGCTGGGCATGGCGTTGACCGGCGGCCTGTCCGCGAACGGTAAGCCAGCGCTCATGGCCATCCAGATCTGGAAGGACGACGTCAACAAGCAGGGCGGTCTTCTCGGCCGGCCGGTGGAGCTGATCTCGTACGACGACCAGACCAACCCCGCCACGGTTCCCGGCATCTACACCAAGCTCCTCGACGTGGACAAGGTCCACTTCGTCGTCTCCGGCTATGGGACGAACCTGATCGCGCCGCTCATGCCCATCGCGATGGAGCGCAAGCTCACCATCATGGGTATCCTCGGCCTGGCCAACAACGAGAAGTACAAGTACCCGAACTACTTTCAGATCCAGCCATCGGGGCCGGATCCGGAGGCCAACTGGGCGACCGGCTTCTTCGAGATCGCGGCCCGGCAGAACCCCAAGCCCCAGACCATCGCGATGGTGGGCGCCGATGCCGAGTACCCGCGTCACGCCATCGCCGGCGCGCGCGAGCTCGTCAAGAAGTTCGGCTTCAAGACCGTGTACGACAAGTCGTACCCGCCGAGCACCGTCGACTACACGCCGATCGCCCGGGCGATCAAGGCCGTGAACCCCGACATCGTGTTCGTCGCCTCGTACCCGCCGGACTCGGTGGGCATGGTCCGCGCGGCGCAGGAAATCGGCCTCCAGCCCAAGATCTTCGGCGGCGGCATGGTCGGCCTGCAGTTCACGACCGTCATGACGAGCCTGGGCCCCATGCTGAACGGGATCGTGAACTACGACTTCTGGGCGCCGGAGAAGACCATGATGTTCCCGGGCATCCAGGAGTTCTTCGCGGAATATCAGAAGCGCGCCAAGGAGGCGGGTGTCGATCCGCTCGGCTATTACCTCCCGCCGTACGCGTACTCCGCCGTCCAGATCTTGGGCCTGGCCATCGAGGGCAGCAAGAGCCTCGAGCAGCAGACAGTGGCCGACTACATCCGCGCCAACGAGTTCGGCACCATCGTCGGCAAGGTGCGTTTCGGACCGAACGGCGAGTGGGCGAAGTCGCGGGTCCTGCAGGTCCAGTATCAGGGCATCAAGGGGATCGACGTCGAACAGTTCAGAGTCCCCGGCAAGAAGATCGTCCTCTACCCCGAGGAGTTCAAGTCGGGCAACGTGATCTACCCCTACTCCGCGGCGCAGAAATAGCGCGAGCGTTCCGCACGGCATGAGGGCCGCGTCCCGGCAACGGGCCGCGCGCCCTCGTTCTGTGTGGACAGGCCCACCACATGTTCTCCTGGGATCTGCTGGCCAACGCGGTGGTCGCCGGCATCCTGCTCGGAGGGTTCTACGCTGCCGTCAGCCTCGGCGTCTCCCTGACCTTCGGGCTCCTGGACGTGGTCAACATCGCCCACCCCGCGTTCGTGATCCTCGGGGCGTACGCGGCCTATGTCATGAACAGCTCCTTCGGCCTCGACCCGATCCTCACCGGCGTGCTGTTCACGCCGCCGTTCTACGTCGTGGGCGCCGCCGTTTACCGGATCTATTACGGCAGCTTCGAGCGGCGCGGCGAGGAATCGTTGCGGGGGCTCGTGTTCTTCTTCGGCCTGCTCTTCATCATCGAGGTGAGCCTGAGCCTGAAGTACGGGGTGGACTACCGGCTGGTCGAGGCCGCCTACATCGGCAAGTCGATCGATTTCGGCGGTGTCGGCATCGCCTTCCGTCTCCTCGTGCCGTTCCTCGTCGGCGTCGGCATGACGCTCGCGCTCTCCCTGTTCCTGTCGCGGACGTTCTACGGCCGGGCGATCATGGGCGTGTCGCAGGATCGCCTCGCGCTCAGGCTCATGGGGGCGAATCCCGTCCGGATCAAGACCATCGCCTTCGGCATCGGCATCGCGGCGGCCAGCCTCTCCGGGGCGCTGCTCATCACGATCGCGCCGGTGGTGCCGTCCACCGATCGCGACTACATCGGGCGCGTCTTCGCCATCACCGTGCTCGGCGGGCTCGGCAGCATCGGCGGCACGCTGGTGGCGGCCATCATCCTCGGCGTGGCGGAGAGCCTGATGGCCACGTTCTTCGGGCCGTCCTGGTCGCACGCGGTCTCGTTCGGGCTCCTCCTGCTGGCGCTGGCCGTCCGGCCCGCCGGGCTCTTCGGGCGATAGACGATGCGAACCTGGGCAGCGCTCCTGATCGGTGTCGCGGTCATGGGCGGTGGGATCCTCCTGGCGAACCTCCGCGTGAACCCCTACGTCTATTTCGCCGGCTACGTCGTGCTCCAGTACGTCGTCATCGCCACCGCGTGGAACATCCTCGGCGGCTACGCCGGCTACGTGAACTTCGGCACGCCCGCCTTCTTCGCGCTGGGCGCGTACACCGCCATCTTTCTCATCGAGGCCTTCACGGCGCCGTTGCCGGTGCTCATCCTCGCCGGGGGCCTGGTCTCCGCGCTGCTGGGGCTCGGCATCGGCTACCTCACGCTCCGGTTGCGCGGCGTCTTCTTCTCCATCGCCACGTTCGCGCTCGCCGTGGTGCTGCAAACGCTGATCATCAACTGGGAGTACGTCGGCGGCGCGAAGGGGTTCACCCTCATCCGCCCGAGCGCCCCCTACTTCGGCAGCTGGGGCGTGCTGCTCTTCACCGTGATGGTCGGGCTGGCGGTGGTGGCGGTCCTCGCCGCGCGGATGATCGAGCGCTCCTGGATCGGCCGCGGGTTGTCGGCGCTGCGCGACAACGAGGAGGCCGCCGAGTGCATGGGCGTGCCCACGCTGCGCCTCAAGCTCTTCGCCACCACGGTCAGCGGCTTCTTCCTCGGCGTCGCCGGCGCGCCCTTTCCCTACTACGTGACCTACGTGGAGCCGTCGTCGGCCTTCAACCTCGATTACGCCGTGAACGCGCTGGCCATGCCGATGATCGGAGGCACGACGACGTGGATCGGGCCCGTGATCGGCGCCGTCCTGCTGGGCACGGCGCAGCAGGTGGCGACCGTCACCATTTCCTCCGAGCTGAATCTGCTGATCGTCGGCGTGGTGCTCGTGCTCTTCGTCGTCCTGGCCCCCGAGGGGATCACGGGCCTGGCGCGGCGGCTCATGGGCCGGTGAGGGGGCGATGGCGGACACGCTCCTCGAGATCGACGGGCTCACCAAGCGGTTCGGCGGCTTCCTGGCGCTGGATCGGGTCCGGCTCCTCGTGACGGCCGGCGAGCGGTTCGGTCTCATCGGGCCGAACGGCTCCGGCAAGACCACGCTCATCAACTGCGTGTCGGGCGCTCTGTCGGCGGACGGTGGCCGGATTCTCTTCGAGGGCCGGGACATCACGGCGATGGCGGCGCACCAGCGGACCCGGCTCGGCATCGTGCGGAGCTTCCAGATCCCGAAGCCCTTCACCAGCATGACCGTGCTCGAGAACCTCGGCATCCCCCTGGAGTACGCCGCCCACGCGAGATCGCACGGCGCCCGCGCCACCGCCGAAGCCATGGAGATCTTGAGAGAGATCGGCCTCGACGCGAAGGCGCACCTGCGGCCGGCGGGGCTGACGCAGATCGAGATGCGGAAGCTCGAGCTGGCCCGCGCGATGGCCGCCCGGCCGAAGCTGCTCATCTCCGACGAGGCGATGGCGGGGCTCTCCAGCGCCGAGGTGGACGACATCCTCGCGATCCTCTTCCGTCTGAGCGGGCAGGGAATCACCATCATCATGATCGAGCACATCATGCGGGCGGTGATGCGGTTCTCGCAGCGGATCGTCGTCCTGGACGCCGGCAACCGCATCGCCGAGGGCACGCCGGAGGAGATCGTGCGCAATCCCGCCGTCGAGAAGGCCTACCTTGGCGAGTAGGATCGTCGTTCGTGACGTCGACGCCGGCTACGGCGCGGTGCGGGTGCTCCATGGCGTCTCGATCGAGGTGCGCGAGGGAGAGACCGTGGCCCTGCTCGGCACCAACGGCAACGGTAAGAGCACCCTCATCAAATGCATCATGGGCATGGTGGCGCCCGACGCCGGCGAGATCTTCCTGGAGACCGACGACGCGCGGATCGATCTCACGAAACGGTCCACCGAGGAAATCGTCGGCCTGGGCATCACCATGGTGCCGGAGGGCCGCCGGCTCTTCCCCAAGCTGACCGTCGAGGAAAATCTCCTGCTCGGGGCCTACCGCACGGGCGCCCGCGGTGACATCGACCGCAACCTGGCCTTCTGCTTCGAAGCGTTTCCCGTCCTCCGCGAGCGGCGACGCCAGCTGGCGGGAAGCATGAGCGGCGGCGAGCAGCAGATGCTCGCCCTCGCGCGCGCCCTCATGTCCTCGCCCCGGATCCTCCTGGTGGACGAGCCGTCGGTGGGGCTGGCGCCGATTCTGGTCAACCGGGTCATCGGCAAGATCCGCGAGCTCAAGGATCGGTATCACCTGACCGTCCTGATGGCCGAGCAGAACTTCAATCAGGCGACCAAGATTGCCGACCGCGGATACCTCATCGTGCACGGCAAGATCGAGTTCGAGGGACACAGCACGCAGGAGCTCCGGGAGAACGAGCTCGTCAAGAAGTATTACCTCGGCGTCTAGTTGCCCTCCCGCACGCCCCCGCCCCCGCCGCCGGCTCCCGGGTCGGTAGCGCCTCGTCTGGCGTAGGAGACGCGGAGGTGGGCTTGGACCGACGGGCGGCGGTCGCGGACGGACGGTCTGCGGAGGCGTGTAGGTTGTTGTAAGGTCTCTGCCATGACTTCGGGGTCGGCGGGGGGACGGTTTCGGGAGGCGGTTGCGGCCGAGCGCCCGTTGCAGGTGGTTGGGTGCGTCTATGCGTATGCTGCGCGGATGGCCGAGCGTGTCGGGTTCAAGGCGATCTATCTTTCCGGGGGCGGCGTGGCGGCGGGATCGCTCGGTGTGCCCGATCTCGGGATCACGACGCTGGACGACGTCCTCACGGACGTGCGCCGCATCACCGGGGTGACCCAGCTGCCGCTGCTCGTCGACGCCGACACCGGCTTCGGCAGCGCGTTCAACATCGCGCGAACGGTCCGATCGCTGATCGCATCCGGGGCCGGCGCCATGCACATCGAGGATCAGGTGCAGGCCAAGCGTTGCGGGCACCGTCCGGGGAAGGCCATCGTCACCCCGGAGGAAATGGTCGACCGCATCAAAGCTGCCGTCGACGCGAGGACCGACCCCGAATTCGTCATCATGGCTCGGACCGACGCGCTCGCTGTCGAGGGTGTCGAGTCCGCGATCGACCGCGTGGCGGCCTGTGTGGAGGCCGGCGCGGACCTGATCTTTCCGGAAGCGGTCACCGATCTCTCGACGTACCGCCGGTTCGCCGACGCGGCCGGGGTCCCGATTCTCGCCAACATCACCGAGTTCGGCGTGACGCCATTGTTCACCGTCGACGAGCTGGCGGGCGCCGGGGTGGGCGTCGTCCTGTACCCCCTGTCCGCCTTCCGGGCGATGAACGCCGCGGCGCTCGCGGTCTACGAGACGCTGCGCCGGGAGGGCACGCAGAAGCCGGTCGTGTCAGCGATGCAGACGCGCGCAGAGCTCTACGATTTCCTCGACTACCACGCCTGGGAGAGGAAGCTCGACGAGCTCTTCTCGAAGGACAAGCAGGAGTGACACCGTACCGATCCCATCGCCCTTGGAAAACTGGGAGGAAAGTCGCCGAATTCTGATCAGGAACTGACCAGGCTTCAGAGCTCTCCCCGCGGGCGGTACAGCCAAGTTTTACCGGAATTTCAGTATCTTCCCGTCATTCCACACCCTGGCACTCGCCGTGCTTCTCTTCACGGGACATGGACATCCCCAACGGAGGCCCGGGGGCGGGGAGCTTCCTCGAGGTACAGGGCGCAGCCACGGCGGAGCGTGCGGCGCAAATGCTCGAGGAGCTGCTTCAGCTTGGCATCGATATCGGCAGCGATGGCGAGCTGTCCTCGGTCCTCGACCGGATCGTGAGGCAGGCGCGTCGGTTCACCGGCGCCGAGGCCGCGACGCTCTTCCTTCGCGAGGGCTCCTATCTACGGTTCTCCGTCGTTCAGAACGAAATGACCGCGCGACGGCTCGGCGAACACGATATGCAAAACCGGCTCGAGGCCGAGCGCTTGCCGCTGGACGTCCCGAGCCTCGCCGGGCACGTGGCCAATTCGGGCGAGGTCCTCAACGTGCCGGAAGCCTATGACATCCCCCGCGACGCACCGTACGCGTTCAACTGGCGGGTCGACCTGGCCACGGGCTACCGGACCCACTCGGTGCTCGCGGTCCCGCTGCGGGACGCGTCGCGCCGGATCCAGGGTGTGCTCCAGCTGATCAACGCCGCGGGCCCCGACGGGCGGGTGATTCCATTTCATCCGCGACTCGAAAGTGTGGCCCGCGCGTTCGCCGCGTACGCCGCGATCGCCGTCCGGAGCGCCCGGCTCGAGGAGCTCTCGTTCAAGGACCCGCTCACGGACGGCTACAACCGGCGTTATCTCATGCTGCGGCTTCACGAAGAGGTGAGCCGCGCGTCGCGCTACCAGCAGCCGCTGTCGCTGATCCTGCTCGACCTCGACGGCTTCAAGGCCATCAACGACCGCTGGGGCCACGACGCCGGCGACGAGGTCCTCAAGCAGGTCGTCCAGCTCCTGGCGAGCCAATCCCGACGCGACTCCGTCGTCGCCCGGTACGGCGGCGACGAGTTCATCGCGCTCCTGCCGAGCACCACCAAGGCCGCGGCGCTCGTATACGCCGAACGAATGCGCGCGATCATCGAGCGCTATCCGTTCCAGTACGGGCCGCTGACCGCGAGCTTCGGCGTGGCCGGCTTCCCGGAAGATCCGGGCAGCGTCGCCGACCTGATCAAGAGCGCCGACCACGCGCTCTACGAGGCGAAGCGGCAAGGTCGGAACCTCGTTGGAGGTCTCCTGAGGTGACCCCGCTGATCGCCACGAAAACCGCGCGTGCCACCAAGACGGTGCTGATCGTCGACGACGAGCCGGCCATCGTCCGGATGCTGAAGGACGCGCTGGGAGTGTTCGGGCACGAGCACGGCTACAAGGTCGAAACCGCCGGTGACGGGGCGGACGCGCTGGTGGCGCTCGAGCGCGAGCCGTTCGATCTCGTCCTGCTCGACATGTACATGCCGAGGATGAGCGGTCTGGAGCTCCTCGAGCGGATGCGCCAGCTGAGGATGCAGACCCCGGTCCTCATGCTGACGGGCAACGACGATGCGCGCACCGCGGCCGACGCGCTCGCGAGCGGCATCTTCGCCTATATTCCGAAGCCGTTCGAGCTCCAGCAACTCGAGCACTTGGTCTCGCTCGCGATCTCGTCGCGCTCCACCGCCGCGATCCGCTGAGCCGGCCGCGGCGCGCCCGCGCGCGCCGGTGCGTCCCTGTTGACCCGGCCGCGGCGATCGCGTAGATCTGGAAGCCATGAGCGATCCCGTCACGGTTTCGGTGCTGACGCATCGGCTCGAGGCCATCGTCCAGGAGATGGGCGAGGCGATGCTGCGGACGGCGTACTCACAGATCCTGAACTCGAGCCGCGATTTCTCCACGGCGCTCTGCGATGCGCAGGCGCGGCTGATCGCGCAGGCCGAGCACGTGCCGATCCATGTGGGCGCGATCCCGTGGGCGGTCGAATCCGTCCGCGACGCCTTCAAGGGACGGGTCAGACCGGGCGACGTCTACCTGCTGAACGATCCCTACCACGGCAACAACCACCTGCCGGACCTGACCGCGTTCGTGCCGGTGTTCGTGGGCGACGAGGTTGCCTTCTGGTCGGTCAACCGCGCCCATCAGAGCGACATCGGCGGCTCGACCCACGGCGCCTACAACCCGGGCGCGACCGAAATCTGGCAGGAGGGCCTGCGGATCACGCCGCTCAAGCTCTACGACGCGGGCGAGCTGCGGGACGACGTGCTCCGGATGATCACGACCAACGTGCGCCACCCGCACGACTTCATGGGCGACCTCCGGGCGATGATCGGCTCGGCGCGCGTCGGCGAGCGGCGCCTGCTCGCGCTCACCCGTGAGTACGGCGCCGCGACGGTGCTGGCGGCCGTGGACGAGATCCTGGACGGCGCGGAGCTGCAGGCCCGGCGCTGCGTGAAGACCTGGCGCGACGGGGTGTATCGCGGCGAGACGACCCTGGACGATGACGGCCACGGGTTCACCGACATCTGGATCCGTGCGACCGTGACCAAGCGGGGCGACGCGCTCACCGTGGATCTGAGCGACTCCCATCCTCAGGTGTCCGGCTTCGTCAACTCGTCGTTTCCGAACACGATGTCGGCCGTGCACATGGCGTTCGCCTACCTCCTCGAGCCGAGGACGCCGAAGAACTCCGGAACGTTCCGGCCCGTCCGGGTCATCGCGAAGCAGGGCACGATCGTCTGGCCCTACCCGCCGGCGCCGGTCACCCTCGCGACGAACCACTGCGCCCAGGAGATCGCCGAGGCGATCATCCGGGCGCTGGCGCCCGCCTGTCCCGAGCGCGCGATCGCCGGATGGGGGCGGCGCTTCCGCATCGCGATCAAGGGCGTCAATCCAAGAACGCGGAAGCCGTTCATCTGGCACATGTTCCACGCCCGCCCCGGCGGCGGCGCGACGGTGGTCGGCGACGGATGGGAGACGGCCGGCGAGGGGCAGGCCGCCGGCGGGATCAAGTTCGGCAGCGTGGAGGTGGCGGAGGCGCGCTTCCCGCTGACCTTCGAGCACCACGAGTTCCGAGCCGATTCCGCGGGCGAGGGGATGCACCGCGGCGGCGTCGGCGCCGTCCTGCGCCTCCGGATGGACATCGAGGAGCCGGCGGTCGCGAACACTGCGGGTGATGGAGTGCGTCACGCCCCGTATGGTCTGCTCGGCGGCAAGGATGGTCTCCCCCACCGCTACCGCGGAAAGGCGACGTGTTCCTGGTCGAGTCCTCCGGCGGCGGCGGCTATGGGCTGCCGTCGAAGCGCGCGAAGGCCGCACGGGAGAGCGATCGCCTCAACGGCTTCGTGAGCCGGTAGATGAACCGTGGTTCGTGCGATGGCTTCGCCCGCGCGACCTGGCGTGGGACTCGGCCGCTATCGTGTGACCGGTGAGGGGTGCCGGGGGGAGCGACGCCGCTCCCCCCGGACGACTACGACTGCTACGAATTTCCAGCCCCTAACGGGTCGGCCACGCTCGGCCGCCCGCTCTGGATACGCTGGCCGAGCCTGATCAAGGCCAGGCCGAGCGCGACGCGCATCGGCTGCCGCGGCGGCCGGTGCGCGTCGCGCAGCGCGCTCCGGGCGCCCGCCGCTCGCGCTTCGGCGATGCGCTCTTTGATCAACCATTCGGCGACGTAGACGTTCATGTCCATGACACCGACTCCCCTCTGGCCCTGCGCGCCGAGACCGCGACGCGCTCCCGGCGCGGGACCGGGCGTTCTTGCTGACTCAGGACGATCTCGAACCGGCCCGGCTTCGTTCGTTCGGGCGCGTCGAAAGCGCCGTAGGCGGTTCGGACCACGTGCGTCACGGTGTCGAGGTCGTCGAATGGCACGGGGATCACGAGCTGCCAGCGACCTCCGAGGCGGCGGCGCACCACCGGAGAGACGACCGCGCCCAGCTCGCCGTGGATCGCGTCGGTCACGGCGATCTGTCGCGTGGCTGCGACGAGCCGGATGCGCTCTCGCCAGGTCGAGAGGAGCAGCGCCGCCGTGAGGAGCGCCACCGGGAGCAACACGGCGACCACCGCCACCGCGCTCAGCACGCGAGCCTCCGCCGGAACTGACGATGTCGAGTCGACTGCTGTTCGAGCGTTTCGAGCGATACGAGCATGTCGGCCTCCTTCTGCTCTCTGTGACACCGCGGGGAGGCCGGCGTGAAAAGCGCGGCGAGCGAGGCTAGGCCGACAGCGGGTGCAGATCCGGCCGGCAGGACGTGCAGGGGACGAGCCCGAGGGCTCCGGCCAGTTCGCGAGACGCCAGCAGGGTGACGGGCCCGATCGGGCGGCGCGCGATATCTCCACAGGTCGGCAGGCAGTACTCGTGCAGATCGTTGCGGTCGTAGTGATACAGCGTGTCGCGCGCGACGCGAGAGTCGTCCCGCGTCCCCACCGCTCGAATGCCCTCGACCGCGAGCAGGCGCTGCTTGAGCCCGATCTGATTACCGGCGTAGCCGGTGAGCGCGCCGGAAGTTCCGATGATGCGGTGGCAGGGGACGACGATCGGCAGCGGATTCCAGCGGAGCGCCTGCGCCACCGCGCGCGTGGCCGCGGGCTTGCCGATCTCGGTGGCGATGCCCGCGTACGACGTGACGGCGCCGTAGGGAATGGCGGCGGTCGCCCGCAGCACGGTGCGATGAAAGTCGCTGCGCGCCAGGCGCAGGTCGAGCGTCCAGTCCAGACGGATGCGGTCGCCCCGCAGGTACTCGAGCAGCTCGCGGTAGAGCGCCTCGATCTCGGTGCCGTCCTCCTGGGGCTCGACGCCGGTGACTCGCCTCAAGCGGGACGCTCCGAGGTCGGTGTGCTCGCCCAGGTACTCCACGAGCGACACGCCATGCTCGGAGCGGGCGATGAGAATGTGGCCCAGCGGTGACGGGAACACGCGGTACGAGACCAGCCGCGATCTCAGATCGGCGAGGCGCGACTCGAGGCCCTCGCGGGCCCGCGCGACGCTCTCGGCCGCCGCCGGGGCGCGCCGGAGCACGCCCACGACGCCGTCGATCTCACGATAGCGCCGGAATTCGCCACGGCAGGACGCGCAGGCGTCGATGTGGTGCTCGACACGGCGCACGGCTCCGGGCTCGGCGTCTCCCGTCGCCGCCGCGACGAGATCGCCTTCGATCTCCAGACAGACGCGTGGTTTAAGGTTCATCGCGGTCGCTCCATGTGCGTCAGGCTCGTTTCGGGCGGAAGTTCGTGACCGTTGAGGCTCAGCCGGATCTTGCGGAGCGCCTGGAAGACGTGGGCGCGCGCGCTCTCCGCCGAGCAGTCGAGGCTTCGCCCGATTGCCTCGTAGTCGAGGTCGTGGATCTTTCTCATGATGAACGCCAGCCGTTGCTTGAGGGGGAGCCCCCGGACGGTGCTCTCCAGCAGCATCTTGGCCTCGCCGAACCGCGCTTCGTCCTCCGGCCCCTCGGGGTCGGCCTCGCGGCGCTCGACGGACGCGGCCAGCAGCGCGGCGCGGCGGCGTTTCTCGGCGCGGAAATAGTTCCGGGTGAGGTTGGTCGCGATCGCGAAGAGCCACGCGCGGACGTTCGCCTCGGGACCGAGCGTGCGGTAGGCGCGGTAGGCGCGCAGGAACGTCTCCTGGGAGAGGTCCTCGGCCTCGGTGGCTCGTGACGTGACGCGCCGGATATAGCGATAGATCTCCGCATGGTGTGCGCCGACGACGGTCTCGAACGGTTGAGCACCCATCATAGTTTGAGACACCGCTGCCGCCCGGATGTGAAACGGCCAGCGGGCTCGCCACATGATAAGGTATCCGGCGGAAGGAGTGCCCTCCCAGTGACCGAGACCGCGGACGTCGTCGTCGGTGGCGGCGTCAACGGCGCGAGCATCGCGTATGCCCTGGCCGCACGAGGCGTTGCCCAGCCGCGACCGCCACGCGATCCTCGGTCGAGTCGACGGCATCGACGGCTTGTACCTCGCCACGGCGTTCAGCGGCTCCGGGTTCAAAATCGCGCCCGCCGTGGGGGCGTGCATGGCCGAGCTGATCGTCGACGGGCGCGCGAAGACGGTGGACATCGAGGCCTTCAATCTCCGTCGGTTCGCGGAGGGGAGATCGCCCGAAGGACCGCATCCGTACGCACCGCGGAAGGATCACGCCGGGCGCGATTGACTTGCCCGCGGGCTCCGTCTACTTTGACTGGACCAACGCACCGAGCAGGGAGGACGCAATGTTCAAGCGGGTGGTGACCTCGGAGAGCGAATTGCGGGCGCTGATGGGCACGCCGAGCGAGCGGGCGATCAAGAAGGAGTC
>QHSR01000240.1:0-16248 GCA_003221635.1 Candidatus Rokuibacteriota bacterium | reverse complement strand
CAAGGGCGACGCGCCGGGCTTCGTGCGCGTCCTGGACGAGCGGCACCTCGTGATCCCAGACCGTCCCGGCAACAAGCGCCTCGATGGGCTGCGCAACCTCCTGGCGAACCCCCACGTCGGGCTGATCTTCCTGATCCCGGGCCGCGAGGAGACGCTCCGCGTGAACGGCCGCGCGTTGATCGTGCGCGACGAGGACGTCCTGGAATCGCTCGCGGTGCGGGACAAGCGGCCGCAGGTCGCCATCGGCGTCGAGGTCGAGGAGTGCTTCTTCCACTGTCCGAAGGCGTTCCGGCGCTCGCAGCTCTGGGAGCCCGAGGCGTGGCCGGACCGCTCGGTGCTGCCCTCGATGGCGTGCGTGCTGTACGAGAAGCTCAAGCCGGCGGACAAGACCCTCGAGGAGTATCTCCGCGATCGACGTCGGCGGCACCTTCACCGACCTCGCGGCCGTGGACGAAACGGGGCGGGTGGTCATCGCCAAGTGCGCGTCCACCCCGCGTGATCAGTCGGAAGGTCTCATGGAGGGCCTCGGCCTGCTCGCCGTGGAGTGCGGCACCGACCTCGTCGGGCTGCTCAAGAGCACCGAGCGCATCGTGCACGGCACCACCGTCGCGACCAACGCCCTCCTCGAGCGCAAAGGAGCGAAGGTCGGGCTTCTCACGACCGAGGGGCACCGCGACGTCATCGAGATGCGCGAGGGGCTGAAGGACGACCGCTACAACTTGAGGATGGCGCCGCCCGTCCCGCTCGTACCGCGTGCCCGCCGCCTGGGCGTCCGCGAGCGACTGCGCTTCGACGGAACGGTCGCGATTCCGCTGAGCGCCCGCTCCCTCGAGGCGGGGATCGCGGCGCTCGCGAAGGCGCGGGTGGAGGCGGTCGCCGTCTGCTATCTCCACTCGTACCGGAACCCGCGCCACGAGAAGCGGACCGGACGCGCGCTCGCCCGGCGCTTGCCGGGCGCCTACGTGTCGCTCTCGGCCGAGGTCCTGCCGCAGATCAAGGAATACGAGCGCGTGTGGACGACCGTCGTGAACGCGTACGTGGGGCCGGCCCTCGCGCGCTACCTGGCGAGCCTCGCCGCCCGTCTCACCAGCCACGGCTACCGCGGTGACGTCCTGATCATGCAGTCGCACGGCGGCGTCGCGCCGGTACGCGAGTCGACGCGGCTGGCGGCGGGCGCCGTGCTGTCGGGGCCGGCCGGCGGCGTCGCCGCCGGCCGCTACAGCGCGCGGCTCCTGCGCGAGGCGAACCTCATCACCTTCGACATGGGCGGGACGTCCACGGACATCGCGCTCCTGCAAGGCGGCGAGCCCCAGCTCACGGGCGAGAAGACCGTCGGCGTCGCGAAGGTCGCGCTCCCGGCGATCGACATCCACACCCTCGGCGCCGGCGGCGGATCGGTCGCATGGGTGGACGCGGGCCGAATCCTCCACCTCGGGCCCGAGAGCGCCGGCGCCGAGCCGGGCCCCGCGTGCTACGGAAAGGGGGGGGCGCGCGCGACGGTGACCGACGCGAACCTCGTGCTGGGCTTCCTCGACCCGGGGAACTTCCTCGGCGGCCGCATCGGGCTCGATGCGCGCGCGGCGCGCACGGCCGTCGAGCTCATCGCGACCCAGCTCGGCACGACCCCGCTGCGGGCGGCGGAGGGCATCGCGCGGGTCGTCAACACCAACATGGCGGAGGGGATCAAGATCGTCTCGGTCCGTCGCGGCGTCGACCCCCGCCAGTTCGCGCTCGTCGCCTTCGGCGGCGCCGCCGGCCTGCACGTCACCGAGGTCGCGCGGCTCCTCGAGATCCAGCGCGTCGTCGTGCCGTCGGTGGCCGCGGTCTTCTCGGCGTGGGGCATGCTGGCGACCGACCTCCGCTACGAGCTCGTGCGCTCCCATGTGAGCGAGGTGGGACGGATGACGGCGGCGGGCCTGCGAAGGCTGTTCGCCGCGCTCGAGCGCGACGGCCGCAAGCGCCTCGCCCACTTCGACGGGGCCATCAGCGTGCGCCGGGCCCTCGACATGCGGTATGGCGAGCAGATCTTCGAGATCCAGGTGGATCTCGACGGCGTTGACTTGCAAATGGCCGACCTCATGGATCAGGTGGCCGATCGCTTCCACCGCCGTCACGAGGAGCTCTACGCCTACAGCGCGGCGGGCCAGGAAATCGTCATCGTCAACGCGCGGGTGGCGGTCATCGGCGCGCTTCCGGTGCTGCCGGCCGGCGCTGGCGCGGCCGAGCGAGGCTCGGCCACGGCGGCGGTGCGCCGTCGCATCTGGCTCGGCGACTGGGTGGAAGTGCCCGTGCACCGGATGGACGCGCTCGCCGTCGGGCAGGAGGTCAAGGGCCCGGCGATCTTCGAGTCGGCGACGACCACGGTGCTCGTGCGCGAGGGCGAGCGGGTCACCGTCACACCGCACGGCTGGCTCGACATCCGCCTCGGCTGAGCGCGTGAGCCGAGACCTGCGTCACAACATGGCGGCGCTCGGCGCCGACTACGCGCTCTTCGGCGTGGGCCTCTCGCTCGCCTCGCAGTCCACCATCCTGCCGGCCTTCGCGGCCTCCCTGGGTGCTCCCAACGTCGTCATCGGCGCGATCCCCGCGGTGATGACGCTCGGCTGGTTTCTTCCGTCGCTCTTCGCGGCCGGTCACACGGAGACGCTTGCCCGAAAGCTCCCGTTCGTCCTCCGTTACTCGGTCTGGGAACGCGTGCCGTTCGCGGTGCTGGCCCTCGCCGCGTTCTTCCTGGCCGACCGCGCGCCGGCGATGACGCTCGCCCTGGTGCTGCTGATGCTGCTCGTCATCACCGGCGTCGGCGGCGTGCTCATGCCGGCGTGGATGGATATCATCGGGCGCCTGATTCCCATCACGGCGCGCGGCCGCTTCTTCGCGTTCGCGAACCTTGCGGCGGGCGCGGGCGGCTTCGCCGGGAGCTTCGCGACGGCGAGCATCCTGGCGGCGGTGCCGGCGCCCGCGAGCTACGGCGCGTGCTTCATCGGCGCCGCGGTCTGCATGGCGCTGTCGTACGCCGCGCTCGCCGTCGTCCGCGAGCCGGCGACCACGGGTCGGTCGGAGGCCGTCACGCTCCGAGCCTACCTGGCGCGGATCCCGGCGCTCCTGGGCCGCGACCCGAACCTCGCGTGGTTCCTCGCCGCGCGCGCGTTCGCGGTGATCGGCTCGATGGCCGGCGGGTTCTACACCGTCCATGCGATCCGCGCATGGGACGCCCCCGCCGCGCAGGCCGGCGTGTTCACCACGCTCTTGTTCCTGGGCCAGATGGCGGGGAACGCGGTGTTCGGCTGGCTCGCCGACCGGCGGGGCCACCTCCTGGTCATCATGATGGGCCTCGCCGCGACTCTCGCGGGCAACCTGGTCGCCATCACCGCCCCGACGCTCGGCGCGTTCGGCGTGGTCTTCGTCATGATGGGGGCCCAGATCGCCGCGATGAACGTGTCGACGCTGAACGTGATGCTGGAATTCGCCCCGGTGCTGGAGGAGCGGCCGACCTACATCGGTCTCGGAACCACCTTGATGGCGCCCATCGCCTTCGGCGCGCCGCTCGCCGCCGGGCTGCTGGCGGACGCGTTCGGCTTCACGTCGGTCTTCGCGGCGGCGGCCCTCGCCGCGAGCGTCGCGCTCGGGCTCCTGCTCACGCGCGTGCGCGACCCGCGGGGAGCGGCATCGCCGCGTCCGGCGTGAGCGGTCACTTCGCCCGCTTGACGCGCTCGATGGGCGGATCATCCACGAACGGCTGGTCGGTCGACAGCGCCAGCGCGATCGTGTCGCCCGGCTCGATCAGCAGGTCGGTCTCGGCCACCCGCTTCGTGAACGCCGCGAGAATCACGCCCTGCTCGGTCTGGATCTTCACCAGCACGCGGTTCGGCTCGCGCTGCTTATTCGTGACCTGCCCCTCGACGATGCGGGACCGGATGCGAAGGTCCTTCGGAAGATATGGATCCACCGCCTGGGGCACGTAGACGGTCCCGGCCACGCCGAGCCCCACGCCGACGAGGAGCGTCACGAGCAGGATGATCCACCCTCTCATGTAGGAATCATTTGGGCGCCTCAGGTTTTCCGGGCGGCGGCGCGGCGGGCGGCTGGTCCGTCGGCTCCTCCAGCCCCTTCTTGAACTCGCTGAGCGCGCGGCCGAGCGAGCGGGAGAGCTCGGGGAGCTTCTTCGCTCCGAAGAAAAAGATCCCGATCGTTAGCGCGATGAGCAGGTCCTGCGTGCCGATCATCGTGGTACTCCTCCATCCGCGGACACCGGAAACCGAGGCGTTGCGGATGCTATTGTAGCCCATCATCACACGTCCTTTCGGAGCCACCGGCGTGGCGGTGCCCGTCATCGGGCAGGGCACCTGGCACATGGGCGAGAGCCGGCGAACGAAGCGCGCGGAGGTCGCCGCGCTCCGTGTCGGCCTGGAGCTCGGGCTGACCCACATCGACACCGCCGAGATGTACGGCGACGGCGGCGCCGAGCGCATCGTGGCGCAGGCGATCAAGGGACATGCGCGCGATGCCCTCTTCATCGTCACCAAGGTGTTGCCCTCCAATGCGTCCTACGCGGGGACGGTCAAGGCGTGCGAGCAGTCGCTCGAGCGACTCGGCACCGACCACGTGGACGCGTACCTGCTTCACTGGTGGAGCGGCCAGCATCCGATCGCCGACACGATGCGCGCCATGGAGACCCTGGTGAAGCGCGGGCTGACGCGATTCGCCGGCGTGTCGAACTTCGACGTGGCGCAGATGACGCAGGCCCGGGCCGCCCTGGGGAGTACGCCGCTCGCCTGCAACCAGGTGCTCTACCACCTGCGGGACCGCGCGATCGAGCGCGACCTCTTGCCGTACTGCGAGCGGGAGCAGGTGGCGATCGTCGGCTACACGCCGCTCGCCCGCGGCGGTTTCATGCGCGACGAGGTCGTCAAGATCGCGAAGGCGCGCGGTGGCACGCCGCGGCAGGTGGCCCTGAATTTTTTGACCCGCCGGGCCGCGCTCTTCACGATTCCCAAGGCGAGCCAGCTCGAGCACGTGCGGGAAAACGCCGGGGCTCTCGACTTCACATTGTCGCCGGAAGAGCTCCAGGCGATCGATCGGGCGTTCTAGCGAGTCACCCGCTCTTCCGGGGGGGACGCGACTTCAGCGAGACGCGGCCCTCCTTCCCCCGCGCGATGGTACCATCGCGGCACCGTCACCCGGAGGGATCGCCATGGGCGAGGACGTGCTTGAAGTCATCAAGGATGGGGTTGCCGTGCTCACGCTGAACCGTCCCGACCGGCTCAATGCCATGTCGGGGCCGATGCTGGACGCGATGCTCGAGGCGCTGCCCCGGCTCGCGGAGGATCCGGAGGTGGGGGTGGTGGTTCTCACCGGGGCCGGCCGCGGTTTCTGCGCCGGCGGCGACGTGAAGGCGATGGCCGAGGGGCGAGAGTTCGGCGGCACCACGCTCGAGGAGAAGGCGCAGGCGCTTCGTTCGCGCATGGAGGTATCGCGCTGGCTGCATGAGATGCCGAAGGTGACGATTGCGATGGTCCGCGGGGCGGCGGCGGGCGCCGGTCTCTCCCTGGCCCTCGCGTGCGACCTCCGCGTCGCCGGCGACTCCGCGAGGTTCGCGACGGCGTTCGCCCGCGTCGGCTATTCCGGGGACTTCGGGGGCAGCTGGTACCTCACGCAGCTCATCGGCAGCGCCAAGGCGCGGGAGCTCTACTACACGGCCGACATCGTGGACGCCCAGCAGGCGCTCGCGCTCGGTATCGTCAACCGGGTGGTGCCCGACGCGCGGCTCGAGGAAGAGACGATGGCGCTGGCGGCGCGGCTGAGCCGGGGGCCGCGCATCGCGTTGCGATATATGAAGCGGAACTTCAACGCCGCCGAGAGCGGGACTCTCAAGGACTCTCTCGACCTCGAGGCCTGGCACCACACCCGCTGCGGGATGACCGAGGACCACCGGGAAGCCGCCAAGGCCTTCGTCGAGAAGCGGGAGCCGATCTTCAAAGGACGTTGATGGCGTTCACGCACGAGCTGTGGCGGTCGATCGAGCCGATCTACGCGGCGATCCTGCGCCATCCCTTCGTGCGCGGACTCACCGACGGCTCGCTCCCCCGCGAGAGCTTCAAGTTCTACGCGGTGCAGGACGCCCTCTACCTGCGCGAGTTCGCGCGGGCGCTGTCGCTCGCTGGCGCGCGGGCGCCCGAGGACGACTGGATCATCATGTTCAACGAGCACGCCGCCGGGGCGCTCAAGGTGGAGCGCGCGCTGCACGAGAGCTTCTTCCGCGACTTCGGGCTCACGGCCGCCGACGTGGCGGCGACGCCGCTGGCGCCGACGAACCTCGCTTACACCAGCTACCTGCTCGCGGTGGCCTACGGGTCGCCCTTCCACGAGGCGCTCGCGGCGCTGCTGCCCTGCTACTGGATCTACTGGGAGGTCGGCAAGGAGCTCGAGCGCGCCGGCTCTGCCGACCCTCTCTACAAGCGGTGGATCGGCACGTACGCCTCCGAGGAGTTCGGGACCGTCGTCCGGGCGGTGCTCGCGGCGACCGACCGGGTCGCGGAGCGGCTGACCGCGCCGGACCTCGACACGATGCGGGCCCACTTCCTCGCGACGAGCCGGTACGAGTGGATGTTCTGGGACATGGGCTTTCGGCGCGAAGGGTGGCCGAGCTGGTGAGCCGGTGAGCGCCCCGGAAAACTTCCAGAGGGCCACGGAAATCTGGCAGGAGGCCTACCGTCACCAGATGCAGGGGGAGCTCGAGCGCGCGATCGAGCTTTACCGGCGCTCCATCGAGGTGTGTCCGACGGCCGAGGCCCATACCTATCTCGGGTGGACCTATAGCTTCCAGGGGCGCCTGGACGAGGCGACGCAGGAATGCCTGCGGGCGATCGATGTGGACCCCGACTTCGGGAATCCGTATAACGACATCGGGTGCTATCTCATGCAGCAGGGCAAGCTCGACGAGGCGGTCCCCTGGCTCGAGCGCGCCAAGCAGGCCAAGCGATATGAGCCGCGCCAGTTTCCCTACATGAACCTCGCCCGGATCCATGTGAAACAGGGGCGGTGGTGGGACGCGCTGCGCGAGTTCGAAGAGGCGGTACGGCTGGCGCCGGGGGACGCCGAGCTCCGGCGAGCGCTCCACTCGCTGCGCGCCCGGCTGAACTGACGATGCCGTCAGCCCGCTGACTCCCCGTGTCGTGAAGGGGAACACCCCTGAGCCGACGCCCCAGCTGTTTCCCCAAAAACACACGACGCCGCTCCTGGCCACCGGGTTGCAAGCCGTTCACGCCGAGCCCAACCGCTAGAGGTCTGGGCACTAACAGGAGGCCGTTATGCGACAGGTGGTGAAGCTGGGGGTCATCCTACCGGGGGTAATGCTTCTTGCGAGCGGATGCGTCGCCACGAGGGGGTGGGTGACGGAGATGGTCGGCAAGAAGGAAGTGGAGATCGACCAGAAGGTCGCCGGGGTTGACAAGAGGCTCACTGACGAAAATCAGCGGGTCGATCAGAAGGTCGAGGGCGTGGACACTCGGCTGAAGACCGCGGAAGGCACGCTGACCCAGACGAGCGAGACGGCTCGCAGCGCGCGGGAGCGGGCGGACGGTGCCTACACCAAGGCCGACGAGACCAACAGCCGGCTGACGCGGCTCTGGTCGAACCGCAACGTGCGGAAAGAGGCCGAGACCTACCAGATCCTGTTCGGCTTCGACAAGTGGGACCTCAACGACGCTGGCCAGACGACGTTAGCGTTGCTGGTCAAGGAGATGCGTGAGAACCAGAAGCTCACGGTCGATCTCCAGGGTTACGCCGACCCGGTGGGGACCTACGCCTACAACGTGGCGCTGAGCCAGCGTCGCGTCGAGTCGGTTCGCCGGTTCCTGGTCGAGAAGGGAATCGAGTTGCCCCGGATCCACCTGGTGGGCCTGGGCCCGATCGCCGAGAAGGGAACAGCCAACAAGGACAAGCGCCGGGTGACCGTGAAGATGATGGTCCCTCAGGAAGACTGAGCTCTCGGATCCGCTCACCCGCGCGTTCGGGCCACCCGAGCGCGCGGGCTCACCCCAAGCGCCGGACGAAGGCTGCGATCGCGCGGCCGATTTCGTCGGGGGAGTCCTCCTGCACGAAGTGCGTACCGCTGACCGTGACCTCCTGCTGGTTCGGCCAGGTACGGCAGAACTCGCGCTGCGGCCCGACGAGAATCGATCCGGGATCCGCGTTGACGAAGAGCTTGGGCATCGGGTTGGTCGCCAGCCACTCGCCGTAGGCCCTGACGATCTGGACCACGTCGGCCGGCTCGCCGTCCACCGGGATCTCCCGCGGCCAGCTGAGGGTCGGTCGCCGTGACTCGCCGGGCTGACGATATGGAGCCCGGTAGCGCTCCATCGCCTCCGGCGTCAGACCGCGGACGACGCTCGCCGGGAGGATCCGCTCGACGAACACGTTCTTCTGGAGGACCATTTCCTCGCCCCCTGCTCCCCGCATCGCCTGGAAGACCTTGCGTGCTACCTCCGGCCACTCCTGCCACGTGACCGGTCGAACGATCGCCTCCATGTAAGCCACGCCCCGCACTCGCTCGGGGTGGCGGCGCGCCCAGTGGAAGCCGAGCGCCGAACCCCAGTCGTGAACGACGAGGACCACGTTCCGGAGGAGCCCAAGGGCGTCGAACCAGGCGTCGAGGTACAGCGCATGGTCGACGAACCGGTAGGCGCCGCCCGGCGCCTTCCCCGAGTCGCCCATCCCGACCAGATCCGGAGCGAGCCGGCGACCCACTCCGTCGAGGTGCGGGATGACGTTGCGCCAGAGGTAAGAGGACGTCGGGTTGCCGTGCAGGAAGACGATCGGGTTGCCCCCGCCCTCGTCGATGTAAGCGATTTCCGTGTCGAGGACCCTGACGCGCCTTCGCGGATACGGATCCGTGGCCGACAGCGGCGCCATGGGGATGATTGTAGCCGACACGAGATGGTAGTGGTGACGCAGGTTTAGGAAGCGTCGCCTGGAAGCGTCGTCGCGCGGGCGAGATGCGACATAATTATGGTAGTGCGAGCCGCAGCACGTCGCGGGGCGGGGGCCCCGCCGTGCGAGGCGAGCCTGAAGAAGGATGGTAGTGCAAACCGCGGAACATCACGGGGCTGTGGGCCCCGCCGTTCGAAGTGGGCATGTTCGAGGCGAGCATGAACGACGAACTATGATCGGGTCGCGATTCAGCCCCGAGATCCGGCGCGCGCTCAGGATCGACATCTCGGCAACGCTCCTGTTCACCGTCTTCGCGAGCCTGACCGGCCCCTTCCTCGGCCTGGTTCTGCGGCGTGAGCTCGGCGCCACGCCCCTGCAGCTCGCAGTCATGTCCTCGGCGGGCGGCGCGTGCTTGCTGCTGTCGCTCCCGTGGGCGCGGGCGTTCCACGGGCGCCACCCGCTCCCGTATCTCGTGTGGCCCGGCTTCGTCGCCCGCAGCGTGTTCCTGTTGGTCCCGTTCGTCAGCTCGGCGTGGTCGTTCGTCGGCCTCGTGATCGCCCGGGACTTCTTCGCCGCCGCCGCCGCGCCCGCGCAGGCGGCCGTCGTCGAGCGTGTGTATCCGCGAGCCCAGCGCGGCCGGGCCCTGGGCGTGGTCCGGATGGCCGGCGCGATCTTGGGCATCGGGCTGGCCCTCGCCGCCGGCCAGCTCTTCGAGCGTGTGGGCTACCGCTGGATTTTCGTCGCCGCCGCGCTGCTCGGGATGGCCGCGAGCCTGCGTCAGCGGCGGCTCACCGTCCCGGAGCCCGAGTCCCTCGGCGGGGAGGCCCCGGCCTGGCTTCACGGGGCCTGGCTCGCGGTACGTGACGATCACGCCTTCCGTCGCCTCCTGGTCGCGTCGTTCCTCTTCGGCTTCGGCTGCTGGATTCAAACGCCGGCCCATCCCCTCTTGCTCGTCGACGTACTGCAGGTGAGCGCGTCGCAGGTCGGGGTGATCGCGGCGGTCGCCGCGGTGGCGACGCTCGTCGGCAGCGCCTACTGGGGGGGGCTCGTCGACCGGCGCTCGAGCCTCGAGGCCCTGCGCGTGATGTACCTCGTCGGCGCCGCCACGCCCCTGATCTATTTCATCGCCTGGAGCCCGTGGGTGCTGGTGGCGAGCGCGGTCACCGACTCGATCGTGGGCATCGGGCTCGAGCTCGTGTGGATGATAGCGGTCATCGACGTCGCGGGACCCACGCGGACGGCCCAGTACGTCGCGATCGGTGCAACCCTCGCCGGAGTCCGCGGCGTCGTGGGACCGCTCGTCGGGGGGCTGCTGATCTACTCCTCCGGCGTCCACACCGTGTATCTCGTCGCGGCGATCCTGACGTTCTCCGGGGCGTGGCTCGTGGGGCGGGAGCTGCGCATTCGCGTCCCCGCGCCCGCCCTCACGCGATGAGCCGCGCGACCCGCGGAACCGCGCGCAAGATAGCGACGCAGCGCGGGTGGAGTCGTATACTTCGATGCATGAAGGCCACGCTGACGACGGCCGCCGCCGTGCTCCTGCTGCTCGCCGCCGCCCCCGCGTCGGCCGGCCCCACGGACCAACTTCGCGAGTACACCGAGCAGGTGATCAAGGTCCTCGACGACCCGGCCCTCGCGCGGCAGGATCGTCGCGCCGCCGTGCGGAAGATCGCCCATGAGGCGTTCGACGTCACGGAAACGGCCAAGCGCGTGCTCGCCCGTCACTGGCAGGCTCGCACGCCCGCCGAGCGCGAGGAGTTCACGCAGCTCTTCGCCGACCTCCTCGAGCGGACCTACATCGCGCGGATGGACGAGTACGGCGGGGAGCGGATCCGGTACGTCGGCGAGTCGTTGGACCGTGACCTGGCCGCAGTCCGGGCCCGCATCGTGACGCGGGCGGGCACCGAGGTGCCGGTCGAGTCGCGGATGGTCCTTCGGGGCGAGCGATGGCTGATCTACGACGTCCTCATCGAGAACGTGAGCCTGATCGCCAACTACCGCTCCCAGTTCGACCGGATCGTCCGCACCGGCTCGCATCCCTCTCAGGCCACCCTCGGTCCAAGCCGGCCTCCAACGCACCCGCTCCAATGATAGATTTGGAAACGTGAAGACCCTTCCGCTCGCTCGGCTGCAGGCTCGCGAGGATCACGTCGAGGCATTCAAGGCGCTCGCCCACCTCACGCGACTCGAGATCTTCTTCTTGCTGGTTCGCCGCGGGCGCGAGGTGCCGGCCGGCGAGATCCAGGCCGAGCTCGACATCCCGGGGCCGACGCTCTCGCACCACCTCGACCTGCTGCGGCGCGCCGGGCTGGTCCAGAGCCGCAAGGAGGAGCGTTTCGTCTACTACTCGGCACGCTCCGATATGGCGTCGGAGCTGGTCCGCCTGCTGACGGCCTGCTGCTGACGGATCCGCCATGAGCCCCGCTCCCGCCACGGCCGCAACGATTCCGGTGGAGGTCGCCTCCTGGGTCACGAAGTTCGTCGGCGGCGACGGATCCGGCCGGCGCGTCCTGGACGAGCCCCTGCCGCCCGGCGCGACGGTCAGGAGCGTGCTTCAAGGCCTCTCGGCGAGGTTCCCGGAGCTCCAGCGGGCCCTCTGGCACGGCCACGAGCTGGGCGAGCACATCGAGGTCCTCGTCAACGACGCGGTGCTCGGCGTCGAGCACACGCTCGACTCCCCCCTCCGACCAGGAGACCAGATCACCCTCCTCGCCCAGTTCATGGGCGGGGAATGACCTGCCGCACGCCGAACGGGCGTGTCGGCGCCACCTGCATCCCACCCTCGGCTGAAGCCGTTCTAAACGCTCCGATACCATGGCCACGTACCAGATCATCGCCTGGAAGGACGTCCCGGCGATGGTCGAGGCGCGTGACGAGACGGAGACGATCACCCGCCCGTTGAGCGACCGGTTCCAGCAGCTCATCGACTCTGTTGCGGTGCAGCTGGGTCTTCAGGACGAGGACGCGTATCTCGACCTGTGGGCCCGCGGCGCCGCGCAGGAGCGGCCCGGAAGCGCGGCGGAGGTCGCCGACGCCATCGTGGCGGAGCTCGAGGCTCGATTCCCGGAGTTCATCTCCCACGCATTCCGGCGTCCGTGAGGCTCGACGGCTGGCTCTTCGCCGTCTGCGCCGCGCGGACCTGCATGACCTCCGTGTTCATGACCTACGCGGCGGCGCTGCCGGTGCTCCGGACCGAGTGGGGCATGTCGGCGACCGCCGCCGGCTCGATCTCCACGGGATTTCAAGCCGGCTACGCCGTCTCGCTGGTCGTCTTCTCGTCGCTGGCCGATCGCGTCGGCGCGCGCCGGGTGTTTCTCGGGTCGGCGTGGCTCAGCGCCGTCTCGGCGCTCGCGTTCGCCTTCTGGGCGCGCTCGTACACGACGGGGCTCCTGCTCTCCACGCTCATGGCGCTCACTCAAGGGGGTACCTACACGACCGCGATCATGCTCATCGCCGACCGCTACCCGCCGGAGCGCCGTGGGGCCGCGGTCGGCTGGCTGATCGCCAGCTCGTCGGCGGGATACGCGCTCTCGCTGCTGCTCTCGGGCTGGTCGCTCGCGTGGGGTGGATACGCGACCTCGTTCTCCGTGAGCGCGTGCGGTCCGGTCGCCGGCGTCGTCCTTCTGTGGTTCGCTCTTCGCACCACCGTGAACGTCGTTCACCCGCCGCGCGCCGGGGTCCGCTTCGGCACGGCCGTCCTGAGGAACCGTCCGGCGATGCGGCTGATTCTCGGCTACACGTTCCATTCGTGGGAGCTCCTCGGCATGTGGGCCTGGACGCCCGCGTTCGTCGCCGCTGCCTTCGCCGTCTCGGGCGCGGGATCGATCCACGCCGTGGAGCTGGCCTCCTACGTCTCAGCGTCCTTCCACGTCATGGGACTCATCGCGTCGTCCTCGATGGGCCGGCTCTCCGACAACCTCGGACGTCGCCGGGTTCTGTTCGCGCTCGCGGCCGCGAGCGCCGCGTGCTCGCTCGTGTTCGGATGGCTGGTCGGCGGACCGCTCGCCCTCGTCTTCATCGTCGGGGCGCTCTATGGCTTCACCGCCCTCGGCGATTCGCCCGTGCTCTCCACGGCGCTCACCGAGTCCGTGAGCGCGCCCTACCTCGGCGCCGCGCTGGCGCTCCGGTCGTTCCTCGGCTTCGGCGCCGGCGCCGTCGCGCCCATCGTGTTCGGCCGGATCCTGGACCTGACCAACGTCGCCGGCCCATCTCCGACGACCTGGGGATGGGCGTTCGTGGCGCTCGGGGCCGGCGGCCTGGCGGCGGCCTACTGCGCCTGGGGGCTCGCCCCGGATCGTGTCAGGGCCCTGTGCGCGAAGCCATCGCCGATGTAATAAGCTAGAACGCGAGCGCGACATGCCGACCCCGATTCCGGGCAAGCGCATCGAGGACACCGCCCGGGAGCTGATGAGCGGGCTCTTCGGCAGCGGCGAGCGGACGATGCGCAACGTGGCCAGGAGCGTCGGTGTGCTCCTGTGCGGGTTCCTGATGTCGGCCGGTCTCGGCGTGGGCGCCGTCGAGGCCCAGGCCGTGCGAATCGGCCAGGCGGCGCCGGACGTCGCGGGAGAGCGCTGGATCAACAGCGAGCCCCTGACCATGCCCGGGCTGCGGGGTCGCGTGGTCCTGGTGGAGTTCTGGACCTTCGGGTGAATCAACTGCAAGAACGTGATCCCGCAGGTGCGGGGCTGGTATGACCGGCACGGCAAGGACGGCTTCACCGTCATCGGCGTGCACAGTCCCGAGTTCTTCTGGGAGAAGCCCTACGACAAGGTGGTCGACGCGACGAAGCGGCTCGGCGTCGGCTATCCCGTCGTGCAGGACAACGATTTCGCGATCTGGCGACGATGGGGGGTACGGGCGTGGCCAACCACGCTCCTCGTGGATCGCAAGGGGATCGTCCGCTACCGCCACATCGGGGAAGGCGAATACGAGGAGACCGCGGCGATGATCCGGCGGCTCCTGGCTGAGCGGGAGTAGGGAGGACGGCCAATGCTGATTCGACACGCGCCGCGGTTCACCGCGAGCGAGATCACGGATCCGAAGCTCTACCTGAGCCGGCGCGAGCTGATTTCAGGCGCCGTGGCCGCCCTCGCCTTGAGCCCGGGCCCCTGCGAGAGCGCGACTCCTCAGGGGCCATCGCTCAGCGCGACCCGGAACGCCGCCTTCAGCCTGAGCGAGCCGGCCACGAAGGCCGAGCACGCGACGACCTACAACAACTTCTACGAGTTCGGCGTCAACAAGGACGACCCCTCGCGGCTCGGCGGGACGCTGCGGCCGCGGCCATGGACGGTGCAGGTCGACGGATTGGCGCACAAGCCGAAGACCTTCGACATCGATGAGCTGATCCGGCTGTTTCCGCTGGAGGAGCGCGTGTACTCGCTGCGCTGCGTGGAGGCGTGGTCGATGGTGATCCCGTGGATCGGGTTCCCGCTCGCCCCGCTCCTCAAGCGCGTCGAGCCGACCGGGCAGGCGAAGTACGTCGAGTTCACCACGCTGCTCGACCCGGCCCAGTTCCCGGCCCAGAAGCCGGGGTTCTTCGGGTATTCGTCGCTGGACTGGCCGTACGTCGAGGGGCTCCGGCTGGACGAGGCCTTGCACCCGCTGACACTGCTGACGGTCGGCATGTACGGGCGGGTGCTGCCGAACCAGAACGGCGCGCCCGTGCGCGTCGTGGTGCCGTGGAAGTACGGCTTCAAGAGCGCCAAGTCCATCGTCCGCATCCGTCTGGTGACTGAGCAGCCGAAGACCTCCTGGGAGAAGGCGTCGCCGCAGGAGTACGGCTTCTACTCGAACGTCAATCCCGCCGTCAGCCACCCGCGCTGGAGCCAGGCGGACGAGCGGCGCATCGGCGAGTTTCGCCGGCGCGAGACACGCCCGTTCAACGGCTACGCCGACCAGGTCGCATCCCTCTACGCCGGAATGGACCTAAAGAAGAACTACTAGTGGCGCGCCCTCAGGATCGGACCGACGATCTACCGCGCGTGGGAGAAGGGGCCGGCGGGCGTGTGCGGTAGGGGTCGACGGGACCCGTTCCCGCCAACGCGACAACGGTCGTCCGCGTGCCCGGATGGAGCCCAGCCGCCGCGGGGCAGCGAGCGCGTGCCGCGTGGTCCAGTCGACCCCTACCGCACGCGCCCGCCGGCCCCGTCGCCACGGGCGGCGGATCGTCAGCCCGATCTCGCGCCCCGGATACGGGGCTGCCGGTGACGCGTCGGGCGCGCATCGCGCTCAAGGTGGCGGTGTGGGGTGGCTGTCTCGCTCCGCTGGCGTTCTTGGGCTACCGCGCGTGGGCCGACGACCTCGGCGCCAATCCCATCAGCTTCGTCACCAACACGCTCGGCGACTGGACGATCCGGATCCTTCTCGCGTCGCTCGCGATGACGCCGCTCCGTATCGTGTTCGGTCTCGCGTGGCCGATCACGCTGCGGCGACTGCTCGGGCTGTTCGCCTTCGCCTATGCGTGCCTGCACTTTTCGGTGTGGATCGTGCTGGACTTCTTTTTCGACTGGCCGCGCATGGGGGCCGACATCGTCAAGCGTCCGTACATCACCGTGGGCATGCTCGCCCTGCTCTCGTTGATCCCGCTGGCCGCCACGTCGACGACGGGGATGATCCGGCGACTCGGCGCTCGAGCGTGGACGCGCCTGCACCGGCTCGCCTACGTAACCGGGGTGTGCGCCGTCCTGCACTATCTGTGGCTCGCGAAGGTAGGGGTGACTGACCCCTACTGGTACGCGGGCGCGCTCACCGTCCTCCTCGGCGTCCGGGGGTGGGACTGGGGACGCCGCCTCGTCCGCCGCCGCCGGCGCGCCGCCGTCACCGCGACGTCGGCGCCGGTCGGCTCGTAGGCCGAACCCCTTTCGTGGCAAGGCGCCGCGCCGTACTATCGGGGGGATCCATGGGCTCCGCCGCCACCGTCTCCGTCAACGGCCGCAGCTACCGTGCGCCGGACCGTCCGGTGGTCGTCGTCTGCATCGATGGGTCCGAGCCCGAGTACTTCGAACGCGGGCTCGCGGATCGCGCGACGCCCGCCCTCGCGCGTTTCCAGCGGGAGGGCGTGTACCGGCTCGCACGGTCCGTGGTCCCGAGTTTCACGAACCCGAACAACCTGTCCATCGTCACGGGTGCGCCGCCCGCGGTCCACGGCATCTCGGGCAACTACTTCTACGACTCCGCCGCCGGCCAGGAAGTGATGATGAACGATCCGAAGTTCCTGCGCTGCGAGACCATCCTGGCGGCGCTCTCGCGGGCCGGAGCCCGGCTGGCGGTCGTCACCGCCAAGGACAAGCTCCGCCGGCTCCTCGGCCACGAGATGCAGGG
>QHSR01000299.1 GCA_003221635.1 Candidatus Rokuibacteriota bacterium | reverse complement strand
GTCGCGGGCATGTCCCACCCGGCGTCGGCGAGCCAGTGCGCGGCCAGATCGAGGCAGGCCTGGATGGCGACGAATAGGTTCAGGGTGACGACCTCCCTGGCGGTGCGATCGACGATGAAGGCGTCCGCCGATGCGGGCAGGACGGCGCGCACCCGGGCCGTCGCGTCGCGAGCGGCCGCGATCTTCGCGGCGACCAGCGCGCTATCGACCACGTGCCGCGGCGGCCCGCAGGACCCCCGCGGCACACCGCTCCTCGACCGGCTTGAAGTCGAGGTAGTCGAGCAGAGCCCGCGCCTTACGGGCGACCAGCGCGCCGTGGTCGCGCTCGACGAGCAGCCGCCCGTCGCGGAAGATGCGGTAGGCGAGGGGCGCCGGCGCCTCGTCCATCAGCACAAGGTCGATGGGGCGCCCGGCGGCGGACTCTAGACGTGCGGCCAAGCCACCCAGGGCGCGCACGTTCCGCGCTGCGCCGGGGGTCAGCTCGATGGCGATGTCGGCGTCGCTATCCGGGCGCCCCGTCCCACGGGCGCAGGAGCCGAAGAGCAACGCGTAAGCGACACCGGGCTCGGCATCGAGGATGCCACGCAGCGCGTCCAGCATGCGGCCAGCGTAGCACGGGCATAGCTGGGAACGACCGAAGCTTGCCGGCGAGGTCTCAGCCTCGTGTCACCACGGCGCCACCAGCGTCATCATCGGGAACTGCTCGCTGACGGCCGCCCGGTGATGTACAACACCCTGGTCGAGCAGGCGCGTCACCCCGGGCGGCGGCGGCAGCACCTGGCGCACGTCGAGGAGACGGCAGGTCAGCGCTGCCGTCACGCCCGTGCGGGCCGCCTTACGCCACTCTTGGGTTCGCATTGCGTTCTTCCTGGCCGGGGCTTTCACAACTGGGGGTTTTCTGAAAACGATACTCGGGGATCAGCGGGCCTACGACCAGCCGGAATGCCCCTGAATGTTTTAGGGAAAAATCCACGAGAAGACCCCCAACTAACCACAGTGTTTCTCCGGGCGAAAGACTGCTGCACTAACCTCGTCGTCTTCGATCCCGATACCGTGCAGCCGGTCACGGAAGACGTGGTGCACGACTCCCCGAACAACGGCTGGCGCATGCGGGAGCTCGCCGAGGGGATCCACTACACCGTCGTCAACGGCGAGGTCCTCCTCGAGAAGGGGACGCACACGGGGAGCTACCCGGCCGTGTGCGGCACAACGCCCGGTATCACGGCACTCACAACGGTCGGGGTTAGCCGCCGACCGCGGCACGCATCGAGTTGATCCGCGTGTATTACCTGCTGGGACGCCGCGCCGAAGATGACGCGCTCCTCGAGCAGGTGGATCCGTTGCGGCTCCGCCGCTGACGGGTCGTGCGAGCGCACCGCGCTGGCGACGTGCTCGACGCTATTATCGCTTCAGGCCGTCCAGCACCTCCAGCGCCAGCTCGTAACGGCCGAGCGGCGGCATCAGATAGGCGCCCTGGACGCGCTCGCGCACCGCGAACAGCATCTCGCGCGCGATCTTCACGCCCTCCTTGCGCGCGGCCTCGCCGCCGGGCGTCTTGCGCATCCGCTCGCGGATCACTTCGGGGATCTGCATGCCGGGGACTTCGTTGTGGAGGAACTCGGCATTCTTGTAGCTCACCAGCGGGAGCACGCCGACCAGCACGGGCATCTCCAGGTGCTCGATGCGCCGCAGCACCGTCTCGAGCAGATCCGTCTGGAAGATCGGCTGCGTCATGATGAGCTCGGCGCCGGCCTCCCGCTTCTTCTCGAGGCGGGCGAGCTCCTTGTCGAGATCCGCCGCGCCCGGCTCGAGGCCCGTCGCGAGGAGGAACGACGTCTTGCCGCCGGGCAACGGCTTGCCGGCGGGATCCACGCCGCGGTTCATGTTCGACGCCATCTGCAGGAGCCCGATCGCGTCGAGGTCGTAGACCGCGGTCGCCTCCGGGTAGTCGCCGACCTTCGGCGGGTCGCCGGTGATGATCACCAAGTTCCGGATGCCGATTGCGTGCGCGCCGAGGAGGTGCGCCATCTGCGCGAGCAGGTTCCGATCGCGGCCGCACACGTGGAGGATCGGCTGGATGCCGTAGCGCTCCAGCAGCAGCGAGCAGAACGCGATGTTCGACATGCGCGCCATCGCGCGCGGCGCGTCCGCGACGTTCACGATGTCGACGCCGCTGTCGAGCAGCATCTTCGCGCCCGCGAGCGCCTTCGACGGGTCGAGGCCCGGCGCCGGGTTCACCTCGACCGAGACCACGAACTGCCCCGCCGCAATCTTCGCGGCGAAGGCGCTCCGCTCGGCGAGCGGCGTGGGCTCGAGGACGGTCACCGGCTCGACGATCTTAACCGCGCGCGCCCGCGCGACGTCAGTGCGCGGGTCGCCGAGCATGCGCCCGGACTTCGCCATCCAGCGGACGTGCTCGGGCGTGGTGCCGCAGCAGCCCCCCACCATCGTGGCGCCGATCTGGATCGTGCGGCGCGCGAAGACGTCGAAGTACTCGGGCGTCGCCATGTACAGGAGGCGGCCGTCCACCGTACGCGGCAGCCCGGCGTTGGGTTGCACGCACAGCGGCAGATCCACCACGCGCATGCGCTCGGCGATGGCGAGCGCGATCTGCGGGCCGTCGCCGCAGTTCACGCCGAGCCCGTCCGCTCCCCAGTCGCGCAACGTCGTCGCGACGTGCTCGGGCCCTGACCCGTCGGCGACCGTCTCGCTGGGGTCGAACGCCATGGTCGCGATGATCGGCGTGTCGGGCGCGCCGCGCCGCGCCGCTTCGATCGCGATGCGAATCTCCTCGAGGTGCCGGAAGGTTTCCAGCACCAGCACGTCTGCACCGCCCTCGACGAGCGCGACGGCCTGCTCGGCGAAGGTAGCGGAGGCCAGATCGAGCTCGGCCTGCGTCGCCACGCCAGGGACGAGCCCGGTCGGCCCCATGGAGCCGGCGACCCACACGTCCTCCCCGGCCGCCTTGCGCGCGAGCCGCGCGCCCGCGAGGTTGAACGCGCGCACCTGGTCGCCGAGGCCGTGGCGGTCGAGCCGGAAGGAGTTCGCGCCGAACGTGTTGGTCTCGATGATGTTCGCGCCGGCGGTGACGTAGTCCTCGTGGATCCTGGCGACCACGTCCGGCCGGGTGACGTTGAG
>QHSR01000298.1:570-3721 GCA_003221635.1 Candidatus Rokuibacteriota bacterium | reverse complement strand
TTCGGCCAGGACGGCGGCATCGCGCATCTCGCGCCACGACATGCCGGGCACGTGCATGCCCATGAGGCCCACATCGCCCATCACTCGGCTCCTCTGCCTTCGGGTTCTTCGCCTCCGAGATGCTAGCCTAAGCGTACCGTTTCCGGAGCACAATTGCCGTGGTGCACGACGATGCCCACTGCATAGGGCGATGCGGCTCCCTGCGCGCCTCTGCCCGAAGCCCCGCATTCTGTTCGTCGGGATCAACCCGAGCCTGACCTCAGCCCGGGTCGGCCATCACTTCGCGGGGCCGGGCAATCCGTTCTACCGTCTGCTGCACGCCGCCGGCTTCGTACCCCAGCCGCTGACGTTTGTGGACGATGCTCGCCTTCCCGAGTACGGACTGGCGCTCACCAACATCGCAGCACGAGCGACTCGCGAAGCAGCGGAGCTCACCGCCGCGGATTACTCGCGTGGTCGCAAGCAGCTGGCCCGGACCATTGCGACGATTCGGCCGGCGGTGGTGGCGTTCGTCGGTGGAACCGCGTACCGACAGTTCTTCGGTCCGTCCGCGAGCAGCGGGCCTGGGGCAAAACCGGAACGGGTTTGCGGTGCCACGGTCTTCGTAGTGCCCAACCCCAGCGGCCGCAACGCGGCCTATCCAGGTTTCGTGGACAAGCTCGTCTGGTACCGGCGCCTCAAGCGACGGATCGATCGTCTGGAGGCCCGCGTGGCGCGGAGTCGGAATCCTGGCGACCGCCGCCGACCGGGTGTGGCCCCTTTCACCTCCTGAACTGCCGGGGTAGCATGTAGCGCGCCCAGGCCCGACCCGTGCAGGAGGTGCTGGTGATGCTCGACGTCCCGTTCCGCTCCGCCAAACAGCTCGCCGCCGACATCAGGAAGAAGACGATCGGCTGCCTCGAGCTGCTCGATCTCTATCTGGCGCGCATCGAGAAACACGACGGCGCGCTGAACGCCGTCGTCGTCCGCGACTTCGACCGGGCGCGCACACGCGCCCGCGCGGCTGATCGGGCCCTGTCCAAGCGTAAGGCGTGGGGCCCGCTGCACGGCGTACCCATGACCATCAAGGAGTCGTACGACGTCGCGGGCCTGCCGACGACGTGGGGCGTGCCGGCCTACAAGGACAAGATCGCCGCGAAGAACGCGGTCGCCGTCGACCGCCTGCTCGGCGCCGGCGTCGTGCTCTTCGGCAAGACGAACGTGCCGCTCTATCTTGCCGACTGGCAGAGCTACAACGCGATCTACGGCACGACCAACAACCCCTGGGACGTCTCGCGCGCGCCCGGGGGATCGTCGGGCGGCTCCGCGACGGCGCTCGCGGCCGGCCTCACCGCGCTGGAGGCCGGCAGCGACATCGGGTCCTCGATTCGCAACCCCGCGCACTTCTGCGGCGTCTACGGCCACAAGCCGACGTGGGGCATCGTGCCCCGCACCGGCCAGGCGCTCCCCTGGCAGAAGGCGGCGCCGGTCGACATCGACGTCGTCGGGCCGCTCGCGCGCAGCGCCGACGATCTCGCCATCGCCCTCTTGGCCATGGCGGGGCCGGACGCGATCGAGGCGGCGGGATGGCAGCTGCGGCTGCGGCCCCCGCGACAGAAGCGCCTGCGCGACTTCAAGGTGGCGCTGATGCTCGACGCGCAGGAGATCCCCGTGGATCGCGAGGTGAAGGATCGACTCCAGGCGCTCGCCGATTTCCTGGGCCGGCAGAAGGCGAAGGTCGACGATCGGGCGCGCCCGGCCATCGACACGGGCGAGGCGTTTCGCATCTACGTCCGGCTCCTGCGCGCCGCGACGTCGGACCGCCAGAGCGACGCGGACTTCGACAAGAACGTGGGGATCGCGCGGGCGCTTTCGCCCGCCGACGAGAGCTATAACGCGCGTGCCATGCGCGCCGCGGTGCTGCCGCACCGCGACTGGCTCGCCGCGAACGAGACCCGCCATCGCATGCGCCTGGCGTGGGCCGAGTTCTTCACGAAGTACGACCTGCTGCTCTGCCCCGTCGCGGGCATCGCAGCCTTTCCGCACGACCAGAAGGGCGAGCGCCACGAGCGCACGCTGACGGTCAACGGCAAGCGGGTGCCAGTGACCGACCATCTGTTCTGGGCAGGCTACACCGGGGCGTCGTATCTTCCGTCGACCGCCGCCCCGTGCGGCTTCACGCCGGGCGGGCTGCCGGTCGGCGTGCAGATCGTCGGGCCGCAGTACGGCGACCTGACCTGCCTCGCGTTCGCGCAGCTGCTCGAGCGCGAGTTCCAGGCCTTCGTGCCGCCGCCCGGCTACGCGTGAGATACGTATACAGAGGTGCCGGGTGAGGTGCTGGGCCTCACGACGGACGAGGTGGAGAAGCTTCGAGCGCAGGGGGGTGCTGGGCTAGCGCGCGGTCCGGACGGAATGCGCCTCTCGCGGGCTCAGGCGGCGAGCGGCGGACGCCGGCGGCCGAACCCGGTCGCCTGCTCGAAGGCGTGCGCGAGCTGGAGCACGCCCCACTCATCCTGATGGCGCCCGACGATCTGCAGGCCCACGGGCAGGCCGTCGTCCGTGAAGCCAGCGGGGACCGAGATGGCCGGCAACCCCGTCACCGTGATGTCCGAGCAGACGCGCATCCAGTCGATATACGTCGGCAGGTGCACGCCGTCGATCTCCGTGATGTACGGCTGGGTGACGTCGAAGGGCGGCACCTGGGCGGCGGGCAGCAGCAGAAACTCGTGGCGCTCCATGAACTCGCGCACGCGGTGATAGAGCCGCGTGCGCTGCACGTCGACCTCACCGATCTCCCGCGCGGTGAGCTTGAGCCCCTCTTCCGTATTCCAGATGACCGTGTCCTTCATCTGGTGGCGGTGTTTCGCGAGCAGCGGCCCGTAGCGGGTCGCGAAGTTCAACGCGCGCAGTACCTGGAAGATCTGCCGGGCCTCGGCGAAGTCGGGCTGCCCGTCCTCCACGTGGCAGCCCAGTCCCTCGAGGGTGGCGCGCTGCGCGTCGAGCACCTTCGTGACGCGCCGGTCCACCGGCAGCCCGCCGAGATCGCGGCTCCAGGCGATGCGCACGCCCTTGAAGTCGCGGCCGAGAGGGGCGCGGAAGCGGTCGCCCGGGTCGGCGATGGCGATCGGCGAGCGCCGGTCGGGACCCGCCATCGCGCTCAGCATCAGGGCCA
>QHSR01000298.1:0-516 GCA_003221635.1 Candidatus Rokuibacteriota bacterium | reverse complement strand
GAAGGCGGCCGGGTTGCGCAGCGAGCCGCCGGTGTCGCTACCGTCGGCGATCGGCACCATGCCACACGCCAGCGCCACGGCGGCGCCGCCGCTGGAGCCGCCGCACGTCTTCGTCAGATCGTACGGGTTGAGCGTGCGCCCGAAGACCTCGTTGAAGGTCTGCGAGCCGGCCCCGAACTCCGGCGTGTTGGTCTTGCCGATGGTGACGGCGCCGGCCGCCCGAAGCCGCTCGACGAGGAGCGCGTCCTGCTCGGGGATGTAATCACGGTAGATCGGCGACCCGAAGGTCGTACGGATCCCCTTCGTCGGCACCAGGTCCTTGTGCGCGACGGGCAGACCGAATAGCGGCCCCGCCGCCTCCCCGCGCGCGAGTGCCGCATCTTTCGCCCGCGCCTCGGCGAGCGCGCGCTCGGCCGTGAGCGTGACGATCGCATTGACTTTTGGATTGACCCGCTCGATCTGGGCCAGATGCGCCTGGACGACGTCGGTGACGGAGACATCGCGGGCGCGGATGCG
>QHSR01000239.1 GCA_003221635.1 Candidatus Rokuibacteriota bacterium | reverse complement strand
AGAAGCCGCCGCCGAGCTCAAGTTCGAGCGCGCCTCCGTGCTCCGCGACCAGATCCAGTCCCTCAACAAGGTCCGCGAGCGCCAGAAGATCATCTCGACGGACGACGTGGACCAGGACATCGTGGGCGTCGTGCGCCAGGGAGGCGACGCGTGCGTCGAGCTGTTCTTCGTGCGCAAGGGCCGGCTCGTCGGTCAGGAGCCCTTCTTCTTCGACCGCGTCGCCGGCTGGAGCGACGGCGAGATCCTCTCGGCGTTCGTGCGCCAGTTCTACGGCAAGGCGGTCACGCCCGCGCCCGAGATCCTCCTGTCCGAGGAGCTGCCGGAGGCGGAGCTCACGACCGAGTGGCTCACCACGCTCGCGGGCCGGCGCGTGCAGCTGCACGCGCCCCAGCGAGGAGCCAAGCGAGAGTTCGTCGCGATGGCCGAGGCGAACGCTGTGATCGCGCTTCAGAACCGCCTCCTCTCCCGTGACAACCGTCAGCAACTCGTGCTCGAGGAGCTTCAGCGCGCGCTCGGCCTCCCCGGTCTCCCGAACCGCATCGAGGGCTATGACATCTCCAACATCCAGGGGACCGAGCAGGTCGGCTCGATGGTCGTCTGGGAGAACGGCGGCCTCAAGAAGGACGACTACAAGCGCTTCCGGATCCGGACCGTCGCCGGCGCCGACGACTTCGCCTCGCTGAGCGAGGTGCTCACGCGGCGCTTCGCGAAGGCGCTCGAGCAGGGGAGCGTGCTGCCCGACCTCGTCCTCATCGACGGGGGCCGCGGCCAGCTCAACGTCGCGCTCAAGGTGCTCCAGGACCTCGGGCTCGACTACATCCCGGCCGTCGGGCTCGCGAAACAGGCCGAGGAGGTTTACCAGGCCGACAGCCTGCATCCGCTCGTCCTCGATCCGACGTCGCCCGCCCTCCACACGCTCCAGCGGGTCCGGGACGAGGCGCACCGCTTCGCGATCACCTACCACAAGAAGCTCCGCGCGAAGCGCACGATCCAGTCGGTGCTCGACACGATCCCCGGCATCGGGCCGACGATCCGGACGAGCCTCCTGAAGACGCTCGGCTCCGCGCGGCGCGTCCGTGACTCGTCGGTCGCCGAGCTGGCGGCGGTGCCGAAGGTGACCCCGAAGCTCGCGCAGCGGATTTTCGACCACTTCCATCCTTCGCCGCGGGAACCACACCCCGCGACAGACTGTTACAATGGCGGGAGCCAACCAGGCTCAGGGGGAGGTGACAGCCAATAATGAAGAAAATCATGGCAGTCACGGCGGTAGCGGTTGCGCTGTCCTTCACCGCGGGCGGAGCGTTCGCGAGTTCCTGCCCGAAGGTGATCAAGGAGGCTCGGGATGCCGCCGGCAAGATGAAGGCGGACGATCCGAAGGTGAAGGCGGCGGTCGCCAAGCTGGACGAGGCGCAGAAGCTCCACGACGGAGGCAAACACGCGGACTCGCTCAAGCTGGCCAACGAGGCCGCGGCGGATCTCGGCGTCACGAAGTAGTCGCACAAGTTTCGGCGTGGCGCGGCGCAGGTCCTCGGGCCGCGCCACGCCGTTGTCGCGCGGTGGGCCCGGCTCGAGTGTGACGTGGGCCGCGCGCCGACTCGCCCAGCACTTTCTTGCCCCTGCCTGCCAAGAATGTTAAGACGTTATCGAATCATGTCGACCGACCGCTATCCGTTCCGCGAGATCGAAGCGAAGTGGCAGGGAATCTGGGAAGAGACGAAGCAGTTCCGAGTTCGCGAGGATCCCAGCCGGCCGAAGTTCTACTGCCTCGAGATGTTCCCATACCCGTCCGGCCGGATCCACATGGGTCACGTGCGCGTCTACGCGATCGGCGATCTCCTCGCCCGCTACAAGTGGATGCGCGGGTACAACGTGCTGCACCCGATGGGGTGGGACGCGTTCGGGCTCCCGGCCGAAAACGCCGCCATCGAGCACGGCGTGCACCCGGTCATCTGGACCTACGAGAACATCGACTACATGCGCACGCAGCTCGTGAAAATGGGGATCTCCTACGACTGGGGCCGGGAGGTCACCACCTGCGACCCGGCCTATTACAGGTGGGAGCAGCTCATCTTCATCAGGATGCTCGAGCGGGGCCTCGCCTACCGGAGGCGCTCGACGGTGAACTGGTGTCCGTCCTGCCAGACGGTCCTCGCGAACGAGCAGGTGGAGGAAGGCCGGTGCTGGCGATGCGACTCCGAGGTGACGCCGCGCGAGATCGACGGCTGGTTCTTCAAGATCACCAGCTACGCGGAAGAGCTCCTCGCCTGGTGTGACCGGCTGCCGGGCTGGCCCGAGCGCGTGCTGACGATGCAGCGCAACTGGATCGGCAAGAGCGAAGGCGCCGAGTTCGATCTGCCCGTGGAGGGACATCCGGATCTCTCGATCCGCGTCTTCACCACGCGGCCGGACACCGTCTTCGGCATGATGTACGCCGTGCTGGCCCCCGAGCATCCGCTCGTCGACCGGATCGTGACCCACCCTGCCGAGCGCGAAGCCGTCGCGCGATTCCGCGCCGAGGTCGCACGTCAGTCAGAGATCGAGCGGACGGCCGCGGACCGTCCCAAGCGCGGCCTCCGGCTCTCGGCGCGAGTCGTGAACCCCTTCAACGGCGCCCCCATGCCCCTGTTCCTCGCCGACTACGTCGTCATGGGCTACGGGACCGGCGCCATCATGGCAGTCCCCGGCGAGGACGAGCGCGACTGGGAATTCGCCGAGCAGCACGGCCTGCCGATCATCGAGACGGTCAAACGCCCGGACGGGTGGAGCGGGAAGGCCTACACCGGTGACGGCGTCAAGATCAATTCGGCGTTCCTCGACGGCCTCACGGTCGCCGAGGCGAAGCGCCGAGCGACCGACTGGCTGGTCTCGCGCGGCCTCGGGATCGCAAAGATCAACTACCGTCTCCGCGACTGGGGTATCAGCCGCCAGCGATACTGGGGCGCGCCGATCCCGGTGCTCTATTGCGACGCCTGCGGCATGGTGCCCGAGGCCGAGGAGAACCTGCCGGTGACGCTGCCGCGGGACGTACAGCTCTCCGGCAAGGGCGGCTCGCCGCTGGCGAACGTCGCGAGCTTCGTCAACGCGACCTGTCCTCGATGCGGCGGGCGCGCGCGGCGCGAGACGGACACGATGGACACCTTCGTGGAATCGTCGTGGTATTTCCTGCGTTACTGCTCTCCCGGCTACGATAGGGGGATGTTCGAGCGGAGCGCGGCCGAGTACTGGATGCCGGTCGACCAGTACATCGGCGGCATCGAGCACGCCGTGCTCCATCTCCTCTACGCGCGGTTCTACACCAAAGTGCTCCGCGACCTCGGCCTCACGAACATCGACGAGCCGTTCATCGCGCTGCTCAGCCAGGGTATGGTCATCAAGGACGGCGCGAAGATGTCGAAGTCGAAGGGCAACGTGGTCTCCGACGACTTCGTCCGTGAGAAGTACGGCGCCGATACCGGACGCCTGTTCGAGCTCTTCGCAGCGCCACCGGAAAAGGACCTGGAGTGGAACGACCAGGGCATCGAGGGCGCCTCGCGGTTCTTGAACCGCGTTTGGCGCTTCGTCCTCGGGCGATTGACCGAGCTCGGAGGGGGCGAGGCGCCCCTCCCGGATCACGCGGGGGCTGCGGCGGTTCCGACGCCGACGACGGAGGCCGGGCGCGCCTTCCGGCGGACGATCCACGAGACCATCCGGCGCGTCACCGACGACCTCGAGCGCGAGTTCCACTTCAACACCGCGATCGCCGCGATCATGGAGCTCTTCAACGCGCTCCAGACCTTCGAGGCCGCCTCCGGCGACGGCTCCGGCGCCGCGCCGGAGCGCGCCGCGCTCCTGCGCGAGGCGATCGAGACGATGCTGCTGCTGCTCGGCCCCTTCTGTCCGCATGTGACCGAGGAGCTCTGGTCGCGCCTCGGGCACGCGGAGAGCCTCTTCAAGCAGCGCTGGCCCGTGGCGGACCCCGCGGCCCTCCAGAAGACGGAAGTCACGGTGGTCGTGCAGGTCGACGGCAAGGTGCGCGGGCGCCTGCTCGTCGACGTCGATAGCGCGGACGACCGGATCCGGCAGCTCGCCCTCGGCGACGACCGCGTCAGGCCGTGGGTCGAGCGGCGCCGCGTCGAGAAGGTGGTCGTCGTCCCGAACCGCCTGGTCAACATCGTGACGCGCGCGTGACGGGACCCGGCCGCGCGCTCGCGCTCGGCCTCGCCTCGCTCGCCGCCACGCTCGCGGGCTGCGGCTATTCGTTTCGTGGAAATCTCCCCGACCACATCCAGACGGTGGCCGTACCGGTCTTCGCGAACAAGACCGGCGAGCCGGCCGTCGAGAACTTCCTCACGAGCGCGGTCGTGGAGGCCTTCTCCACCAACGGCCGGCTCCGTGTGGTCCCGCGGGAGGACGCGGATGCTATCCTCGAGGGGGAAGTGGTCAGGTACTCTCTCGCGTCGATCGCGTACGATTCGCAGGCCAACGTGCGCCAGTACCGGCTGGAGGTGACGATGAATCTCAAATTCCGCGACGTACGTCGGAATACGGTGCTGTTCGAGGAGCAAGGTCTGCGGGAGAAGTCCGACTTTCAGGTTCAGAATGCCGTATCCCAGACCATTTCGCGTGAGGAGTCGGCCGTACGCGCAGCCGCGATCGACATCGCGCGGTCGATCGTGAGCCTGACCGTCACCCGGTTTTGATTGGGCGCACCGGGCGAGCCGAGCCATCAGCCCCACCCGGGTCGATCGGGCGAGCGGAGCCAGCCACGCCAACAGCGTCGCCCCGGCGAGCCGCGCCACCAGCCCCACCCGGATTGATCGGGCGAGCGGAGCCAGCCACCTCAGCTACGCCGACCCGGCGAGCCGAGCCACCGGCCCCAATCGGCTTGATCGGGCGAGCGGAACCAGCCCCCTCAGCAACGCCGACCCGGCGAGCCGAGCCACCAACCCCAACCGGCTTGACCGGGCGAGCGGAGCCACGAGCCCTACCCGGGTTGATCGGGCGAGCGGAGCCACGAGCACCTACATCAGGCCACCCTCGGTCGCCCCGACCTCCCAGCACCCGATAAATGGACTACGCGACGTTCCTACGGCAGGCCGAGCGCGGCGAGGCGCCGCCGATCGCCCTTCTGCACGGCGGCGACGGTCAACTTCTCGACGACGCGCTCGCCGCGGCGACCCGTGGGCTCTTTCCGGATCGCGCGCTCGCCGCCTGGGGCCGCGAGGTGTTCGATGGACGCGAGCGCGGCGTCGACGAGATCGTCCGGTCGGCCATGACCCTGCCGCTCGGGGCCGGCCGGCGGCTCATCGCCGTCCGGCGCGCTCAGGCTCTGGCCGCGAAAGGGGCGGATGCGCTCACCGCGTACGCCGCGAGCCCGAACCCGGCGAGCTGTCTCTTGCTGCTGGCCGACGAGTCGCTGCGCGCCTCTCGCGAGCGCCGGGCCGACCACTGGCTGCTCAGCGGTCTGCCGGCCGCCGCGATCGTCGAGCTGCCGACGCGGGGATCCCGCGAGCTCGCGGGATGGCTTCGCCAGCGCGCGGCGCTCGACGGGTTGACCGTCACGGATGAGGCTGCGCGGCTTCTCGTCGAGCTGACGGGTGAGGACACCGCAACGCTACTGGGCGAGGCGCGCAAGGCAGCGCTCGCCGGGGGACCCGACAACCGAGCCGTCGGGGTCAAGGATGTCGGCGCGATCGTGGGTGAGCATCGGCTGGATGCGATTTTCGACCTGACCCGCGCGGTCGAGCGCCGCGACCTCGCGGGCGCGCTCAAGACGCTCGACCGGCTCCTCGCGACCGAGGACGCGCCCCTTCTGCTCTCGGTCCTGGCGCGCGACGTGAGGACGGCGTGGACCGCGGTCGCCTGGCGGCATCAGGGCCGGCCGGTCGACGAAATCGCCCGGGCGCTCCGCCGGCCGCCCGCCGTGATCGAGGCACTCACCGGCTCCACGAGCGGCTCCGAGGCCCTCTTCGCGTGGAAGCTCCGACGGTGCTGGGATGCCGAACGCCGGCTCAAGAGCAGTGGCGAGCCGCGCGCGGAGATGGCCGCCCTGGTGGCCGATCTGTGCGCGGAGAGGTGATCGGCGGCTCGATCCTCCTCGGCCTCCTGCTCGGGGGAGCAAGCATCGTCGGGACCGCCGGTGCCGCCGAGCGCTGCGCCGGGTGCGTGACCGCCGGCGCCGCGTACGCCGCGCTCCGCGTCCCGGCCGGAACACCACTCGCCGGCTACGGCGGCATGCAGCGCCGGTTGCTGTTCCCCGACATCTTCGACCGGTACGCGCATGCGTTCTGGTTCAGGCCGTCGGTCGGCGAGCACGACCCGGTGGCCGCGCGGGCGCTGGTGCTGGACAGCAGAGCCACGCGGCTGGCGTGGGTCACGCTGGACCTCATCGCGGTCGACCGATCCTTCACCCGGGCCGTTCAGGACCGCCTGACGCGCGCGGGCGTTCCGGCGGCCACGCTCATCGTCTCGGCCTCCCACACCCACTCAGGCCCTGGCGCTTTCATGGATTCGGAGCTCCGAGGGCTGATCGCGCTGGATCGTCTGGACCCGGTCGTGCGGGAAGCGCTCGTCGAGGGCGTGGTCACGGCGGTCCGACGCGCCGACGGCGGGCGTGTCCCGGCCCTCGTCGCAGCGACCAGGGTCACCGCGCCCGCGGTCACGACCAGCCGACTCGGCCGGCCGCTCGACTCCGAGATCGTCGTGGTCAAGGTCACGGGCGTCGGCGGTGAGCCGCTCGCGCTGGTGTGGAACTTCGCGATCCACGGAACGATGCTCCCCGCTGGAAACCTACATCTGTCGGGCGACGTGATGGGTGTCGCCTCCGCGCTGCTCGAGCGGAAGCTCGGGGCGCCGGCCCTCTTCGTCAACGGCGCGGTCGGCGACGTGAGCCCGGCAGGCCACGGCATGGCCGCGCTCCGCGACACCGCCGGCGCGCTCGCGGCAGCCGTCGAAACCGGCTGGGCGCAGGCCAAGCCCGTGCCCGTCGCCACCCTGCGCGTCTCGCGGCGCACGGTCCCGCTGCCCCAGCCCGCCGTGTCGCTCAAGCACTGCATCGGTCGATGGGTGCCCGCCTTTCTCGCCATCCCCCTCGGTTTCGAGCTGCCCGCCGAGGCTGAGCTCCTCGCCGCCGCGGTCGGAGACACGGCCTGGGTCACGATTCCCGGTGAGCTGCAGACCTCGTTCGGGCAAGCCATCAAGCGCGAGACGCGCGGGCTCTTCCCGTCGGTGCTCCTGGCCGGGCTGTCGAACGACTACCTCGGGTACTTCATGGCCCCCGACGCTGCCGGACACGTGGGGTACGTCGCCTGCGCCACGCTCTACGGACCCGACGCGGGCGGGTGCCTCGCGGACGGGGCCATCGAGCTGTTCTATCGCCTGGCCGAGCGCCCGCGGCCGGCGACGCGTCCGTCACCCGTCTGTGACTCGGGCTCGGGACGCGATGATGGCCGTGCGAGCCGCCGAAGCGAGCGGTGAGAGGGATCGGGCTACGGCGTGGCGACGAGACGACGGGCGAGCGCGGATTTCTTGCGCGCGGCGGTGTTGCGGTGGACTACGCCCTTGCTGACAGCTTTGTCGAGAGCGCGGATGGCCTCGAGGACGACCGCGGGGCGCGAGGGGCCCTCGGCCGCTCGCGCCGCCTTGACCGCGCCGCGGATCTGCGAGCGCAGCGCCCGGTTACGCAGCCGACGCCGCTCGTTCTGTCGGATGCGCTTCATCGCCGACTTCGTGTTCGCCACGTAAACGCTCCTTGCTTTGTTCTCGCGCCTCGGCCGGCGGGGCCCCAGCCCCGCGACGGCCTGCGGCGCGCGTCCTTCGTAGTCGCGCCTCGGCCGGCGGGGCCCCAGCCCCACGACGGCCTGCGGCGCGCACTACGGAGTCGATCGAGTCGATGTCTGGTACGCGGTGCATCATGCCGCAGAGGCGGGAGAATTACAAGATGAGCGGGAGCGAGGGGCAGGTTGTCCGGGCGCTCGGCGGGATCGCCGGCGCGACCCTGCTGAGCCGCCTGCTCGGATTCGTGCGCGACATGGTCGTGGCGCGGGCGTTCGGCGCCGGCCCCATCACCGACGCCTTCTTCGTCGCGTTCCGCATCCCCAACATCCTCCGGCGCCTCCTCGCGGAAGGTGCACTGTCCACCGCGATGATCCCGGTTTTCACCGAGTACGCCTCGATCCGGGAGCGGCCCGATCTTCTCCGGATGCTTCGCGCGGTGCTCGGGCTGGCGCTCCTCGCGCTGACGGTGACCACGGTCCTGGGCATGCTCGGCGCGCCCTACATCTTGCCGGTGATCGCGCCGGGCTTCGCGAGCGACCCGTCGCAGGCGGCGTTGACGGTGTTCCTGACCCGGGTCATGTTCCCGTACCTGCTGCTCGTCGGTCTCGCCGCGATGGCCACCGGCGTGCTGAACTCGCAGGGGAGGTTCTTCGCGGGCGCGATCGGCCCCGCCGTGCTCAACGTCGGGATGATCGCCGCCGTGGTGCTGCTCGCGCGCCAGCTGGAGCCACCGATCCTCTCGCTGGCGATCGGGGTGCTCGTCGGAGGGATCGGCCAGCTGCTCGTTCAGATCCCCGGCCTCTCGGCGTGCGGGCTGCTCGTGGCTCCGTCGGGCGAGCTCCGCCACGCCGCGATCGCACGAGTCACGCGCCTGCTGCTGCCGGCCGTCTTCGGTCTCGCGGCGGTGCAGGTGATGGTGTTCGTCAACACGCTGCTCGCGTCCCTGCTCCCGTCGGGCTCGATCTCGTACCTCTACTACGCCGACCGGGTCATGGAGTTCCCGCTCGGCGTCTTCGGAATCGCGCTCGCCTCGGCATCGCTGCCCGTCATGTCGCGTCAGGCCGCCGGGAAGGACCATCGGGCGCTGGCCGGCACGCTCAACTTCGCCTTGCGCCTCGCGCTCTACGTGTCGCTGCCGGCCACGGTCGGCCTCGTGATGCTGCGGACGCCCATCGTGCGGGTGCTGTTCGAGCGCGGCCGGTTCGGCGCGGCGGAGACCTCGGCCACCGCGGACGCGCTCGCGTGGTACGCGGTCGGCCTCGTCGCGTTCGCGGGCTCGCGCATCGCCGCGCAGGCCTTCTACGCGCTCGGGGAAGCCGGCACCGCCGTGAAGTGGGGAATCGTCTCGGTCGCGGCGAACGTGGCGGCGGCCGCAGTCATGATGGGGCCGCTCGGTCACGCCGGCCTCGCGGGCGCCTCGTCCGTCGGCGCGTACGTCAATCTGGTGGCGCTGCTGGTGGTCGCGCGCCGGCGGCTCGGCCTGCTCGGCGGACGCGCGCTCGTGAGCAGCGCGTGCCGAACCGCGCTCGCCTCGCTCCCGCTCATGGGCTCGTGCTGGCTCGCGCTTGCGCTGTGGCCGGCGCGCCAGTCGCTCCTGCTCGACGTCGCCTGGCTCGCGGCGACGATCGTGGTCGGCGGGGGGGCCTTCTGGATCGCGAGCGTCGCGCTCGGCATGCCCGAGCGCACCGTACTGCTGAGGCTCTACTCGCGACGCGAGCGCGGCCTCACGGACGCCTGAAGAAGCGCTCGAACGCGAGGCGCGCGGCAACGCCCGATACGACGGGCGCGCTTCTCGATTCTCGAGCGTCATGATAGAATCCGACGTGGTCACTCTATGACCGATGTGGTCGTTGAGTATCTCGGCGCCCTTCAGGCTGAGCGGGGGGCGGCCCGGAATACTCTCGACGCTTACCGCCGCGATCTCGCCGACTTCACCCAGTTTCTGAACGATCATCGTCGGAGCCTCGGCCGGGCCGGGCCGGACGACATCATCGAATACCTCGAGCGCCTGCGGACCCGCGGTCTCCGGCCCGCCAGCGTCGCGCGACGTGTCTCGGCGCTCCGGGGCTTGTACAAGCATCTGGTCCGCGAAGGTGCGCTTCGGCGCGATCCCACCGAGCATCTCGACGCACCGCGCCGGCCGCGGGCGCTTCCCCGAACGCTTTCGCGGGAGGCGGCCGCCGCGCTCGTCGAAGCGCCGGACGTGACGCATCCGCGCGGCGTCCGCGACCGAACGGTGCTCGAGCTCCTCTACGCCACCGGCATGCGCGCCTCCGAATGCCTCGGCCTCACGCTGGACGATGTGAACCTCACCGCGGGCTATGTGGTCTGCACCGGGAAGGGGCGGAAGCAGCGTCTCGTCCCCGCCGGCGGGGAAGCCGTGCAGTGGGTGCGGCGGTATCTTCGTGACATCCGTCCCTTGTACACGCGCACGCGCGACAGCGGCCGACTGTTCGTGAACCCTCGCGGTGGACGCCTCTCGCGGCAGTCGCTGTGGGCGATCGTGCGGCACGCCGCGGCCAGAGCCGGCCTCCGCCACCGCGTCTCGCCCCACGTGCTCCGGCACTCGTTCGCGAGCCACCTCCTCGAGGGCGGCGCCGACCTCCGCTCGATCCAGGTCATGCTCGGGCACGTCGACATCGCGACGACCCAGATCTACACGCACCTGCCGTCGACGGCCGTGCTGCAAATGTACCGGCGCTTCCACCCACGGGCGTGAGCATGGCGAAGCGGGCGCACATGTATCCCCAAGTCAGCCTCCAGGCGGCCGACCTCACGGACGTCGCGGTGGCGGTGGCTCCGGCCGGGATCACGGTGGCCGACGCGCTGGCGCGCGCGCGCAAGCGGAACGCCGGCCTGCTCGCCGTGGGGGCCGCGTACGTGCTGCGGGACGACTTGGTCCGGGCCGCGTCGCTCGGACTCGGTGGGCTCCGCGCGGCGGAGATCGCGCGCTCGCTGCCCACCGTCGAGCCAGGCGCCGGTGAGGCGGCCGTGCGCCGCCAGCTCGTCGCCGGCGCTCCGTTCGTCGCGGTGCGTAGCCCGAAGGGACCGTCCGGCGCGGTCAGTGGCCGCCTCATTGGCCTCGGGCTGTCCGACGCGTCGGCCGCCGGCCGAGTGAATCGGGGCCTCCCGATGAACGTGCGGGACCTGCTCGCGACGATCGGCCGGATCGCG
>QHSR01000286.1 GCA_003221635.1 Candidatus Rokuibacteriota bacterium | reverse complement strand
GCCCGTGTGGACGCCGATGGTCGAGGATCTCGGCCCGGACGCCCGCGAGCGCCGGCGGCGCGCGAGCCCGCTGGCGACCGAGGGCACCGGCTGGGACGTCGGCTGGGGCGCCGTGTACCTCGCGAGCGACGAGGCGCGCTGGGTCACGGGCCAGACGCTCGTCATCGACGCCGGTCTTACTTTGACCACGCCTGAGGGCTCTCTCGGCTTGACCCGATGAGGGGTTGGGGCGCGGTACGGCGGCAGGGGTCACCGGACCACGCGGCACGCGTTCGCTACCCCATTGCGGCTGGGCTCCACCCGGGCGCGTCCCCGCCCGTCGTCGCTTGTTGGGAACGGGTCCGGCCGACCCCTGCCGCCGTGCCACCCCCCCAACCCCTCACCGGGCGGCTTACGCTGATAGCATCGACATATGATCCAGATGATCCAGAAGGTGGTCGGCATCGCCTGGTCGCTCGTGTTCGTGCTCCTTCTCGTGGGCGGGTGCGGGAGGGGGTCGCAGATCGCGTGGGAGAGCCCGGTGGAGCGTGCGCATCCGCTGGTGGGGCGGATCTGGGACGTGAAGGCCGGGGCGTTCATCAGCGAGGAGACCTTGGTCTCGCGGCTGGCCGGGAACCGATTCGTGATCCTGGGGGAGCGGCACGACAACCCCGATCATCACGCGCTCCAGGCGAAGCTCGTGCGGGCGCTGGTCGAGGCAGGGCGACGTCCGGCCGTGGGATTCGAGATGCTCTCGACCGACGACGGGCCGGCGCTTTCGCGCTATCTGGCGCGGAGTCCGAAGGACGCCGCCGGGCTCGGCGACGCCGTGAACTGGTCGCGCTCGGGCTGGCCCGAATGGCGCATCTACCAGCCGATCGCCCAGGCCGCTCTCGACGGGAATTTGCTCATCGTCGCCACCAACCTGTCGCGCCCCGCGACCGAGGCCGTTCGCCGCAATGGCCTGACGGGACTCGGCCCGGCGCTCGCGACGCAGCTCCGGCTTGCCGAGCCTTCCCCGGAGACGCGGAGCGCGATGGCGCTCGAGATTCGCGAGTCCCACTGCGGCAAGGCCCCCGAGAGCATCCTCGACCGGATGGTGGACATCCAGTGGGCGCGCGACGCCCGCATGGCCGCGAGCCTGGCGCGCGGCGGTCAGCGCGACGGCGCCGTGCTCATCGCGGGCGCCGGCCACGCGCGCCGCGACCGCGGAGTGCCGGCCCACCTGGCGCGCCAGGCACCGGACGCCGGGGTCGCGAGCGCGGCATTCCTCGAGGTGGATCCGGCGGCGGTCAAGCCCGGCGACTATGCGGCGCGCCTCGCCGGCGACACGCTGCCCTTCGACTACGTCTGGTTCACGCCGAAGATCGACGACGTCGATCCGTGCGAAAAGTTCAAGAAGTCCCTGGAGACGCTCGACGAGTGATCGCGACCAAGCGCATCTACGACCCGCCGGCCGAGTCGGACGGCACGCGCGTCCTGATCATGCGCCTCTGGCCGCGCGGGATCCGCAAGAGCCGGGTCGACCTGTGGCTGAAAGAGCTCGGTCCCGTCCTTCCCTTGCTGCGCGCGTTCCGCGCGGGTGAGGTCGACTGGGCCGAGTACCAGCGGCGCTACCGCCAAGGGCTCGCGCGGCCGGAAGCCCAGGCGCAGCTGGCGGCGGTCCGCGCCTACGCGAAGGCGGAGCGCGTCACGCTGCTCTGCGGCTGCCCTGACGAGGCCCGGTGCCACCGGTCGCTGCTCCGCGCGTATCTGCTAGACTGAGCCGCGTGACGCGGGCGGTGGCGCTCGGTCTGCTCTTCGTGCTGACGCTGGCGGGCACGCCGGTGTCGGCGGAGCACGAGGTGTATTACCGGTACGTGGTCCTCGGCTTCGTGAAGGACGCCAAGGGCCACGCGATGAGCGGCCGCGAGCTCGAGCTCATCCGTGACAAGACCGGCTTTGCGTATCTTGGGGCGACCGACGCGCAGGGCTTCTTCCTGATCATCGCGCGCCTGGGCGACGAGAGCGCCGGCGAGGGTCTGACGTTGAAGGTCGGGCCGGCGGTCGCCCGGCTCAGGGCATCGTTCGATCCCGCGAACCACCGCGACGACCGCGGCACGCGGGTCGATCTCGAGGGGGCGAATTTCGTGGAGCGGAGCGCGCTGTTCCGCTCGACACTGGTCGACGCGGTCGGCACCGCGCAACGCTGACGGGCACCACGCAACGCTGACGGGCGCGGCAGGAGGCACCACATGACCACCAAGGGCGGGCCGAAGAAGATGCGCGCGTACGTTCTCATCGAGACAGCGCCGGGCAAGACCAAGGCGGTGAAGAAGGAGCTGGCGGCGATCGAGAGCAGCGATTCCACGGTCGTCAACCTCGACGCGGTCACGGGCCCCTTCGACTTCATCGCCGTGGTCGAGGGCCCGACGCTCGACGCGGTCGGTCGGCTCGTCACCGACGAGATCGGCTCGATCGACGGGGTGACGCGAACGACGACGTGTCTCGCCGTGGCGATCGGCTGAGTCCTGAACCGCGGGCGCTATCCCGGCCGCCTCCCGTGACCCGTCCGACCGTCCTCGTCTACCACGCCGACCGCCGCTACGCGGAGCTCGTCCGCGTCCCGAAGCGCGGAGTGAGCGTGCGCATCGCCGCCACGCCGAGCGAGGCGGCCGGAGCGATCGCGGATGCCGAGATCCTCTACGCGTGGAAGTTCCCCCCGCAGCTCTACGCGAAGGCCAGCCGGCTGAAGTGGATGCAGGTGATGGGCGCGGGCGTGGACTGGGCGTTGGTGCCGGAGCTGCCGCCGAGCGTGCAGGTGACCCGCGCGCCGGGCGTCTTCGGACCGTGGATGGCCGAGTACGTCCTTGGCTGGTGCTCGTGGGTGACGCAGAAGATGAAGACGTACCGGGACGCCCAGCGCCAGCGCCGCTGGGACGACCACGTGCTCCCCGACCGGCTCTCCGGCAAAACCATGACGATCGTCGGCCTCGGCGACATCGGTCGCGACATCGCACGCGTGGCGAGGGGACTCGGGATGCGCGTCCTCGGCGTCTCTCGCCGCGGCCGGCCCGTGCGCGAGGCGGCGCGCGTCTATCCTGTCACCGCGATGGCGCGCGCGCTGCGGGAGGCTGACTTCGTCGTCCTCCTCCTGCCCCTCACCGCGGAGACCCGGGGGATCATCGGCCCCGATGCGCTCGCGGTCATGAAG
>QHSR01000238.1 GCA_003221635.1 Candidatus Rokuibacteriota bacterium | reverse complement strand
TACCGTACTGCCGGCCGGATTCAGCCGCCTGGAAAGCCCCGAGCGTCTATATGCTCTGCTCGAGGAGAGCGACGGCGTGGTGGTCTCCTGTCAGTGGACACCGGAGACGACCAAGCTGATCGGTCGGGAGGCCTTTGCCGCGATGAAGCCAGGCGCCATCCTGGTAAATGTCGCGCGGGGCGAAATCGTCGACGAAGAGGCGTTGATCGCCGCCCTCGCCGCGGGAAAGCTGCGGGGGGCGGCCCTCGATGTCTATGTGGGTGAGTTTGAACATGAACCGGATCGGCGCCTCTGGGACGATGAGCGCGTCCTCATCACCCCGCACATCTCGGGCGGCAGTGACATGCGCCAGCATCGGGGGATCAGCCTCTTCTGCGACAATCTGCGCGCCTATCTGGACGGGCGGCCCTTGACCAACGTCGTCGATTGGGCAAATGGTTATTGACACCAATGGCCGGCGGCCCGACGCACTTTTCGTTCGATCCGACCGAATTCGCGGGCAAGCGTGCGCAACTTTTCCTTCAAGCTTGCCCATGTCGTTCTCCTTCGTTGTCGGGTTTTCGCTATTCTGTGCGAGCGTCCGCGTTACGTCCTACGTCGGGCGGCGCGGTACCACGAGATTCCCGATGGTGACCTGAACGGCCTCGTCGTTCTGGTTGAGCGTCGTTGTCCGCACCTTGATCAATCCCTGAGCTGGACGCGACCTCGATGGCCGTACCTCGAGCACCTCGCTCTCGATGCGCAACTCATCCCCTGGCCGCACGGGCCGTGACCAGCGCAACTCGTCGAAGCCGGCGCCCACGATGCCGCCGGCGGGTTTGAGGTCGCTCTCGACCAGCAGCCGCATGGTGACGGCGGCGGTGTGCCAACCGCTGGCGGCCAGCCCGCAAAATATCGTGCCGCGCGCGGCTTCCTCGTCGAGATGGAAGGGCTGCGGATCAAACTCAGCGCCAAAAGTCTTGATTCGCTCCTTGTCGATCTTCAGCCGACCGGAGCGAAAGGTCTGCCCGACGGCAAAGTCTTCGAGATATCGGCCAGTCATTTCGATGAGTCTCCTTCACAGCGAGAACGCGGCTGTGGCCAGGCGATCGGGCCGAACCAGGCGCCGCTCGCGACAGCTCCAGCATTCATCAGCCCGAACGCGGCAAGCGCCGCACTGAGCGCGACGAACACATACGAGACGTCGCCGCTCCATCGCAGGGCCAGCCAGCCACCGCCGGCCGCGATCGCGAGCCGCGTCAGATTTGCGAGCAGCGGCCAGCGCAGCCGCCCGGCGCCCTGCGAGGCGAAGTAGAGCGCCATGCCGAGCCCGAAGAGACCGTAGAACGGACCGACCGCGCGCAGATAGCGCGAGCCGGCGTCGAGCATCGCCGGGTCCGTGTCGAACAGCGAGAGCCACGCGTGTGGGAGGGCGGCGGCACAGAGCCCGATGATCTCCGTGAGGCCCGCAGCGATCCCGGCGCCGATCCAGGCCGCGCGCAGCGCACGGTCACGCTGGCCCGCACCGATGTTGGTGCCCACCATGGCGACGAGCGGGCCACCGAGCCCGAACACCAGAGGGACCAGGAGGTACTCGAGGCGTGAACCGGTACCATACCCCGCGATCGCCGCGGGTCCGAAGCGGCCGACGAATCCGGTCGCGATCGCGATCGTGAGATTGGTCTGGACGGTGATCAGGGCAGCGACCGCGCCGACTCGCAGAATGTCACGGAAGAGCGGCCAGCGGAAGCGGACGTCGGCGAAGGAAAGACGGACGACGCTACGCCCCGCGCGAAGGTACGCGACCAGGGCGATGCTTCCGACGACGTAGTAGGCGATCACTGCGACGGCGCCACCGGCGACGCCGAGCCGCGGGAACAGTCCCCAGCCGAAGATGAGACACGGGGACAGGGGGATCAGCGCCGCAGCGCCGACCGAGGTGACCACGGCCGGGACCGCCATGTTGCCGGTGCCGCGGATCACGTTTGCGAGGGAATTGAAAACCCAGATCAGGATCGCGCCCGAGAAGACTACACCGGAGTAGGTCAGCGCCGCGTCGAGGGACGCGCCGCTCCCGCCCATCGCACTGTAGAGCCATCGGCCGCCCCCCAGCACGGCGAGCATGAAGAGGAGCCCGAACCCGACGGCGATGGCGAGCGCATGGACCACCAGCGCATCGGCGTCGGCGCGACGGCCGGCGCCGAGCGCGCGGGCGATCGCGGACGAGATCCCACCGCCCACGGCCCCCGCTGACATCATCTGCATCAGCATCAGCACGGGGAAGACCAGCGCCACGCCGGCCAGCGCATCGGTGCCGAGCCTAGCGACGAAATACGTCTCCATGAGCCCGACGGACGCCTGCGCGAGCATGACCAGCACGTTCGGCGTTGCGAGACGCACGAGCGTGCTCGCGATGGGCGCCTCGAGCAGCACGCGGGTGCGCGCGTCGAAGCGCGGCGCTGTCGCCGGCGGCGCCGCAACGTCAGGCGGCGGAGAAGCCAGCAATGATCTCTCGCGTCGCCACGATCGCGTAAGCAAAGGTCGATCCGTGCTCCTTGGTCACGACGTCGCCCTGGCGAGGCCCCTCGGAGGCGAGGAAGTCGTTGGAAGGGTCGACGAGAAGAAGTCCCCTTCGCCCGCTGGCGTAGCCTGAATCGGCCATGTCGTTGCCCCTACTGCGCCATGATTCCGCCGTCGACCGTGAAGATCGTCCCGGTCGTCCACGCGGCCTCATCCGACGCCAGATGGAGCACGGCCCGGGCGATGTCGTCCGGCCGGCCGAGCCGACCGAGCGGTACTCGAGCCTCCATCGCCTTTCGCACCGCCGGGTCCGCCAGTCGGGATTCCAGCAGTGGCGTCTCGGTGACTGCGGGTGCAACGCAGTTGCAGCGGATGCCGTCCTTCGCGTAATGCACGGCGATCGTCTTCGTGAGCATGGCCACGCCGGCCTTCGCCACGGCGTACGGGTGGACCGGAAAGGCCAGGGAGGCCTTCAGGCCGAGGGCCGAACCGATGTTGACGATCGAGCCGCCACCCTGGCGCTGCATGTGAGGGATCACCGCCCGTGAGAAGCGGAACACGCTCTTGAGGAACACGTCCAACACGTCGTCCCAGATCTCATCGGCCGTCTCGTGCAAGGGGCCGGCGTGCAACAGGCTTCCAGCGTTGTTGACGAGCACGTCGACGCGCCCGAACGTCGCGAGCGTCGCCTGCACGGCGCGCTGCACATCCGCCTCTTCGGTGACACTGCCCGGCACGGCGAGCGCGCGGCCGCCCGCGGCGGTTATCGAGTCGGCGATCTCATCGAGGATTTCTTTGCGGCGGCCCGTGATCGTGACCTTGGCTCCTTCACGGGCGAACGTCCTGGCAATGGCGGCGCCGATGCCGGTTCCGCCGCCCGTCACGATGGCTACCTTGTCTGCGAGTCGCATGGAAGTCCCCCGCTCAGGCCCGAATGGCCGAGTGCGCGTATGTGTGAGGCTTCGTCGACGCGGATGGCTGATGAACCGTCGTGATCCCGCTTGGACTCATCTGGCGGGTCCTCCTGCTGACTAGGATGGTGGTCGGGACCCGAGGGATTCGCAGATCCCATGCGGGTGCATGTATAAATGTATCTACATACAATGTGCTTGCCGGGCACGGCCGTGACTATTAGGATGACGTCTATGGCTCGACGAGGCATCAGGCTGACAAGTGGGCAGGACCCCGGACGGCTGTCGCCCTGTGTCTGCAACACGCTCCGGATGGTCACTCGCGCGGTGACGCAGCTCTACGACGGCGTCCTGCGGCCGAGCGGTCTCCGGGTGACTCAATTCAGCATTCTCGCGACCATCGCGCGCATGGGCGAGGCGAATCTCAGGCAGCTCCAGCACGCGCTCGCCATCGACCAGACGACGCTGACGCGGAGCCTCAACCTTCTGGAGCGCGATGGAGTGATCGCGCGAGCCTCGCACCCCGACGGGCGAATCAAAGCGATGCGGCTCACCTCGAAAGGGAGACGAGCGCTGGACGTCGCGCGGCCGCTCTGGGCCCGGGCGCAAGGCAAGGTCCTCCGGGAATTGGGGACGAAGGCTTGGGCTGACGCGCAGCGGCGGCTGACCCACTTGCTTCACGTGGCCGTCACGAAGCGGAGGCCGATCCGGAGCCGGCGCCGTGTCCAGCCGGCGAAAGCCCCACCATGGGCCTCGCGGAAAGCCTGAAGCTGCTCGAGCAGTACAGCGTCGTGATCCTTCCGGCCCTGGTCGTCGCCGAGCAGGTTGGCATTCCGCTGCCAGCGGTGCCGGCCCTCCTTGCGGTCGGCGCGCTCGCGGCGAGCGGACGCGTCAGCATCCCGTTGGTGCTGGGCGCGATCGCGGTGGTCGCACTGACGGTGGACCTCGGATGGTACGAGCTGGGCCGGCGCCGCGGCGTCGGTGTGCTGGCGCGTCTCTGTCGCCTCTCGGTCGAGCCCGACTCGTGCGTGCGACGGACCGAGCACGTCTTCGCCCGCTATGGGGTCCGAGGCATGCTCATCGCGAAGTTCGTGCCGGGGCTGACGACGGTCATGCCGCCGCTGGCCGGCATCTTCGCGGTGGGACGGCTGCGGTTCGCGTTCTACGAGCTCATCGGCGTGCTGCTCTGGGCGGGAATCTGGATGGGATTGGGCTACGCCTTCACCGATGCAATCTCGCTGATCGTCGCTCGTCTCGAGCGACTGGAGCGCACGCTCGGTCTCGTCGTCGTCGCCGCCCTGATGGGCTACGTGTTGGTGAAGTACGTGCGCCGGCGGCTCTTTCTCCGGGCGCTGCGCATCGCCCGCATCTCACCGGAGACGCTCAAGAGCCGGCTCGACGCGGGCGAGGACATCACGATCATCGATCTCCGGACGCGGCTCGACGTGGCGGCCACGCCCTACGCCATCCCGGGCAGCCGCTGGATGACAACCGACGAGATCGACGAGCATCAGTCGGAGTTCCTCCGATCTCGAGAGCTGGTGCTCTATTGCTCCTGACCGAACGAAGCCACGAGCGCCCGGGTGGCGCTCCAGCTCAGGCGCAGAGGGATCACGCGAGTCCATCCGCTGCAGGGGGGCCTGGCCGCGTGGATGGCCCTGCATTTTCCCGTTCAGCCGCTCCAGCTGCCCGAGACTCAGGATTCAGGGAACGGACAAACAGCCGCCGCGATCACGCGTCGATGAGCCGCCGACTCGAGGTCTCGTAAGCACCACCGCCTGAGCCGGTCGGCAGAGGGAGCGCAGCCAACAGAAGAGGCCAACGGTCACGGGGTGAGCTTTTCGATGAGCCCGTCGATGGTCTTCCGCAGCCTGGGATCATCCTTGAGAAGGGCCTCGATCTTGCCGACCGCGTGCAGGACCGTTGTGTGATCCTTACCGCCGAAGGCGCGGCCCACCTCGGTGAGCGAGGTGTGGGTGAGCTGCCGCGCCAGATACATGGCGATCTGACGAGGGAAGGCCACCGCTTTCGTCCGCCCCTTGGCTTTCAGCTCGGAGAGCTTGACCCCGAAGAATTCGGAAACCTTCCGCTGGATCAGCTCGATCGGAATGATCGTCTTTTCGTCGCCCCACAGGTCCGAGAGCACCTCCCGAGCGAGGTCCACAGTCATCTCGCGACCCGTCATCGCGCCGACCGCGATCATCCGGGTCAACGAGCCCTCGAGCTGGCGGATGTTTGATTTGACTCGACCCGCAATCAGGTAGGCGACTTCGTCGGCCAGAAGGGCTCGCTCGAGGGCCGCCTTCTTCTTGAGGATGGCGACCCTGGTCTCGAAGTCCGGCGGCTGAACGTCGGCGATGAGGCCCCACTCGAAGCGCGACCGCAAGCGCTCCTCGATTTCGGGAATACTCTTCGGCGGCGAGTCGCTGGAGAGGACAATCTGCTTTCGCGACTCGTAGAGGTCGTTGAAGGTGTGGAAGAATTCCTCCTGCGTCCGCTCTTTTCCTGCGATGAACTGGATGTCATCGATCAGAAGGAGGTCGATCGTCCGGTAGCGCGCGCGGAAGGCGGCCGTGTGGTCGTAGCGGATCGCATCGATGAGCTCATTGGTGAAGTGCTCGCACGAAAGATAGATGACCACTGTGCCGGGAAACAGGTGAACCGTCCGGTGACCAATCGCGTGGAGCAAGTGCGTCTTGCCGAGGCCGACGCCGCCATAGATGAACAGCGGGTTATACGCACGCGACGGAAGCTCCGCGACGGCCTGAGAGGCGGCCTGGGCGAATTGGTTCGATGAGCCGATGACGAAGGTGTCGAAGGTGTAGCGGGGATTCAACCGTTCGGCGGTGCCGGCCGGCGTGGTTGCCCGCGGTGGTGTGGCAGGCTGGTCCAGCGCCGCGGCCGCGGCATCGGCGACGACGATCGACACCTGCGGGTGCCCACCCACGCACTTCTCCGCCGCGCTTTGCAAGGCATGGAAGTGATGCTGCATGAGCCAGTCACGCGAGAACCGATCCGGGGCGCCAATCCGCAGATGGTCGCCCTCGACGGCAAGGATATGGCAAGGGCGGAGCCACGAATCGAGGACCGCCGGCGCTAGTTGGTGGGCGAGGGACTCCAGGAGGCGGGCCCAGAGGCCATCCAGGCCAGGCTGAGATCTCGCTGCCATTCGTCGCTTCCTCGGAGAGCCTCCGCGAGCGGACCTCAGTTAGAGGGCCGCAGGTGCCGCTCCGCCTTCTTTCTCGCGGTGATGTCGTCGATGGCGAGGAGGATCAGGCGCCCCGCCTTCTGCTCCGACTGCATCGGGCGCGCGTTCAAGAGCATCGTCTTGGCCTCGACGCGGGCGAAGTCGTCCTCCACCTCGAACTCATGAAACCCGACGTTCTTCTCGAGCACCTCCGTGAGCGCCCCCCGCAACGCCGGGAGGCTCCACCGGCCGTTTCCCATTTCGTAGACGAAGTGGCTGATCGTCTCCTCAGGCGTGAGCTGGAACGTCTCATAGAACGAGCGGCTGGCCCACGTGACGCGCAGATCGATGTCGAGGAGCACGAGCGGCACCGGCACGCTGTCCACGATCGTCTGGGCATGGTCGCGTGCCGCCGTGACCTGCTCGACGCTCGATTTGAGAGCGGTGATGTCTTCCAGCGTGATCACCGCGCCGTCGGTCTGGTTGTCCGTCGTCGTGTAGGGCCGGACCCGCAGGGAATGCCAGCGGCCGTCCCGATCGCTCAACTCGCGCTCGACGACGGTCGCCGTGTCGATCACGTGCCGGCACACCTGCTCCAGGTCCGACAGATCGACGCTCGGTCTGATGTCGCCGATCGGCCGGCCGAGGTCGGCCGGAATCAGGTTGAGGACCTTCGCGGCCGTGGGGGTGAACCGCCGGATCCTCCCATCGCTGCCAAGCATGATGATCGGAATGTTGACGCCCGTGAACAGGTTGTTCAGGTCATTGTTGAGCTGGGAGAGCTCGACATTTCGGTGCTGCAGCTCCTCGTTCACGGTGGTGAGCTCTTCGTTGACCGACTGGAGCTCCTCCTTCGCGGTCTCGACCTCCTCATTCGTGCTCTGCAGCTCCTCGTTGCTCGACAGGAGCTCTTCGTTGGCCGCTTGCAGCTCCTGGTTGGCCGCTTCGCGCTCTTCGATGATCGACTGCAAGAACTCCTTGGTCGCCGTGAGCTCGTGGCGGAGGTTCTCGATGTGCCGCTTCGGGTGCGCGATCGGGCTGGGAATCCTGCGTCCCGGCGTTCTCGGCTCCCGCGACGGGGGAACACGCTCGAAGAGCACGAGGTAATTGCGCTCCCGGGCGGGCCCGCTCATCGGGATGACCTGAAGAGTCACCTGGGCCATCCGGCCATCTTGCTTGATGCTGAGCCTTTCGCGCCTGACCGGCGCGTTCTGCTTCCGCGCCTTGTCGATCGCCACGCGCAGCTCCATCAGCAGGCCTTCCCGAGCCATCTTCAAGAGGTTGAGGCTGGCCTGGCCAGGGGCTGGCTCGAGATATGGGCTCGTGTGACCGCGGAATTGAAGGATCTCCGCGGCCTCATTGACGAGGACGCCGGCGGGGGCGTACTTGCTGAGAAGCAGCCGGTCAACTTCCTGTAGCAGGTCCGACCGACTCTCGCCGGCCTCGCCGGCACTCCTCGCGGCCCTGCCTGTCGCCGTTTTCGCGGTCCTGCGATCGAGACTGCCCAAGCCCAGGTCGAACCGCCTTGAGGTCGGCCTCTTGGCGTAGACCTTGTACTTTTTGTCGACCACCGAGAAGAGGTCCGACAGAGGTCCGACGGTCTCCGACACTCCGAGCATCAGGAAGCCTGGGGTCCGCAGGGCATAGTGGAAGACCGACGACACGCGCCTCTGCAGCTCCAGCTCGAGGTAGATGAGCACGTTGCGGCAGACGATGAGGTCCATCTTCGAGAAGGGCGGGTCCGTGGCCAGGTTGTGCTTGGCGAAGACACAGAGCTCGCGCACCGCCTTGCGGACCTGATACTGGCCATCCAGCTTCACGAAGAAGCGCCGCAGCCGCGCCGCCGGGACATCGAGCTCGATATTCTCCGGGTAGACCCCGGCCCGCGCCTTCGCGATCGAGGTTTCATTGACGTCGGTTCCGAACATCTGGATCGGGACGGTGGCGGCCTCGTCGCCAAGGCACTCGAGCAGCTCGATGGCCAGCGAGTAGGCTTCCTCTCCCGTCGCACACCCCGGCGCCCAGATGCGGATCGGCGCGTCCGCCGGCCGCTGCTTGATGATGCTCGGAAAGACGCTCCGCCGCAGGATCTGGAACGCGTCCGCATCCCTGAAAAACCTGGTCACATTCACGAGCAGGTCGTTGTACAGCGCTTGCACCTGGGAGGGGTGCTCCTCGAGGTAGCGGCGGTAGGCCTCGAGCGTGCCGACGCCGTGAATCAGCATGCGTCGGGCGAAGCGGCGTTGGATCGTCGTCTGCCGATAGAGCGTGAAATCGAGGCCGATCTTTTCACGCAGCATCCGGAAGATATGGGTGAGGGCTGCGGCGCCGTCGGCCACGGGCTCGGCGGGCGGCGCGGCGCCCGTCTCGCGGAGGTAGGGATGGCGACCGATCCGAATCAGCTCCTGCGCGATGGCTTTCGGCGGGAGGACGAAATCGACCGCGCCCGAGGCCATGGCGCTGCGCGGCATGCCGTCGAACTTCGCCGATTGCGGGGCCTCCGCGAACGTGATGCCGCCCTCGGCCTTGATCGCCTTCAGCCCCAGCGCGCCATCTGACGCGCTGCCCGAGAGAATCACGCCGATCGCCCGGCTCTTCGCGTCTTCGGCGAGCGAGCGCAGAAAGTGATCGATCGGCATGTGCGGGCCCGGATCGTCGGACCGCGGTGCCAGGTTCAGAATCCCCTCGACGATGGTCATGCGCGTGTTCGGCGGCATGACGTACACATGGCCAGGCTCGGCGCGCATGCCCTGCTTCACCTCGACGACGGGCATCCGGGTCGTTCGGCCCAAGATCTCGCTCAGGACGCTCGGGTACTTCGGGTCGAGGTGCTGGACCAGCACGAAGGCCATCGCCGCCGCATCGAGCGACAGGTGCGCCAGTAACTCGGAGAATGCCTCCAATCCGCCGGCAGAGGCTCCGATGCCGACGATCGGGAAAGTGTCGCTCGACGGCTCGGGCGCGGCCACGCGACCGCGAGCGGGGGAGGTCGCCCTTTGCTCGCGCGCTGCTGTGTCAGTCGGGGAGGAGGGCGCGGGTGGCGCGCCGCCTCCCCTACTGATGGACGAACTGGGACGTCGCGGTGATCGCTTCATCGCAGTACTACGCTCCGCTGCCCTGATTGCACAATCGCATTACTGCACCGGCAAGCGGATGTGACAACGGCTCGACGGGAGATGTCAAGCCCTCGTTAGCGCGCGTCAGATGGAGATTCGCACCCATCTCGACGCGCGCGCCAGTCGAACAGCGGAACTTTCGCGCCCGTGCTCGCGGAGGCTCGACAGGCCGTCGCTTTCCGCGGACCCCAACAGCGCGACCGCATCACGCCGTCGTTTTTGGCGCCCGTGGATCACTGTGGAAATGTGGATAAGGCCGCGAGTGATCCTTACGTCGTCGCTTGGTGTGGATGGCGCGCTGAGTCCGTCGCATAACCCGAGCGACCTTCTCTGCTAGACTCCCGGCAGCCGTCCTCAACCGAGGTGTCCATGCGGCTGATCGGGCTCGCGGTCATCTTCCTCACCGCCGCGCTCCGAGACTATCTGAGAGCGGAGCGCAGGCTGTCGCCAGCTCGGCAGGCCCCGGCTCCGTGTCGCGCTCATCTTTAGATCGGCAGCTGGTGTCGCTGCTTCGGTGAGGCGCTCGGCAACGGGAGGGTCAACGATGACGCGGCGGTCGAATATCGCAATCCTGGCCGTGGTGGCTTTGCTCCCGACGCTGGCGGGGTGCGCGCAGCAGGCACCGAAGACGACAACGCCGTCCGGCACGGCGCCGAAGGAGCCCGTGGCGCCGCCGCCGCCCCGGCCGCCAGCCGTCCAGGAGCAGCGGCCGGCGGCTCAGTCGCCATCGAGTCCAGTCGGGGTGTCGAGGGCGCCGCAGAACATGGAGGAGTTCGCCGACGAGCCGGCGCTCAAGGACGTGTTCTTCGAGCCCGACCGGGCGGACATCGTCCGCGATGGGGCCAACATCATGCTGGGCAACGCCCGCTGGCTGATCGCCCGCTGGGTGGTCGACAATCGAGAGTACCTGGTGCTCATCGAAGGCCACACGGACGACAAAGGAGCCCGCGAGGACAAGGTTGCCATCGCCGAGCTGCGGGCCAAGGCGGCCGCAAGCTTTCTCACGGCGATGGGCGTGCCCGACACGCGCCTGTGGACCATCGGCTACGGTTCAGACCGCCCGGTGTGCACGGACAAGTCGGACGCATGTGCGGCGAAGAACCGGCGCGTGCACTTCCGCGTGAAGCGCCAGTGAGGGTGGCCGCGGTTTTCGCCGCTAGCCCACACGCCAGATGGTCAAGGATCGCCCTTGACAACCTCTTTGGTCACGACCCAGAGTCTGCCCAGGGTGTCGTAGTGGCGGCAACGAGTCACGCAAGGAGGATCATATGCCGGTCTACATGGTCGAGCGTGAGTTGAAGGGCATTACGATGGACCAGCTCGCAGGCGCTCAAAAGGCCGCGATCGACACGGGGAAGCGTATGACGGCC
>QHSR01000285.1 GCA_003221635.1 Candidatus Rokuibacteriota bacterium | reverse complement strand
TGCGCTGCCAGCTGATCCCGTCCACGTACTGCGATCGCGGCATGAAGCGCAGGGGCTCTACCTTCACGCTCGGACGGCCATGCCTAGATGGCTGGGAGAGCGACTGAACGTCGGCTGGGCGATCGGCGTCTTGCATCCGTTGGCACTGCGGTCGAATCCCAGCTGCGCGCCACCAGCCGATTTGCGCGGGTGGTGAGTGAAAGGCTGAGGATACGGGCAGTCATCGTCTGGATCAGCGGGGTCCGCTCCTATCCCTTCACGTGACCTAACGGTCAGCGCTCGGCGACCAGTCCTTCTACGCCGGACGGCCCCGTCGGCCGGGGTGGCAAGTTAAAAAGGGCCCCGAAGCATCGGGGCCCTTTCCCTGATTGCGAGCTTAATGGGGGTGAATGGACACGTAGCCGGAGGTCAGGGCCGAGCTCTTCTGATACAGGAACCCGGAAGGCCCCGTGACGGCAATCGACAAGTTGCCATCACCCATCACTGGGGTTAAGGCCTGCCACGCCCCGGCGCCAAACACGCGAAACGTTGACCGGCTGGACGCGCCGGGGTATCGTCTTACTTACGCGTCTTACCTGGAGGTTTGTCATGGATACCATCCGGGCGTCGAGCAAGGGGCAGATCGTCATTCCGAAGGCGATCCGCGAGGCGCTGGACATCCGCAGCGGCACCGAGCTCAACGTGGAGCTGCTGCCCGGCGAGGGCTTCAAGGTCACCATCCGGGCCGCGAACCACGCGGCGCATGTGGCAAGGCTCGCCGGCTCGCTCGCGCCCCGCGCGAGCAAGGGGCGCTATGCGGGATTGAGCGATGACGAAGCCGTCGCACTCGCGGTGCGCGAGGATGACGCCCGGGTCCGCGCGTATGCTCGCCGCGGGCGGCGGGGGCGCCGTTGATCGCGCTCGACACCAACATCCTGGCCCGCTACCTGCTCGACGACGAGCCGGCTCAGGCACGGGCGGCGCGCCGCCTGCTCGCGGAAGCGAAGTCGGCGTACTGGATACCGGTTACGGTCGTGCTGGAGCTGGCGTGGGTATTGCGCAAAGCTGACGCGCCGCGCAGATTGGTCATGGAAAGGTTGCGCGACCTGCTGTCCTTGCGCAACGTGCGCGCGCAGAACGCCGACCTCGTCTTCCAGGCGCTGCGCTGGGCCGCGCAGGGAATGGATCTCGCCGACGCGCTTCATCTCGTGCTCAGCGGCAAGGCGGAGCGGTTCGCGACGTTCGACGAAGCGCTCGTCAAGCAAGCACGGAAGCTCGGCGCGCAGCCGCCCGTATCCGCGCCGTGATGGCGCGCATCATTGCGGAAAGGCGAGTCTGACCGCGGGTTCGCGTGTGATTCGAGCTTCGAGCCGCCGATGAATCCCGCCCAAGCGCCGGAAGTGTGGCCACTGCTGGCAGCAAGGGGGCCCGCCGGCTCTGGGCAAGGGTGCCGGGTATGGCGTGAGCACCCTGGTGCGGGGACCAGAGTTACGCTGAGGACTCCCTGAACGGCCCAGCGTCGATGCCGTACTGCTTCATCTTGCGGTGCAGGGTCTTGTAGTCGGTTCGGAGGAGTCGGGCCGCCTCGGTCTTGTTCCCCCTGGTGGCCTGGAGGACCTGGTGGATCGCCCGCCGCTCGGCGTCTGCCGCGGCCGCCTCGGCGATCACCTTTAGAGAGGAGCCGACGAGAGAGGAGTCGAGGAGCGAGGAGCCGACCGGCGGCGGCTCTCCGCGGAGTGCGGTCGCCGCAGATGGGTCGACGGGCAGGACCGAGAGGTGCTCCGGCTCGATCACGTCCGAAGCGAGGAGGATCGCCCGGCGAATGACGTTCCGGAGCTCCCGCACGTTCCCCGGCCAGGGGTAGCGTAGAAGGACCTGAGCCGCCGCCTCTGAGATTTTCCGGCAAGGGCGGCCGAGCTCCATGCTGGCTTCGGGGAGAAACTCGTTCGCCAGATGGAGGATGTCATCTCGCTCCCTGAGGGGCGGCAGGGTGATCCCGAATTCGTTCAGACG
>QHSR01000244.1 GCA_003221635.1 Candidatus Rokuibacteriota bacterium | reverse complement strand
GGGATCTCCATGCACCACCGGCGAACCACGGCGAACCGGTCGCGGTCCCAGTCGGGATCGGCGATGAGGTTGATCGCGACCGTGATTCCGAGCGAGCGCGCGAACTCGAGCGCTTCGAAGGCCTTCCCGAGGGAGATCCGCTTGCGGTACTTGCGCAGGCCCTCCTCGTCGATGGCTTCGAGCCCGAGGAACATGTACCGCAGCCCCAGCCGGGTCCAGAACTTGAACACGTCCCGATTGCGCAGCAGGACATCGCCGCGGGTCTCCAGATAGTATTGCTTGCGAATCCCGCGGCGCGCGATGGCCTCGCCGATCTCGAAGCCGTGCTTGGCCTGCACGAAGGCCACGTCGTCCACGATGAAGACGCCGGATTCTTTGACCGAGGCGAGGTCCTCCACCGCCCGCTCCGGGCTGACCACCCGGTAGCTCCGACCGTAGAACGTCCACGCGCTGCAGAACGAGCAGTCCCAGGGACAGCCGCGGGCGAACTCGATCGACGCGCAGGGATCGAGCGTGCCGAGGAAGTACCGGCGACGGTGCCGGAGCAGATCGCGGGCGGGCATGAGATCGTCCAGGTTGTCCACGAGACGAGGCGGCGGCCCCTCCCCGTCGAGCGTGACGACGCCGGCCACCTTGGCGACCGCACGGCGATCATGCTCGATCGCTTCGAGCAGCGGGACGATCGACGCCTCGCCCTCGCCCTTCACGACGCAATCGATCGCCCCCCCGGCGTGCTCGAGGAGCTCCTGCGCGGTGAAGGAGGCGCTGTGGCCCCCGACGAGCACAAAGGTTTCGGGCCACCTGGCGCGGGTCAGCTTCGCGAGGTCGACGATCTCCGGAACGTTCGCCAGGTAGTTACAGGAGAACGCCACGACGTCCGGCCGCCAGTGGTCGATGAGCCTCACGTAATCCTTGTGCGTTTCCGCCTGCAGGTCGATGAGCTGGACCTGGTGGCCGGCCCGGCGGACGGCCGCAGCGATCAGCTCGAGCCCGAGCGGTTCCAGCCGCAGGTAGATCTTCGTGTACATCAGGGGACCGGGGTGAACGGCCAGGAATCGAATGGCTCGATGCCTCCAGTACGCCTATTGTCTCTCGTCAGCCAACGGGACGCCCGGGAACCTGCTCGCCGGTCGCGGCGGCATGGCCGCTACGCGCGCACCGCCCCGGGCCGTCCATCTTCGACCACGAACGTGGCCAGGGTGTCGACCTCGGCGCGCGGCCGGGTCACGCTACGCACGGTTCTCAGGTCGGCGCGTAACCCCTCGCGCGTGATCTCCACCCGCACGTAGCCGCGTCGCGTGCCGTTGCCGAGGCGGATATGGGGATTGTCAGGCAACAGCGCTTCGAGCTCCTCCTGGCGGCGCCTGAACTGTGACGTGATGGACGTACCGACGAACTCGGTGGCGACGACCGGCGAGCGCGGGTCGTCGAAGTCGGGCTTGAGGTCGGTCACCCAGAATGAGTGCGCGTCGCCGCCGAGCACGATCGGGTTGGCCGGCTTCCGCTGGCCGAGGTAGTCCAGCAGGCGGCGGCGGGCCGCCGGGTAGCCGTCCCATCCGTCGGTCCAGAACAGCTGACCCGGGCCCGGCTTCCGATCGAGCTGGGCCATCAGCGTCTGCTGAGCGATGACGTTCCAGCGAGCGGTCGAGCGGTCGAGCCCGGCCAGGAGCCAGCGCTCCTGGGCGTCACCGAGCATGGTGATGCGCGAGTCGAGCCGCTCCTGGCAGTCTTCGACGGTGTTGGCGCCGCCCCGGCCGGGCGCGGCACACGGCTGGGGCGATCGGTACTGGCGGCCGTCGAGCAGATGGATCTGGGCGAGACGCCCGAAGGCGACCCGCGCGAAGAGACGCATGTGCGGGCCGAACGGCACCATCTGGCGACGAAGCGGCATGTGCTCGTAGTAGGCCTTGTACGCGGCGGCCCGCCGCCGCAGGAACCACTCCGGCGCGTCGAGGTGCTCGGAGCGGTCGTTGGCGTAATCATTCTGGACCTCGTGGTCGTCCCAGGTGCAGAGCCAGGGACAGGCCGCGTGCGCAGCCTGCAGGTCCGGGTCGCCCTTGTAGAGCGCGTAGCGGATTCGATAGTCGTCGAGCGTATGGGGCTCGGGCGCGCCGTGCTTGCGCACGTGGTCCTGACCCCATGAGGACTCGTAGATGTAGTCGCCCACGTGGATGATCACGTCGAGGTCGTCCGAGAGCATGTGACGGTACGCAGTGAAGTAGCCTTGCTCGTACTGCTGACAGGAGGCGAACGCGAGCCGCAGGCGATCGCCCCCGGCATTCGCGGGCGGCGCCGTGCGCGTGCGACCGATCGCGCTCACCTGACCGCCCGTGCGGAAGCGGTACCAGTACCACCGTCCGGGCTCGAGGTCGTCGACCTCGACGTGGATCGCATGCGCGAACGAAGGCGTCGCGGCGGCGGTGCCCCGCTGGACGACGTGGGCCAGGCGATCGTCGGTCGCTACTTCCCACTCGACCGGCACCACCTCCGGCGGCATGCCGCCGCCCGGCATCAGGGGCGACGGCGCCAGGCGAGTCCAGAGCACCACTCCCGTCGGCGAGGGATAGCCCGACCCGACACCCAGAGTGAACGGGTGCGCGGAGAGTCGGGTCTGCGCCCGCGCCCGGCGAACGAGCGGCGGAACGAGGTGCGAGGCGCCCAGCGAGAGCGCGCCCGCCAGGAGCTGACGGCGGCCAACACGCCAGGCGGTCGACTCTGTCTCGGTCGGCTGTAGCGGCGCCATCGACGTGCGCAGAATAGACGTCCCGGGGCCAGAGGACAAGAAGCGCGTGCGCTCGTCGCGGTGACGGGGCGTTCGAGGTCGGACACCCCGTCGCGCGCGAGGTCAGCTGCGCTGGTACACGATCTTCATGGCGCGGTCGCCGCGCGGGCTGTGGAAGGTGGTGTCGATCGTCAGGACCCGACCGTCCGGCGAGAGCGTCCAGATGGACTGACGGGACATGGTCTGGTCGCTCTGATCGTCTTTCTTCACGTGTGTCCGCGTCACCACCAGCCGATCGCCCTCGAACGCCGCCCGGGTGACGACGTTGCCGCGGTAGCCCTGGTGGGTCTGATCGCTTCCGTCGGTGACCAGCGTGTCGGTCATCGAGCGCTCCCGACTACCCATCGTCATGGTCCGGGTGACCTTCAGCGTGTTGCCATGCTGCTCGACCATCAGCGTGACCTGGGCAGGCTGAGCCTGGGGGCTTGGCGCGCCATGGCCCCGGCCCTCGTGCGTCGGGAACTGACTCTGGGAGCGGTCGAGAACCCAGGAGCCCGCGAACTGGGGCTCGGCCTGGGCGGCGACAACCGCAACCCCGAGCAGGAGCAGTGTCATCGTACCGATCGTCCGTTGCAGGCGTCTCATGAGAATCCTCCTTGCGGAATGTGTCTGCCGGTACGACGATGCCCGACCTCGCTTTGTTTACGGCTGGGCACCCGGTATCCTGTTGCGCGCCGAATGGCGCCGACCCGGGGGCGCACCAGGAGGACGCGCGTCTATGGATGTCTGGACCGGCGGACGAGCCGTCGTGGAGCTCCTGAAGGTTGAGCGGGTACGGCACATGTTCGGCATCGTCGGCGCGACCTTCCTGGACGTTCTCGACACGCTTTACGACGACTCGAGCGTCGAGTACATCAACGTCCGCCACGAACAGGCTGCCGCCTTCATGGCCGATGGGCTGGCCCGCGTCACCGATCGCCCGGGCGTCTGCCTCGTGACGAGCGGCCCCGGTGCGACCAATCTGATCACGGGCGTGGCCGCCGCGTACGTGGCCCATTCACCGGTCGTCGTCCTCGTCGGTGGGATCGCGCTCGACCACTATCAAAAGGACGCCTTCCAGGAGTTCGATCTGGTCAACATGTTTCGGCCTGTGACCAAGCTCGCCCTCCAGATCAACAAGCCCGAACGCATCCCCGAGCTCCTGCGCGGGGCCTTGCGTACGGCCATGAGCGGCCGCCCGGGCCCGGTCTTCGTCGAGATCCCGCGAGATGTGCTGAGCGGCAAGATGTCTCCGGTCGCGGCACTCGCGCCGGAAGAGTACCGCGTCACCCACCCGCAGCCCCCGCACGCCGACGCCGTGCGCGAGGCGGTGCGACGGCTACGACAGGCCAAGCGCCCTCTTCTCCTCGTCGGCGGAGGAGCCACCCGGGCCGGCGCCGGCGAGCTGGTCGTTCAGCTGAGCGAGCGCTGCGTGATGCCGATGATCACCGCGTACGGCCGCAACGACGCCGTGCCCAACGCGCACCCCCTGTATCTCGGCCCCCTCGGACGCGCCGGAGCGCCGGAAGCGGCCGCCGCCTGTCGGCGGGCCGACCTCATCCTGGTCGTGGGCTCGCGGCTCCATCAATCGCGGATGCGTCCGTCGCCGCTTGGAGGGGACGGGTCTCGTCGACCCCTTCCCGGCCCCCGCGGCATCCGGCGAGACTAACGCGGTCGGGCCGTTTGTCCCGAGGCTACTCGTAGCGGCTGATGTGCAGGGGCACGCCGTGACTCGACGCGGGCTGCACCGTCACCTCGCCCGTGCCGCGCAGCAGAGTCGTGCCCGCGCGACTGAAAGCGTCCGTCAGCGCCGAGAAGTCTTCGGCGACCATCGAGAGCGCCACCAGCCCCTCCGTGCCTCCGACCTCCTCGGCCGGCACGACCAGCAACGCGCCACGGCCGACCGCCAGCATGGCGCGCGGCCCGTCATTCATCGCGACCTCCTCGAGGCCGAAGAGCGACCGGAGCACGTCGCTCGATCGCTTGACGTCGGAGGCGCCGATCACGAGCCGCTTGAGCCGAAGGGGCGATGGGGCCTCGGCCGCCGCGGCGGACGGCGTCGCGAGCTCGACGAGCACGCCGCAGCAGGCCTTCGGATGGACGAACGCGATCTGTCCGGCGAGCCCGGGACGCGGTGTCGGGTCCAGCAGCTCGACGCGCATCTCCTTGAGCGAGGTCAGTGTCTTGACGATGTCCGGCGTGTCGAAGCAGAGATGGTGAAGTCCCTCGCCGTGCCGGGCCAGGAAGCGCCCGACGCCCGACGACGGATCCAACGGCTCGAGCAGCTCGACCTCGCTCTCGCCGGCGCCGAGCAGGGCCGCCCGTACGTGCTGGTCCGGGATCGTCGCCTCCTTGAGGAGCGGCAGCCCCAGCGTGTCGCGGTAGAAGCCATACGCGTCCGCCAGCCGATTCACGACGATGCCGACGTGGTGAATGCGTCGCATCACGCTCGATCCCCCCTCAGCGAGTGAACGGCGCGACACTCCGCGTGGAGGCGCCGCGGGTAGCAACCCGGTGATGAGCCGAGAGCGCGGGCGCGCCATCGAAGTGCGGGGAGCAGAGAGGGGCTGCGACGGTCGTAGAAGATGGCGGAGACGGCAGCCCGGGCTCGAAGCCCGCGTGTGGGGTCACGCTCGAGCACGGCATCACCCTACCCGAGGCGGTTGCCCTGCGCAATGTTTTGCGGTCCGCCCGGATCGGTGACGCCGGCGCCCGGGCGGGGCGCCCCGGCGGCTACCCTCCCACTGCGCTGAAGAGGCGCTGGAACTGCTCCCACGCCATCGGGGGGACCGCGCCGACCTTCGCGTTTTCCTCGACGTGCGCGGGAGACCTCATGCCGACGAGGGCCGTGCCGACACCCGGCGTCGAGCGCACGAACTGCAGCGCCCGCTGCGCGTCGCTCACGAGCCCGGGAATGAGCTCGGCGATCAGCGGCGGCAGATTGCGCGTGAGCTGGCCCTGGTGGACCGAGGCCGAGGCCATCACGGAGACGCCGAGCTGCCGGGCGGCCTGGAGCACGGGGACCAGTCCACCGTCCACGCGCTGGTTGGCGCGCGTGAACGCCTCGGTCATCCCGAGGTTGTACGGCAGCTGGATGACGTTGAAGTGATGATCGTTGCCGCCCACGTCGCGAGCCATCGCGACGAGCTCCGCGAGCGACAGGTAGTCGGGGGCGTCCGGGTCGGCGCGGAATCCGGTCCAGGTTGCGGTGCCGTAGCGCGCGATGCTTCCGGCCGAGACCGCCTCCTCGAGCGCCTCGAAGGCGGCGCGCATGCGAATCAGGAATTCCCCGCGCTCGACCTCGTCGAGCTGGGTCTCGGGGTTGTGGAGGTAGTAGACGTCGAGCGTCTCGAGTCCGAGGTTGGCACGGCTGCGATCGATCTGGTCGCGGAGGTAGCGCGGGGTCATGCAGTGCGCCCCGCTCGCCACGTCGCCCGGCTTGATGATCCCCGTGTCGACGTACGTCGCCGCGAAGTGCGCGCGCGGATCGCGCGGCCCGGCTCCGTCGAAGGGAATGAACCCACCCTTGGTGGCCACGACGACCTCGTCTCGCCTCACCACGCCTTTCGCGATCGCCGTGGCGAGCGCCGTCCTGATCGCGCGCTCGCTGCGCTGATGACGGTAATTCACCGCCGTGTCGATCACGTTGATGCCGAGCTCCAGCGATCGCAGGATGGCATCCAGCGTCGAGAGCGCGACGCCGCCGTCGAGCTCGCGAAAGTGCCCGCCCGCCAGCCGTGCACGGAACCGCTCCGTGTACCGTCGCGTCCCCTCGACAGTCGCGCGGCCGGCCGTCATCCTCGCCATCGCGTCACCGTCCCCGGTAGCATCGTCGGGTCCCGAAGGCGGCCTAGCGCGCGACGCGGAACGAGAAGCCCCCGCTCACGATGTGGCCGTCCGTCGACAGCACCCGCCATTCGACACGCCAGGCACCGGGCGGCAGCGACGGAACCCTCGCCGTCAGGCGATCGACGGGCCCGTCCGCGGCCAGCACGGTGACCGGCCGCGGCGCGCCGCCTTCGTCGAGCAGGCGGATCGTCGAAAGCTTCTTCTCGATGCGGTTGTTGAAGCGCAGCGAAATCTCCGGAGGTGGGGCAGCGAGACGCGCGCCGGTGGCGGGCGACGACTCGAGGAGCAGCGAGTGTGCGAGGGCGCTCCCGGCGAGCGCCAGCGCGAGGACGCCGGCGGCGGCCACGGGGCCGGTGCGCATCAGCGCCAGTCGTCGAGTACGAGGTCCGCGGGATCCTCGTAGTCCTCCGGCTTGCCCCGCTGCATCCGGACCATGGTGAAGTCGATCTGATATCCGCATTGAACGAGGATGTTGTACGCGGTCCAGTAGCGGGCGTACACGGGAAGGATCACGCGTTGCACACCCAACTCCTGCCCGAAGCCCTCGATCGTCGCGACGAACTGCTCGAGGTGCTCCGCCTTCCGGTGGGGCGGGTCGATCGCGAGGAACTTCACGTACAGGGCGCCGGCCGGCGCCTCGCTCACGCCGGGCGTGTGGCAGATCGCGAAGCCGATGAGGTCGCGGCCGCGCTCCAGGAGGACCGTGTCGCCCAGGGCCAGGCCGTCGACGATCTCGATCTCCTTCGCGAGATCCATGCCGCGGCAGATCGCGTTCGTGATGCGGTGGATCCGCGCGAGGGCCGCCTTCTTCTTCGCCTCCTCGAGCGTGGAGAAGCGGCGCGCCGTGAGCGGCGTCTTCCCGGGCTTCGGGGACGCCGGCACTCGCGCCCCCCCACGGTCGATCGTCCGGCTCATGACGGCCGTCAGGTGCTTCGGCCGGTATCCGAACTTGTGATACAGGTACAGGTGCTTGGGGCTCGTCGGATACGTGACGCAGCCGTGGAGCGTCGCCTTGTTCTCGTCGAAGAAGTCCTGCGCCGCGCGGATCAGCTGCTGGCCGATCGTCTGGTTGTGGTAGTTCGTGAGCACGGCGACCGGCCCGAGCACGCCGACCGTGCCCCACGTCACTGCGAGCGCGGCACCGACGATCTTCGAGCTGTCCTCTTCGGCGACGAAGCAGCCCCACGGCTCCATGAGCCAGCGATGATGCACGTACTGCGCGCCGCCGAACGCCTGCCGGGGCCGCGTGCCCAGCTGGCGCTCCAGGAAGTCGCCGAAGGTCTGCTCCATGACATCGCGGACCTTCGAGAGATCGCCCTTCCGCACCCGACGGATCTGAACTTTGGGTAGCCGGCCCTGGGGGTCGAGCCCGGCGCGATCGACCGTGGCCCTCACCTGGACAGGCCCGCGAGGTCTTCCAGCAGGGTGATCACTCCGGAGTGATCGAGGCCGCCACGCCCCTTCACGCGGAGGGCGTTGAACAACTCCTGGACGACTGCGGTCGCCGGCAACGGCACCCCGAGGGCGCGGGCCGATTCCATGATGAGCCCGAGATCTTTATAGTGCAGGTCGACCTTGAAGCCCGGCTTGTAGGTTTCACTGACGTAGTTCGGCTTCTTCTGGTCGAGGCACCTCGAGCCGGCGAGCCCGCCGGCCAGCGCGGCCAGCGTGAGCTCGCGATCGAGCCCGGCTTTCTTCGCGAGCGTCAGCGCCTCGCCGAGCGCCGTCAGGTTGCCGGCGACGATGATCTGGTTCGCGAGCTTGGTGAACCCGCCGAAGCCGAGGGGCCCGAGGTAGGTGATCGTCTTGCCCATCGCCTGGAAGATCGGCAGGACCGCCTCGAAGACCGCCTTGTCGCCGCCGACCATGATCGACAGCGTGCCGTCGATCGCGCCCTTCTCGCCGCCCGACACGGGCGCGTCGAGCATCTTGACGGATTTCCCGGCGAGCGCCTCTCCGACCTTCTGCGACACGATCGGCGAGATCGTGGACATGTCGGCGAAGATGAGGCCGGGTCGCGCGCCCTCGATGATGCCATCGCGGCCGAGCGCCACCTGCTCGACGTCCGGAGAGTTGGGGAGCATGGTGATCAGAACGTCGGATTGCGCGGCGACGTCGCGTGGCGAGGCGCCGACTTTGGCGCCCGCTTTTGCGATCTCGTCCACCGGCCCTCGGCTCCGGCTGTGGACGACCAGCGGGTAGCCGGCCTTCAATAGGTTCCTGGCCATCGGGCGTCCCATGATGCCAAGTCCAATGAATCCAATCACGTGCGCCATAGGACCCCCGGTACCCTGTGTCGAATGAGTGACAACAATTAACACACCGGCGTGGAAAGGGTCAAGCGGCGGGCGCACAGCGCGACGCGAGTGAGCGGATCCGCCAGGAACCGATCCGGGCGTTCGGCAGGCCGCTGTCGCGTCGGTCTAGGCTTTCTTGCCCCAGAGATCCCTGGCGAGCCAGTCGAGCCCGAGGCCCTTGAGCGTCTTCGGCCACGGCTTGCCGGTCTTCCGGTCGAAGCCGACCTCGGCGTACCAGGTGTCGAGCATCTTCTCCCACTGCGCCCCGATGGCCTGCCCCTTCGCGGGCCCATCCACCGGCGTCGAGCCATAGCGGGCGGACGGATACTCCATGGCGCCGGTGTGGCCGCAGCGGAGCGCGGTCGCGCGGTTGATCGCGGCGGTACGGCGCCCGAACCGCAGGGCCTCGTCGACCGTGAAGGTCCAGCCCGTCGCCGCCGAGAGGGCGCGGCAGATGTACTCGAGCCGGGTCCGCGACGTGAAGATGCAAATACCGAGCGAGTCCTCGAAGCTCCGCCGGCCGCGCAGCCTGGCGACGTACTTGGCCACCTGCTCGCCGTCGAAGGGATTGACACGGGCGGGCTGACCGATTTCCGTCGGATGCACGGGGTACCCCGTCTCCATCGACGCGGTTGACGACGTGCAGGTATCGAGCATTTCCTCCCACCGGGCGCGATGATCGTGACCGCGCGGCGTCGCGCCCTTCTCGATGTAGACGGCGCACTCCTTGGCGGCTCCGCCGAGCTTTTCGGCGGCGCGCTTGACGCCCTCGGCGAGGAGGTTCCCCAACCCTTCCCGGCGGCTGACCATCTGGAGGAGGCGGTGGGCGCCCTTGATGTCACCCCACTTGAGCTCGAAGCCGAGCTGCTCCCGGGTGATGTAGCCCTTCTCCTGGCACTCCATGACCCAGCCGCACAGCCATCCCCACTCGTTGACGTCCACGCACGCGCGGTCGCATTCGGTGTTGAGCCACGCGACCCCGTCGCGGTCGGCCGAACCGATCGCCCAGCCGCAGCCGGACCAGCCCTCGTACTCCGGCTCGTCCACGATCGTTCCCTTCTGGGCGCCCTGCCTGATGACCGACATGTGGCAGTGGTGCATCCCGCAGGCGTTGCACTGATGGCCGCGGTGGTCGAAGCTCTCGCGAAGCTTCGGCGCTTCCCAGGCGCTCATGTCCGCGCCGGCGACGTTCGACGTCAGGTTGGTGGTGTAATTCTTGATCGGCAGCGCGCCCATCTTCGAGAGGTTCACGACGCCCGGCAGCGTGCCGTACTCGTAGAGCGAGCGCGCCGACGGGTCCGTGCGGAGATCGTGGGCCATCTCCTCGGCCGCCTGCATCACGCCGCGCGGATCGGCGGCGTGGAGAGCCTTCGTCCCCTTCACGATCGCGACCGCCTTGAGGCGTTTCTTGCCCATGACGGCGCCGCAGCCGTTCTTGGACGCGACGTGGCCGTAGTCGCCCTGGATGGCGGCGAAGCGCACGAGGTTCTCGCCGGCCGGACCGATCGAATAGACCGACAGCTGATGACCCGCGAGCCCCGTCTCCCGGCCGAGCGCCCCCTGGGTCTCCCACGTGTCGAGACCGATCAGCGCACGGGCGTCGCGCAGCTCCACGACGTCGTCGTTGATGTAGAGATAGACCCAGTCCTTCGACTGCCCCTGGATGATGATCGCGTCGTAGCCGCAGTATTTCAGATTGGTCCCGAAGAACCCGTTGGCCTGGGTCGAGGTCGGGCCGTTGGTGCCTGGCCCGATCGTGCAGACGGTGAGACCGCCCGTGCCCCACACCGGCAGGCCCGCGAGCGGGCCCGTACCCAGGACGAGCCGGTTGTCGGGATGGTCCCAGGCGACGTTGCCCTTGCCGCCCTTCGTCGCCGTCTCGCGATACAGGATCATCGCGCCGAGCCCCACCCCGCCGAGCAGCTCCCGCATCGCCTCCGGGCCCCACGGCTCGGCCCGGCAGGTCCGGCGCGTGAGATCCACGCGCAAGAGATTGCCCGCGAAGCCGCCGGGGCGCGCGGTCGTCGCCTTCGTTCTGGGTTGCTTCGACGCGGTCACGGTCGCTGGACTCATACGGCCACCGGGGTCTCCCCGGGGGCCTTCGACGGGCGCCCCAGGATGGTTTCGGGAAGTAGCATGCTCGTCGTTTTGGTCGCGATGAACGCCGGCTTGATGTCGAAGGGGTTCTTCTTCAAGTGGGCCTTCCAGCGGCCGAGCGCGACCCCGGACTGGACGAGCCCCTTCAGCATTCCCACGTCGTTGGTCGTCCAGATGTCGCTCGACGGCCCGAGGATGATGGCCCCCGTCAGCCGCTCGCCCTTCCAGAGGAGCTTGCGGTACGCCGGCCGGTCGGCTCTGACACCGCTCGCCGTCTCGGCGCGGGCGTCGTCCCACGCGCCGAACGACGCGACGTCGAGGTGGCAGACCTCGACGATGTTGATGATGAGGCTGCCACGGTAGCGAACATCCTTGCCGGCCATGTTGGCGCCGACGACGCGGCCGTGCTCCTGGGCGGTCGGCTCGATCGCGTGCACCGCGTTCGCCTGCGAGAGCAGGTCGGGGCCTTCCGCCACGTCGCCGGCCGCGTAGACGTTCGGGACGCTCGAGCGCAGATGGTCGTCGACGACGACGCCCTGATTCACCTTCACGCCCGAGCTCTTGAGCCAATCGAGATTCGTCCGGATGCCCGTCGCCATGATCACGACGTCGGCCACCAGGTCGCCACCCGCGGCCATCTTGAGTCGCAGCCGGCCCTTGACGTCGTCGATCCGGGTGAGCTTCGCGCCGGTGCGGACGCCGACGCCGTGCTTCGTGAGCCACGCCTCGACGAGCTGGGCGCCGGTGTCGTCGATCATTCGCGGCAGGATGCGCGGAGCCACTTCGACGATCGTCAGCTTGGCGCCGAGCGCCAGGATGGAGTTGAGGATGGTAAAGGCGATGAAGCCCGCCCCGACCATCACGACGTGGCTGCCCGGCTGGATCTGGGCGATCACCCCGCGCGCCTGGTCCAGCGTCCAGAAGGAGTGGACGCCACGTCCGTCGGCGCCCGGAACCGGCGCCCGGACCGCCGAGGAGCCCGTCGCGATCAGGCAATCGTCGTACTCGACGGTCGCGCCGTCGTCGAGGGTACACACGTTCGCCGTGGTGTCGAGCGCGGTCGCGCGCTTGCCCAGGTGCGGCGTCACGCCCCAGTCGGCGAGCACCTTCGCGGTCGCCGTGAAGACATGTGATTCGGCGATCGAGCGATCGAGGTAGTACGGCAGGACCATGCGCGAATACGGTTTCTCGGCGCTCACCAGCGTGATCGTCGACCGCTCGGACTCCTCCTCACGGATGGTGCGGATCGCGTTCATCCCGGCCGTGCCGCCGCCGATGATCAAATGCCGGGCGGCCATCAGCTCGCCCCCGCGAGGACCCGCGCGGTCCGTTCGCGCGCGAAGTCGCCGAGCCAATCCTCGGTCGTCACGTCCTCATAGGTGATGGCGGCCGTCGGGCACGCCTCGGCGCACGCCGGGGCGCCGCCGCACAGATTGCACTTGAAGGCCTTGCGCGTCGCGGGATCGTAGAACATCGTCCCGTAGGGGCAGGCGATCGTGCAGAGCTTGCAGCCGACACACCGGTCGTCGAGGACGTCCTTGGCGCCGACGGCGTTGATCGTGATCGCGCCCACCGGGCACGCGGTCATACACCATCCTTCCGCGCACTGCGTACAGGTGTAGGGCGCGTAGGACGTGTGACCCTCGAACGGGGCGACCCGGATCACGGACTTGGCAGGCTGGAACTCGCCGGTCTGCATGTACGAGCAGGCCAGCTCGCAGCGGAGGCAGCCGGTACATTTCTCCGGATGGATCTTGAGCACGCTCACCGCTTCTTCCTTTCGTTACGCTTGTGCGCCTTGCCGCGCTCCAGCCGGCTGATGAACTCGTCGAGCGGGATCGCCGCCATCGTCATTCCGGCGACGCCGCCGCGCGCGCCCAGCTCCACCGACACACGCGAGATCGTGGCGTTGTCCGGCGCCTCGATGATGGTGACGAAGTCGTAGGGACCCAGCACCGCGTACTGGGCGACGACGCGCGCGCCCATGCGCTGCACGTCGGCGTTCACCTTCCGGATCCAGCCGGGCCGCCCGCGGAGCACCTTGCGCCCCGATTCGGACAGCGTGCTCAGCATGACGTACATCGCCAAGGCGGGCCTCCTCAGCCGTTCACGCTCGGCAAAACGGGAGGCAGTATATCAGACCGGCGCCTCGCGGCTTGATGCTCTGAGGAACATATAGACCGACGAGAAGTCCTTCCGCCCGAGGCCGTGGGACGATGCGAGCCTGAGCATCTGCTGCGCCGCCGGCGCCACCACGACCGGCACGCGCAGCTCACGCGCGGCGTTGACGGCCAGCCCGAGGTCCTTCGCCATCAGGTCGGTGGTGAAGCCGGGAGCATAGTCGCGGCTCGAGGGCGCCTTCGTCACGAGGCCGGGCACCGGGTGCATGTGCTCCATCACCCAGGTGGCCCGACGATTTCGAGATGACGTCGGTCAGGACCTTCGCGTCCACGCCGAACCCCTCGGCGATCCTGAACGCCTCGCTGACCGCGACGGCCGCCACCCCCGCGATCAGGTTGTTGCAGAGCTTGGCGACCTCGCCCGACCCGACCGGCCCGACGTGGATGATGTTGGCGCCCATCGCCGAGAGCACGGGGCGGGCGTCCTCGAAGTCTCGCGCGTCACCCCCGACCATGATCGCGAGTGTCCCGTCCTCGGCACGCGGGACGCCGCCCGACACGGGCGCATCGAGGAAGCGCGCGCCACGCTGGCCCACGGCCTCCGCGACCCGCCGCGACACGCTCGGATCGATCGTGGACATGTCGATGCAGAGACGCCCGGCTCCGATGCCTTCCAGGACGCCGCCGGCGCCCAGATACGCCGACTCGACATGCGATGACGAAGGAAGCACGGTGATCACGAGATCACGGTCGCGCGCCGCCGCGGCCGCCGAGCCCGTTCGGGCCGCGCCGAGCTTCACGGCACCGTCCAGCGCGGCCTCGACCACGTCGTATGCGGCCACGCTGTGTCCCTGTTTCACGAGGTTCGCCAGCATGGGCCGGCCCATCGCGCCGATCCCGATGAATCCGATCTTCATGGACGGGCTCCTCCTGGGGTTCGAGGCATGTCAGGGCGTTTTCCGACGCGCCGCGGGCCAATGACGCGCCCGAGCTATGATCGCGGCGTGCCTCGAGCCCGTCAAGCCCCCTGGACCGTCGGCGGTCTCGTCCTCATCGCGCTCGCCGCCGTCTCCTGGGGGACGAGCGGCTCGGTGATGACGGTCCTCGTCGACCGCGCGGCGGCGAGCCCGCTCCTGGTCGGGACCGCGCGCCTCTGGGTCGCCGCCATCCTCCTGCTCCTCGCCGCGTCGATGACCAGCGGACCGATCGCCGTCGCGGCCGATGACCGCTGGCGCTGCATCGCGATGGGCGCGTGCATGGCCGTTTACCAGGCCGCGTACTTCACGGCGGTGACGCTCAGCGGGATCGCGATCGCCGCGCTCGTCGCGATCTGCTCGGCGCCGCTCGTGATCGCGACGCTCGCTCCGTGGCTGCTCGGCGAGCGCCGTGCGATGCGCGCTCGCGTGGCGCTCGCCCTGGGTGTGCTCGGGACCGCACTGCTCGTAGCCGCCCCGCACGGTCTGCCCGATCTGTCGGCACGGTTCGTCGGCGGCGTGCTGCTGGCCCTGGTCGCCGGGCTCGCCTACGCGCTCTACGTGCTCGCGGCCAAGGCGAGCCTCACGCAGTCCGCGCCGCTTCCCCTCGCGGCGCTCACGTTCACCGTCGGCGCCGTGGTTCTGACACCGGCTCTTCTGTGGACTTCGGCGCCGCTCGCGCAACTGGCCCTCGGGTGGCCGTGGCTACTCTATCTCGGAGGGGTCACGACCGCGGCCGCGTACGCCGTCTATACTGTCGGGCTGCGCCACGTGCCCGCGTCCGTCGCCGGCCTCGTGACGCTGCTCGAGCCCCTGACCGCGACCGTTCTGGGCGTGGCGCTGTTCGGCGAGCGGCTCGGCGCCGCCGGGGGAGCCGGCGCCCTCCTGCTCGTCGCGGCGCTCGGCCTCCTGGTCACCGACCGACGATGATACGGCCTCCCCCGGGATCGCGACGAACCCGGCCACGCGGCGTCGCGCGAGTCGCCACGCGGGTCAGATCGGCTGGATCGGCCGCGACACGGCGCGGCTGAAGGTGCAGTTCGGGACGCCGCCGAGTGCTTGCCGGGACCGCCCGCGACCATGACGATCACGTCCTCCGGTGACGGCACCTGCGGCAGCAGGGCGTCGTCGTCGGTGACCGCGAGCATCCAACGCGGCCAGTCCTGGATGCCCCACATGCCGCCGAGCTTGAGCGTGCGAAGCGGCAGCCGCGCGTGCTCGAAGACGAAGCGCTGGACATCGGCCCGACTGAACCCGTCGTTCGCGATCGTCTGGGCGTGCTCCGGCCCCAGCACGATCAAGAGCTGGCTCTGGGAGACGTACCAGCCGACGTTCGACCCGAGCGAGACAGCCGTGTCGGTCATGCGGGTCTCCGTGTGATCCCTGTGGACCGGGCGAGGAGGCGCCCGAGGTTCTCGTGCAGCTCCGCGAGGACAGTACGCTTGATGGACACCGACACCGACTCCACCGGCTCCGCACTGTCCTCTCGGTGAATGACGAGCGTGCCCGTGAACTTCTCGGCGCGCTCGTCGGTGGATGCCAATCCTCTCAACGTCAGAACTTCCCAGCTCTCCGCCATGGGGGCTATCTTAACTCAATGGTCATCGCGCTCGACGTCGGGACCTCGTCTGTCCGCGCCGCCTTCTACGACAGCGCGGGGCGGGCGATCGTCGGGCGCTCACACCAGGTGCAGTACGCGCCAACCCTGACACCGGATGGCGGCGTCGAGCACGACGCGGCACGGTTGATGGACGGAGTCGCCGCATGCCTGGACGCCATCCACCCGAATCGACCCCCGGAGGAAACGCGGGCGGTCGGCGTCGCGACATTCTGGCATGGACTCCTGGGGTTCGACGGCGGCGGGCGCCCGATCACACCCGTTTATATGTGGGCAGACACCCGGAGCGTCGGAGACGCCCAGCTGCTCCGCTCGGCGCTGGACGACGAGGCACTGCACGCTCGCACCGGCTGCCATCTGCACTCGTCATACTGGCCCGCCAAGCTCCGCTGGCTCGCTCGCGAGCGCCCCGTCGACGCCCAGCGCGTCGCGCGGTGGGGGTCGTTCGGTGAGTTTCTCGAGCTCTCGCTATTCGGGGAAGCGACGACGAGCGTGTCGATGGCCTCGGGGACAGGGCTCTTCGATCAGGCGGCGGCGCGGTGGGATCCTGAAGCGCTGGCCGCGGCCGAGATCGAAGAGCGCCACCTCTTCCGGCTCGCCGACCGGACCGAGCCGCGGCGCGGGCTGCGCGCGCCGTGGGCGCGCCGCTGGCCTGCACTCCGAACCGCAAGCTGGTTTTCGGCAGTCGGCGACGGGGCGGCGAGCAACATCGGCTCCGACTGCGTCGATCCCGCGCGTATTGCCCTCAACGTAGGCACCTCGGCCGCCCTCAGGGTGGTCACGCGCGATCATTCGGCCCCACCGCCACGCGGACTCTGGCGATACCGGGTGGATCATGCCCGCTCGGTTGTCGGGGGCTCGACGTCCGAAGGGGGCAACGTTCATGCGTGGTGCCGGCAGGTGCTGCACCTCGGGCGCGACGATGAAGTCGAAGCCGCCCTCGCCGCGCTACCAGCTGACGGACACGGCCTCACGGTGCTCCCCCATCTGGCCGGGGAGCGATCGCCGGGATGGCGGGGCGGGCGACGAGGCCTGGTCGGCGGCCTTCGACTGGACACGAGCGCCGTCGACATCCTGCACGCCGCCCTCGAAGCCGTGGCGCTCCGGCTCGCGATGGTCTACGGCCTCGTGGCCCCCTGCGCGTCCGCGGGCCACGCGGTCATCGCCTCCGGCGGCGCCCTCGGCCGCTCCCGCGCCTGGACCCAGATCATCGCCGACGCCATCGGGCACCCCGTCACGTGGTCGGCGGAGCCCGAGGCGACGAGCCGTGGAGCCGCGCTGCTTGCTCTCGAGGCACTCGGCGTCTTGCCCGACCTCGTCGCAGCCCGCCAGACCCTCGGGGAGACCTTCGTGCCAGACCGCGCCCATCACGCACGCTACCGCGAGGCGATCGAGCGCCAGCGCCGCCTCGATGAGAGGGTATGATTTGAGCATGGCATCGGACGCCAACCTGACGGTGTGCGCGGACCCCGCCGCGCTTGCCGAGACCGCCGCCAATCTCATTGTCGACGCCGCGACCGACGCCGTGAGGGAGCGGGGCCGATTCACGCTGTGCCTGGCCGGCGGGGAAACTCCGCGCGCGACGTACGCACGGCTCGCGCTTCCGGCATTCAGCGAGCGCATGCGCTGGGACCGGACCTGGGTCTTCTTCGGCGACGAGCGCGCCGTACCGCCCGAGCATCCCGAATCGAATTACCGGATGGCCTACGAGATGCTCCTGTCCCGCGTACCCATTCCGCCGACCCAGATCTTTCGGATGCGTGCCGAGCACGCCGACGCCGACGCCGCCGCCGCCGCGTATGCGGCGACGCTCGCCGAGGCCCTGGGGACGCGCCGCGGCGAGCTCCCGCGCTTCGACCTCGTGCTGCTCGGCCTCGGCGTCGACGGGCACACGGCATCCCTGTTCCCCGGGTCTCCGGTGCTCCGCGAAGTCTTCCGCACCGTCGCCGCCGTGCACGTCGCGGCCGCACAGATCCCGCAGCGGTTGACGCTCACCTTGCCGGTGCTGAACGCCGCGGCGCGCGTGGTCTTCCTCGTCACGGGGCCCGAGAAGGCGAAGATCGTCAGGACCGTGCTCTCCGAGCAGGCGATGCTTCCGGCTGCGCTCGTCAGGCCGACCGACGGCGCGCTGGTCTGGCTCACTGATCGCGCGGCGGCCACGCTCCATCCGGTTGGCGAGGCGCGATAGCAGATGCCGACGATGACTGACGAGCCGTTCACGCTGGTCATCTTCGGGGCGTCCGGGGACCTGACGCGCCGGAAGCTCGTGCCAGCGCTCTGGAGCCTCTACGCCGGGCGCACGCTGCCGGAGCCCTTCGCGATCATCGGCAGCGCGCGGAGCGAGGTGAGTCACGACGAGTTTCGGCGGCGCATGCGGGAGGCCGTGCGCGAGTTCGCGCGCACCCAGCCGCCCTCCGCGAACGTCTGGGACCGCTTCGCCGCGTCCCTCTCCTACGTCGCTGGCGATCCCGCCAAGCCGGCGCTCTATGCGCAGCTCGAGCATGCCCTGAAGGACATCGAAGGGGCCCGCTCCGGACCCGCGAACCGCCTCTTCTACTTCGCGACGCCGCCGAGCCTGTACGACGCCATCGTCGAGAACCTCGGCGCCGCGGGACTCGCGCGTCCGCAGGGAGGCTGGACCCGCGTCATCGTCGAGAAGCCCTTCGGGCACGACTACGAGAGCGCGCGGGCGCTCAACAGCCGGCTGGGCCGGGTCTTTCGTGAGGAGCAGATTTATCGCATCGATCACTACCTCGGCAAGGAGACCGTTCAGAACCTCCTCGTGCTCCGGTTCGCCAACGGAATCTTCGAGCCGCTGTGGAACCGCAACCACGTCGCCGAGATCCAGATCACCGTCGCGGAGTCGATCGGCGTGGAGACGCGCGGGGCGTATTACGAGGAGGCGGGCGCGCTGCGCGACATGGTGCAGAATCACCTGCTCCAGCTCTTGTGCCTCATCGCGCTGGAACCGCCCGTGACCTTCGACGCCGGCCCGGTGCACGACGAGAAGAACAAGGTGATGCGCGCCATCCGGCCGATCGACCCACGCAAGGTCGACGATGTGGCGTTCCGGGCCCAGTACGGCCCCGGCTTCGTCGGGGGAAAGCCGGTGCCGGGCTACCTGCAGGAGAAGGGGGTCGCACCGGATTCAAAGACCGAGACGTACGCGGCCCTGCGGCTCACCGTCGACAACTGGCGCTGGGCCGGGGTGCCCTTCTACCTGCGGACCGGCAAGCGTCTGACGAAGCGGGTGAGCGAGATCGCGATCCGCTTCCACCGCACCCCCCACATGATCTTCCACCGCGATCCGGCCGGCGTCGAGCCTAACGAGCTCGTGATCCGCATCCAGCCGGACGAGGGCATGGCGTTGACCGTGGCGGCGAAGATGCCCGGCCCGGATCTCAAGCTCCTGCCGGTGGGTCTCGACTTTCGCTACGGCGAGGTCTTCGGTGCCGAGCCTCCCGAGGCGTACGAGCGGCTCTTGCTCGACGCGGTGCACGGCGACTCGACGCTCTACGCGCGCGCCGATTGGGTCGAGCAGGCTTGGTCGCTGCTCGGTCCGGTGCTCGACGCATGGGCCCAGGACGCCGCGCCCGCGCCCTATCTCTACGAAGCCGGCACCTGGGGACCGCCGGAAGCCGAAGCGTTCATCGCCCGCGACGGAGGGACGTGGCGAAAGCCTTAGCGTCGCGCCGGGTCGGGTATGGGAAAGGCTCTCCGCGACCCGACCCGGAGCTCGTGGCTACTTGGTGGCTTGCTGCTGGGCGCGGCTGGCCGTCAGCTCGACGAAGGTGAACCACCAGCCGTCGATCAGGCGAACCTCCAGCGAGCTCCCGGCCTTCTCGTAAATCTGCGTGACGCCGTGGTCCCCGGCGGAGGTGCTGCTGACGTGGCGCCAGGCGTTCGCCTCCAGCGTGGTCCGCATGGCGACGCCCAGGCTCTCGACCTCCAGCCGACCCCGATACACGAGCCGTGCGGCCTTCACGGTCGGCGACTCGATGATCGTCGATTTACTGGGCTGGTACGCGAGCCCCCTCGGCACTGGAATGTCTTCGAACTCGCTCCGAACGGACCTGGAGGAACCGGTGGCGCACCCGGCCGTGAACGCGAGGACGAGGAACGCGGCGGCGATGTGTTGAATGTTCATGTTCGGAGCCTATCAGGGCCGCCACGGCGTCGCAAAGAAATTCGGGACGCGCTCGCTTCTCGGCCCGACGTGCATGTCGATGCGCTGACGTTCGAGAGCGACCCGCCACGCCGGGCCGTCAAGATCGTACCAGCGGTGATTTTCCATCCACCGCGCTCACGCTCAGCCCAAGACGGAGTATCCGCCGTCCACGGGTATGGCGGTGCCGGTGACGAAGTCCGAGGCGGGGCTCGCCAGGAAGACGGCGACGCCGGCCATGTCCTCCAGCGTGCCCCAGCGCCCGGCGGGCGTCCGCCTGAGCACGTTCTCGTGGAGGGCCGGGAGCTGGCGGCGGGCGCCCTGCGTCAGCTCGGTGTCGATCCACCCCGGGAGCACCGCGTTCACCTGGATGTTGTCCTTCGCCCAGGCGGTCGCGAGCGATTTCGTGAGCTGGACCAGGCCGCCCTTGCTCGGGCCATACGCCGGGGAAAACGAGACGCCAAAGATGGACATCATCGAGCCGATGTTGATGATCTTGCCACCACCGGCCGTCTTCATCGGCGCGTAGGCGGCCCGCGAGCACAGGAACGCGCTGGTGAGGTTCGTGTCGAGAACCTGGTGCCATTCGCTGAGTGTGTAGTCCTGGGGCTGCTTGCGGATGTTGGTCCCGGCGTTGTTCACGAGGATATCGAGGCGGCCGCACCGGTCGAGCGTGGACCGGACGAGGGCGTTGACCGACGCCTCGTCGGCGACGTCGACGGCGATCGAGAGCGGCTGACCGCCGATCTTCTCGAGTTCGCGGACGGCGGCGTCCGATTTCGTCTGGTTGCGCGCCGCCACGACCACGCGCGCGCCCGCGCCCGCGAGACCCCGGGCCATGCCGAGCCCGATTCCGCCGTTACCGCCGGTGACGATCGCGACTTTTCCCTTGAGATCGAACATGGGCCCCTCCGAGGCGCATCTTACCCGAAGTCGTGAGACGGGACGTGGTGGCCAAGGGCGGGGAGACCCCGGACCCTGACCGCGCGCACCGAGCTGACCCCGTCCTGCTGCTGCGCGATCCCGTCGACGAGGAGATACGGCTCGGCCACCAGCGCCACCCGATGGCGCGCGAAGATCGGCGGCGTCACGATCACGTTCGCGATCCCCGTCTCGTCCTCGAGAGACAGGAAGACGAAGCCCTTCGCGGTGCCCGGGCGCTGGCGGACGATGACGCTGCCCGCCACCTGGACCCGGGCGCCGTCCGCCACGCCCGCCAGCTCGCGCGCGCTGAGCACGCCCCGGCGCCGGAGCGCCGCGCGTCGCAGCGTCATCGGGTGACGGCCGAGCGTCACGCTGGTGCCGGCGTAGTCGGCGGCGAGGCGCTCGACGTCGGTCATCTCGCTCAACGGGCTGGACTCGCGCGGCGGGTCGCTGAACAACGGTCCAGGGTGTGGCACAGCCGCCGTCCAGAGATTCGCCCGCCGGGTCCCGCCGAGCGGCGCCAGGGCGCCGATGGCCGCGAGCGTTTCCAGCTCGTCGCGCTCGAGGTGGGCCCGGTGGGCGAGGTCGTGGACGGAGCCGAACGGCTGCTCGTCCCGCGCCGCGACGATCGCGCGGGCCGCACGCTCGCGCAACCCCTTGACGTACCGCAATCCCAGCCGCACCGTGAGGCCGCCGTCGGGGCGTTCGACCGTGCACAACCACTGCGAGCGCGTGATATCGATCGGGAGGATGCGCAGGCCGTGACGCTGCGCGTCCTTCACGAGGGTCGCCGGATGATAGAACCCCATCGGCTGGTTGTTGAGGAGCGCCGCGTAGAACGCCGCGGCATGGTGCACGCGCAGGTACGCGCTCGCGTAGGCGAGCAGCGCAAAGCTCGAGGCGTGGCTTTCGGGAAAACCGTACAGGGCGAACGCGGTGATCGCATGCACGATCTCTTCGGCGGCGGTGCCGTGGATCCCCTGGCGCGCCATGCCCGCCCGCAGCTTCGTCTCCACCTCGGCCATGAGTCGCTCACTCCGTTTGAAGCCGAACGCCCGCCGGAGCTCCTCGGCCTCCGTCGCGGTGAAGCCGGCCGTCACCATCGCCATCCGCAAGAGCTGCTCCTGGAACAACGGCACGCCGAGGGTGCGCCGGAGGATCGGCTCGAGGCTCGGATGCGGATAGGTGACCGGCTCGCGGCCGCGGCGGCGGCGGATATAGGGATGCACCATGTTACCCACGATCGGCCCGGGGCGGATGATCGCGACCTGCACGACGAGGTCGTAGAACCGCTCGGGGCGGACGCGCGGGAGCGTCGCCATCTGGGCGCGGCTCTCGACCTGGAACACGCCGATCGTGTCGGCCTCCTGCAGGCTCCGGTACACGGCGGGATCGTCCGGCGGCAGCCCGGCGAGATCCACCTCGCCCCCGGTCTCACGGACGAGCGCCAGCGAATCCTGGAGCACCGACATCATTCCCAATCCGAGCAGATCCACCTTGACGATGCCGAGCCCCGCGCAGTCGTCCTTGTCCCACTGGACGACGACCCGGCCCGGCATCGTCGCGGGCTCGAGCGGCACGACGTCGTCGAGCCGGCCAGCGGCGATCACCATCCCGCCCGAGTGCTGGCCGAGCTGCCGCGGCAGGTCCTGGATCCGCGTCCAGAGCGTGGCGAAGCGCCGGATCCGCGGGGCGGTCGGATCGCAGCCGGCCTCGGGCAGATGCTTCGTCAGGAGCTCCTCCGGATCCTGATAGCCCCAGTTGGCGACGAGCTGCGCGAGCCGATCACGCATGTCGCGCGGGAGGCCGAGCGCCTGGCCGACCTCGCGCGCCGCGCTCCGGCCTCGATACGAAATCACGTTGGCGGTCATCCCGGCGCCGTGCCGCCCGTATCGCCGATAGACATGCTGGATCACCGCTTCCCTCCGCTCGCCGCTCGGCAGATCCAGGTCGATATCGGGCCACTCTCCTCGCGCTTCGCTGAGAAAGCGTTCGAACAAGAGCTCCATGCCGACCGGATCCACCGCGGTGATCCCGAGCGCGTAGCAGACCGCGCTGTTGGCCGCCGAGCCGCGTCCCTGGACGAGGATGTCGTGGGTCCGGCAATACTCGACGATGTCCCACACGATCAGGAAGTAGCCCGCGAGGTCGAGCCGGCCGATGAGCTCGAGCTCGTGCGCGACCTGATGGCGCGCGCGCGCCGCGAGCGGGCCGGCGCCGTAGCGCGTCCTGACGCCGCGCTCGGTCAGCTCGCGCAGGTGGCCGAGCGGCGTCTGACCGGGGGGGAGCGGGAACTCCGGGAATCGGTATCCGAGATCCTTCAGCGTGAAGGCGAGCCGCAGCGCCAGCTCTCCGGTGTTGGCGACGGCGTCGGGGAGATCTCGGAACAGCGGTGTCATCTCCCCCCCGCCCTTCAGCGAGCGCTCGCCGTTCGTGAGGAGCCGACGGCCCGCGCGATCGAGATCGGTCTTCTCACGGATGCACGTGAAGACGTCGGCGAGCGGACGACCTTCCGGACGCGCGAACAGCGGTTGGTTGGAGGCGAGGAGCGGTACGCGGGCCGCGCGCGCGAGCGTCACCAGGCCCTGGAGGATCTCCTCCTGCTCGCGGAGAAAGTGGCGCTGGACCTCGACGAAGCAGTTGGAGCGCCCGAAGATCGCCACGAGCCGGGTCAGGACCTGACGGGCGCCGTCGTCGTCGCCGGCCGCGAGCCGCAGCGCGAGCGGGCCGCGCGCGCCCCCGGTGAGACACACGAGCCCGGCGGCGTACGGCGCGAGGTCCTCCAGCGCGGCCGCGGCGGCCCCCTTGGCGGCGCCGAGCTTCATCCGGGTGATCAGCCGGCAGAGATTCTGGTAGCCTTCCCGGTCTTCCACGAGCAGCGGCAGGCGCGCGCCGTCGGCCAGTGTGATCTCGCTCCCGACGATCGGCTTCACGCCGGCGTGCGCGGCCGCACGGGTCAACCGGACCGCGCCGTACACGCCGTCGCGATCGATCAGGGCGATGGCGGGCATGTCGAGCCGGGCCGCTTCGGCGGCGAACGCCTCGGGGTGCTCGGCGCCTTCGAGGAACGAGAACGCCGACTGCGCGTGGAGCTCGATGAACACGGCTCAGTCGTAGAGGCCGTCGAGAAACCAGTGACCCGTGAGCCGATCGCGAACGAGCCGGCAGAGCGCGCCGTCGCCGAGCACCACATCCCATTCGTCTCGCGCCCACGCCTCGGTGTCCCACCACTCGCCCGACGCGCGCCACGGGCCCGCGCACGCGACGACACGCCGCGCGTCCACGTGCGCCGGTCGCTCACCCGCGGTCCCCACGTCCACACGGCGCGCCGGCCGGATCCGACGCAGCGCGAGCCGATGCTCACGCTCGCCAGGCGGATCTCGAGTGTCGGCGAGAGCACTCGCCTGATCACCGGGAGCGGGCGGGTCCTGTCGCAGGGAGCGCCCCCGCCATCGACGATCGGGCGGCTCGGACTCGGTCGGCGGCGAGAACGCGAGCATCGTGAAGGCGTCCGAGCGGTGCGAGTCGACGAGCGTGGGCGAACCCAGGTTGTCGGCGCCGACGAGAGCCGCGAGACGCGCCAGCACGGAGACGAGATCGCGGGGGGCGGGAGCGGGCGGCTGCCAGAGCCCTCCCTGCCCCGCCTGTGTCCGGATCGGATGCGCGCTGACCGCGACGCGCGTCACGGGGGCTTGCGGCGGATGCGCCTCGAGGTCGAGGACGAGGAGGCCGAGCATCGGCTTGACCTCGCCCATCGGATAGGCGAGCGAGACGTCCCGCGCATGGTGCCCGCCGGAGGCGAGGCCGAGCCGGACCTCGAGCGCGTCGGCGGCGAGCGCCACCGCCGCGAGTCGCTGGCAGAGGCGCTCGAGCACGGTCTCGAGTACGAGGGCGAGGACGCCGAGCGAGTCGATTCCCCACTCGAGTCCCTGCGCTTCTTCCCAGAACGGCGGCGGCGTCCAGGGGCGAAACGGATCGTGATCGAGCCCGAGCGCCAGATCGTGGGCGCGCAGCCCCGCGGGCCCGAGCCGCGTGGCCAGGCCTTCCCGCGGCAGCGCGGCCAGCTCACCGAGGGTCCGCACGCCCCATCGGGCGAGCGTCGCCGCAAGATCCGGGGCGAGGTCGAGCACCGCGAGCGGCGCCTTCGCGAGTCCCGCGCGCTCACGTCCAGGCGGAATGACCGTCACGGGGGCCGACGCGCTCGCCGCCGCCACTCGCGCGCCTGTGCGGCTCACCGCGAGCCCGACGCGTGCCGTGAGCCCGATGGCTCGCGCCTGATGCACGAGGCGCCGTCCGATGGACGGGGGATCGCCGATGAGCCGTTCGAGGCCGACCGTATCGACGTAGACGAGCCCCGCTCCTCCGTCTTCGATCCGCGGCGAGACGGCCAGAGCGGCCTCGAGAAGGGCGTGACGCGCCGCCACGACGTATTCCTCCACCCACGGTCGGGTTACCAGCATCGGGCAGCGAGCGCGTGCTTCCGGCTCCGTCATGCCCGGCCGCACGCCCTGCTCTCGGGCCTCGGCATTCGCCTCGAGGACCATCATCATCTTGGCCGTCGGGGCGCCTGTTTTGTCGGCCGTCGGGGCGCGCTTTTTATCGGCCGTCGGGGCGCCTTCGCGCCCGACGTTCGGGCTATCCATGCTGGGACTGAGGATCGCCAGCGAACACTCACGGAGCGCGGGTTCGCACCGCTCGACGGCGGCCGCGTCGAAATGCTCCACGAGCACGCAGCCGAACCGGCTCACGCGCTCCACCAGAGCGGCGGCCAGCCGGGCGCCGCACGGCGGGAGCGGAGCACCCGCGTCGTCGTGCGCACGCGCGCGAGCCGCGTGGGAGCGGCACCGGGGCCGGCCCACTCGATACCCTCCCGCAGAGTCTCGATGGCCAGCGCCGCGCTCGACCCGGTGAGCCGCCGACGGCCGATGATCAGAAGCGCCACGTCCGTCCGCCGGACCGCGAACTTCAGACGGAACGCCAGCGTCGTGGAGAGTCGGGGCACCCGCTCGCCCAGGTCGAGCGCAACCAGCGCGAACCCCGGGCAGCGAACGAGCATGTCTGCGGCCCGAAGCGCCACGTCGCGATGCCCTCCGCAACGGACCCACAGAAGACGGCGCAGATCGACCCCGGCCCGCGAAGCCAACCCCGGATCGAACACCTCCTCGGTGTCGACGAGCGCGGCGGTCTCGCCCCGGCTCGCGACATACCGAAGACACGCGACGAGGTGGCTCGTGCGGCCCGACGATGGCCCCCCGACGATCTCGGTGATCTCGCCGCGGATCGGAACCGGACGCTTCGTTGTCGGGTCGCCGGTACCGAGCGCACCCTCGCCGGCCGTGGCATCGTCCATAGAACCAAAATGCTAATCACATGATGAGTATCAGGCAAGACGAAGATATGGGGGGATCAAAGCGAAAAATCCACCAGATAGTGGGGTTCAGGCGAGTGGACGTGATCGGCTAGAATGCGGGCCGAGGAGGGGTTCCATGGAACTTCGCACCGTGAAAGCGATTGTGACCGGGGGCGCCTCGGGGCTCGGGCGCGCTACCGCCGAACGCCTCGTCGCCGCCGGCTCCAGTGTCGCATTGCTCGATCGCCCGGCCTCGGCGGGTGCGGATGTCGCGAAGGCCATGGGCCAGCGGGCCATCTTCACCCCCGCCGACGTCACGAGCGGCGATGAGGTGGGCGTGGCTCTTCAAGCCGCCTGGGACCGGTTCGGCGGCCTCGACGTGCTCGTCAACTGCGCCGGCATCGGCACGGCGATGAAAACCGTGGGGAGATCCGGCCCGGCGAAGCTCGAAGAGTTCGCCCGCGTCATCCAGGTGAACCTCATCGGCACCTTCAACTGCATCCGACTCGTCGCCGCGCTCATGGCGAAGAACACCCCCGGCGCCGAGGGGGAGCGCGGAGTCATCATCAACACCGCGTCGGTCGCGGCCTTCGACGGCCAGATCGGCCAGGCCGCCTACTCGGCCTCGAAGGGCGGCATCGTGGGCATGACGCTTCCGATCGCGCGCGACCTCGCCGAGCTCGGGATCCGCGTGGTGACGATCGCGCCCGGCATTTTCGATACCCCGCTTCTCGCCACCCTGTCCGATCCGGTCCGCGCCTCGCTCGGCAAGCAAGTGCCCTTCCCGTCGCGCCTGGGCCGTCCCGCGGAATTTGCGGCGCTGGCCCTGCACATCATCGAGAACGCGATGCTGAACGGCGAGACGATCCGGCTCGACGGCGCGATCCGGATGCAGCCCCGCTGACCATCAACGGCAAGCGCTCGCGGATCGTCTTCAGAGGGTGGTCGCGCCTGTCGGGCCGCATCCGCGTCATCGACCGCGGCGCCGAGCGCCGTCTCATGGTCCACGGCGAGATCCTCTCGATCTATCCACTCAACGGCGACTGGACGCCGCTGCGCCGCGAATACTGGTGGAAGGCCGTCGCCGCCGTCGAGCTGCCGCGGCGGCCGGCGGCGCTGCTCGTCGGGCTGGGCGGCGGCACGCAGGTCCACCTGCTCCACCGGCTCTCGGCCCCTCGGCACATCACGGTGATCGAGCGCGATCCGGTCATCGTGCGCGTCGCCAGCGAGTGGTTCGGGCTGGATCGTGTCCGACGGCTGGAGATCGTCTGCGCCGACGCCGAGACCGCGGTCACCGGGCTCGCGAAGACCGGGCGGCAGTTCGACTACGTGATGGAGGACGTCACGTACGCCGACGAGCCGGAGGTTGCGCTCCCGAAGCTCCTCGCGATGGTCCCGCTGGTCACCCCGCGGGGATCGCTGGTCGTCAACCGCCACCGGCGCGGCGACCCGCGCCCGCTCGCTCGCACGCTCCGGCTCTACTTCCGCGAGGTGCGGCTTCGCCGCGTGCGGCGCACGGGCGAGAACACGCTGATCTGCTGCTCGCGACCTCTCGTCAGTCGCGCCGGAGGCGTTTGAACCGCAGCCGGTGCGGACGCTCCGCCTCGGCGCCGAGCCGCCGGCGGCGGTCGGCCTCGTAGTCGGCGTAGTTACCCTCGAACCACACGACGCGACCTTCGTCCTCGAAGGCCAGCATGTGGGTCGCGATCCGGTCGAGGAACCAGCGGTCGTGGCTGATCACCACCGCGCAACCCGCGAATTCGAGCAGGCCGTCTTCCAGCGCCCGCAGGGTGTCGACATCCAGGTCGTTCGTCGGCTCGTCGAGGAGCAGCAGGTTGGCGCCGCTCTTGAGCATCGTCGCCAGGTGCAGGCGGTTTCGCTCACCGCCCGAGAGGTCCGCGACGCGTTTCTGCTGGTCACTGCCCCGAAAGTTGAACGAGGCGACGTAGCTGCGCGACTGCACGGACCGGCCGCCGAGCATGAGCGTGTCGGCGCCGCCCGAGATCTCCTCCCAGACGGTGCGTTGGCCCTCCAGGGCATCGCGGCTCTGGTCGACGTAGGCGAGCTTCACCGTCTCGCCGATGCGCAGCGTGCCGGCATCCGGCTTCTCCTGCCCGACGATCATCCGGAAGAGCGTCGTCTTGCCCGCGCCGTTGGGGCCGATGACGCCGACGATGCCGCCGCGGGGCAGCTTGAACGAGAGACCGTCGATCAGCACCCGATCTCCGTACGCCTTCCGGACGTCGGCGGCCTCGACGACGACGTCGCCGAGCCGCGGCCCCGGCGGAATGGCGATCTCGAGCGCGGACACGCGCCCCTCGAACGGCTCGTTGAGCATCGCATCGTAGGCCTGCAGACGCGCCTTGCTCTTCGCCTGGCGCGCGCGCGGCGACATCTGGACCCACTCGAGCTCGCGCGCCAGGGTGCGTTGGCGCGTCAGGTCGGCCTTCTCTTCCTGCGCGAGGCGCTCGCCCTTTTGCCCGAGCCAGGAGGAGTAGTTGCCCTCCCACGGAATGCCATGCCCGCGATCGAGCTCGAGAATCCAGCCGGCGACGTTGTCGAGGAAGTAGCGGTCATGGGTGATCGCGACGACCGTCCCCGGATACTCCTTCAGGTAGCGCTCGAGCCACGCGACCGACTCGGCGTCCAGGTGATTCGTGGGCTCGTCCAGCAGCAGCATGTCCGGGCGCGAGAGAAGGAGCTGACAGAGCGCCACCCGCCGGCGCTCCCCGCCCGAGATCTTGGCGACCTCCATGTCGCCCGGCGGCACCCGGAGGGCGTCCATCGCGAGCTCGACGGTACGGTCGAGGTCCCAGGCGTTCGCGGCGTCGATCCGGTCTTGCAGTCGCGCCTGCTCGTCGAGCAGCTTCTCCATCTCGTCGGCCTCGATCGGCTCACCCAGGCGGGCGCTGACCTCCTCGAAGCGCGTGAGCAGAGCGCGCGTCTCGGCGACACCCTCTTCGACGTTGCCGCGCACGTCCCTCGCGGGATCGAGCTGGGGCTCCTGTGAGAGGTACCCGATCCGCAGCCCTGCCGCGGGGAAGGCCTCGCCCAGGAAATCCCTGTCGACGCCCGCCATGATCCGGAGCAACGTGGACTTGCCGGCGCCGTTGGCGCCGAGCACGCCGATCTTGGCTCCGTGGAAGAACGAGAGGTAGATGCCTCGGAGGATCTCCCGCTTGGGCGGGACGACTCTTCGAAGATCCTTCATGACGAACGCGTATTCGCCTGGCATTTTGGAACAAGGGCGGCGCCGGCTGGGGATCCCGGCCGACAGCTTACCCCCCCCTCTCGACTCCCCCCTGTCGGGAGACGCCCGCCTTCAGGAGGCGGCGGTGCTCCGGCATCATGCAGCGATCCTGGACCACGTGGATTCCGGCCCGCGCGAGCTTCTCGGCGGCCGCGGCGTTCGTGATACCGAGCTGGAACCAGACCGCCGTCGGCCGCCAGGCCAAGGTCAGGATCTCGTCGGCGTGGCCCGGAAGGTACTCGGGACGCCGAAAAATCTCGATCACGTCGGCCGGCTCGGCGAGATCTTTCAACCGGGCCACCGTCAGCGCGCCATGGAGAGGACGGCCGGCGAGCTTCGGATTGACAGGCTGGATGCGATAGCCGCGCGCGACGAGGTAGGCCGGAACGTAGTGTGCCGGCTCGGCCGGGTCGGCCTTGGCGCCGAGCACTGCTACCGTCCTGGCTTCGCGAAGGATCGCGGTGAGGCCCGCATCGTCGTCGACGAGATGGGCGCGCCAATCGCTCATGGTGGGGTTCACCTTCTCACGACGAGGCCAGCGCGGCAACGATCTCGTCGCCAAAGGTCTCGGCCCGCCAGCGGCGCACGCCGTCCAGCGCGGCGAGCGCATGCGGCTCGCGTGGCCCGGCCATCGCGACAGCGGTGATCAGCCGGTTGGGCAGGAGCAATCCTGGCTCCAGCCCGAATCGGGGCGCCGCATCCTTCCGCCACTGCCGGAGCGCCTCGATTCGGTGGGCGACGACCGCCGGAAGCCTGAGCCGTGGCCGGCGCTCGAGCGTCGGCAACGACGTCTCGGGCAAGGCCAGGGCTCGGGCCACGGCGGACAGGATCGCCTCGCCCCATCGCGCGATCACCTTGGGGGTACAACCGGGAATCGGCGCGAGCTGGGTGAGGTCGCCGGGCGGCGCCTGGGCCAGACGCACGAGCGTCTCCTCGCCGAGGATCTTGAACGGCGGACGGTCCGTCGCGCGCGCCAGCTGCTCCCGGAGCTCGTACAGCTCCCGGAGAATCCCGAGGTGGCGTGGCGGGAGGTCGCGGGCGCCCTTGAGGCCGGCGAAGGCGTTCGGGTCCTGGACCCGCTCGGCGACGGGCTGGGCCGCGAGCGCCGCGCATTCTTCCTCGACCCAGGCGAGTCGGCCCATCCGCACCAGCTCCTCGGTCAGCCGCCGCTTGAAAGCGAAGAGATGCAGCACGTCGGCCGCGGCGTAGCGACGCTGGGCCTCGGAGAGGGGGCGCCGCGACCAGTCATCGCGCTGCCTCGAGGGTGGTAGCTCCACTTCGAGATAGGTCTGCAGTAGGACGTCGAGGCCGAGGGCCGTGGCCCCCAGAAAGCGCGCGGCGATGGACGTGTCGAAGAGCGCCGCGAAGCCGAATCCACGCCGCTTGAGCTGGACGAGGTCGTTGTCACCGGCGTGGAGGACCGTCACCACGGACGGCATGGCGAACACGGGCGCGAGCGGCGAGAGATCGCCGAGGGCCAGGGGATCGACGAGCCAGACGTCGCGCGACGACACGGCGAGCTGGACGAGCGACAGGCGCTCCGGGTAGTGGTGCAGGCTATCGCCCTCCGTGTCGAGCGCGATCTCGCCCGGCGCTCGAAGGCGCTCGGAGACCTCGGCGAGGTCGCGGTCGGTCTCGATCCAGCGTGACGCGATCGCGCTCACACTACCCATCGAGCATCGGACCGAGCACGGCCTGGAGATGCTCGGCGCTGGCCGGAGCGCGCAACGACGCGAAGACGCCGAGCGCTTCGGCCCTCATGAGCGTCTCCGGGCCCATCGCGTGGGTCAACGCGACCACGCGCGCCGCGAGATACGGCTGCTCCCGGCAGATGCGCTCCGCGACCGGCAGCGCGGCCAGGACGACCGTGGTGCCTTCGCGCCCGACGACCGTGGGCCCGGCGTCGGTTCGCGTCGCGATGACGCGGGCTCGCGGGAAGACGCGGCCCAGAGTTTCCGTGAGGGTGTCGCGCGTCGCCGTATCGTCCTCCAGGACAAGGATCACCGCCATCGGCCCGAGTGTACCCCGACCGGAGCCGCCGCCCAGCCGTGATAGGATGCCTGGCGACTCGCGGAGGGTTCGATGGCGAAGGAGATCTCGATCGTCCACCACGCCGACCGGCGCACCGACGTGGTGATGCCGTACGCGCCGGGCATCGTCGTGGGCCGAGGCCGGCTGGTGTTCCTCTCGGGCGTCACCGCGGCGGCGGTCTATCACAGTCACCCGCATCGCGAGGAAGAGTTCGACCTGCCCTCGACGATGCGCGAGCAGGCGGTCCTCGCGATGGAGAACCTCAAGAAGACGCTCGCGGCGGTCGGCTGCACGCTCGCCGACCTCGTCTCGGCGACGCGCTTCCTGACCGACGTCGCGGAGCAGGACGATCTCAACCGCGTCTGGGCCGCCTACCTCGGCGGCCATCTGCCGACGACGACCACGGTCGAGGTGTCCCGCCTCGCCACCCATCCTCGCTGCAAGCTCGAGATCAGCGCGATCGCCGTCGCCGACGAGGCAACCGGTTGATGGCGACGCTCGGCTTCGTTGGGCTCGGCACGATGGGAGGCCGGATGGCGAAGCGGCTGCTCGACGCGGGCCGCCGCGTCGTCGGCTACAACCGGACACCCGAGAAGGCGCGGGCGCTGGTCGCCGCCGGGCTCACGCTCGAGAAGTCGCCGCGCGCCGTGGCCGAGGCGTCGGACGCCGTCTTCAGCATGGTGACCGACAGCGCCGCGCTCCGCGCGATCGCCCTGGGCCCCGACGGCGTGATCGCGGGACTCCAACCCGGCGCGGTCTGGGCCGAGATGAGCACGGTCAGTCCCGACGTCACCCGAGAGCTCGGGCACGCGGTCGCCGCGCGCGGCGCCACGCTGATCGATGCGCCCGTGTCCGGCAGTCCCGTCACCCTCGAGGCGGGCCAGCTCTCGTTCATGGTCGGCGGCGATCCGGCGGCGCTCGAGAAAGTCCGCGCGCATCTCACGGCGATCGGGCCGACGATCACCCACGTGGGGGAGCTGGGGCTCGCGGTCACGATGAAGATCGCGACGAATCTCGGTCTCGCCGTCCAGATGCTCGCGTTCAGTGAGGCGGTAGCGCTCGCCGAGAAATCCGGCATCCAGCGCGAGCGCGCCGTCGAGGTGCTGCTCAAGTCGGTCATCGCCTCGCCGATGCTCAAGTACCGCGGACCGTTCGTCCTCGGCATGCCCGAGGACGCGTTGTTCAACGTGGACATGATCCAGAAGGACCTGGGCCTGGCGCTCGAGAGGGGTCGCGCGCTCGGGGTGCCGCTGCCGACGGTCGCGCTTACCGACGAGCTGCTCACCGCGGCCCGCGGGCTCGATCTCGCCCACTACGACTTCGCGATCGTCTTCGACGTGATCGCGCGCATGAGCGGCCTCGGTCCCAGCGTGAAGACGCAGCGCGCCTAGCGTAGCGTGAGCGTGGCGCGGTCGGAGGCGGCGTCGACGCTGAGCGTGAAGGCGTCGAGCACGTCGCGACCGAGAAGCCCGTCCACCGTCCCCGACGGAGTCCCGCCCCCGCTCTCCGACGATCCCGGCGCCCGGAACGTCACCGGCAGCGCGTAGACGATCACGGGCAGCGGCCCGATTCGAGCGCCCGCGACATCCAGGAGCGGGAGGGTCACGAGCATCGCCGTCGCCGAGCCCGTGACCCCGACGACCTGGACCGTCCGTCCCGCCTGCCCCGCGAACCCGGCGCGCTCGATGGCCTCGGGCGAGATCACCGTGCGGTCGGCTCCCGTGTCCACGATGAGGGTCAACGGAACCCCGTTGAGGCGAACCTCGACGGTGATGGGGGCGCCCGGGGTGACCCTGAGCGTCACGGGCGCGCTCGGGTCGGACGGAAGCGCCGGGCGCGCCTGCGGCGTGCTCAGGAGCGTGGCGCCGTCGCGAAACGCCGGCGGGATCGCGGCGAGTTCGGCCGTGTAGTGCACGGTCCCCTCGGCGTCGGTCCAGCGATAGAGCTCGGCGGCCGCCGGCGCGGCCAGGAGACAGCCGGCCAGGACGAGGAGCCCGAGTCGGGTTATCGCGTGGCCCCCTACCGATCTACAGGATGACTTTCTTCGCCCGGAGCGCCGCGATCTCGTCGCGCGAGTAGCCCCATTCCGCCAGCACCTCGTCGGTGTGCTCACTCTGGAGCGGCGCCGCCGTGCGGACGCCCGGACGCATCCGCGAGTATTTCACTGGCGTGCCGATCACGGGGATCTCGCCGAGCCGAGGGTGCACGACGCGCTCGACCATCTGGCGCGCCGTCGTCTGCGCATCGTTCATCACCTGATCCACGGTGTTCACGGGCGCCGCCGGCACCCCCGCGTCCTCGAGGACCTTCAGCAACGGCTCGCGGTCGTGCTTCGCGATCGCGTCCGCCACGGCCGCCTCCAGCTCGACACGGTGCCGGACGCGTCCGAGGTTCTTCGCGAAGCGCTCGTCGTTCCGCAGGGCGCCGAGGTCGAGCGCCGCGACCAGCCGCTGCCAGAACCGGTCGTTGGCGCCGGCGATGAACACCCACTGACCGTCGCGGCAGCGGAAGGTGCGGTACGGCGAGAGCGATGGGTGGGAGGAGCCGAGGGCCTTGGGCACGGCGCCGGTCAGCAAGAACCCCTCGGCATGGTAGTTCAGCAGGGTCACGGCGGTCTCCAGGAGCGAGGCGTCCACCCGCTGGCCGAGGCCGGTCTTCGCCCGATGGATGAGCGCGTTGGCGATGCCAAAGGCGGAAAAGATCCCGGTCGTGAGATCGAGGAACGAGACGCCAGCGCGCACCGGCGGTCCGTCGGGCTCGCCAGTGATCGACATGATCCCGCTGAACGCCTGCATGAGCGCCTCGTAGCCGGCGCCGTCTTTCCGGGGCCCCGTCCGTCCGAACGCCGAGATCGAGCAGTAGACCAGGCCCGGATTGAGCGCCGACAGGACGTCGTAGCCCAGACCGAACCCCTCCATCGTGCCCGTCCGGAAATTCTCGATGAGCACGTCGGCACGCGTCACGAGGTTCTTCAGCACCGCCGCGCCCTCCGGCGCCTTCAGATCGAGGGTGAGGTCACGCTTGTTGCGGTTGATGACCAGGTACGCGGCCGACTCCCCTTCCTTGTGGGGTGGCCACGTGCGCGACTCGTCACCGGAGCCGGTGTCCTCCACCTTGATGACGTCCGCGCCCATATCCGCCAGGAGCATGCCGCAGAAGGGCCCGGCGAGGACGCGGGAAAGGTCGATGACACGGACGCCGTCGAGCGAGAGGGCTGGGGTGACCATGTGCGTTACTATAACTCTATGTCTCGACTCCGCGAGGCGGTGACACAGCGAATCCTCGTCCTGGACGGCGCCATGGGCACCATGATCCAGGCGGCGAACCTGGGGGCCGAGGATTTCGGCGGCGCCCGTTACGAGGGGTGCAACGAGCACCTGAACCTCACCCAGCCCGACGTGATCCGGTCGATCCATGCCGCCTACTTCGAGGCCGGCGCCGATCTCGTGTCGACCAACACCTTCGGATGCGCGCCGTACGTCCTCGCCGAGTACGGTCTCGGCGAGCGCGCGTACGAGATCACGCTCGCCGCCGCCCGACTCGCGCGCGGGGTCGCCGGGACGCGCTTCGTCGTCGGCGCGATGGGGCCGTCGACGCGCTCGATCAGCGTCACGCGGAACGTGACCTTCGACCAGGTCCGCGAGGCCTACGGCCTCCAGGCCGCGGCGCTCATCGCCGGGGGCGTGGACGCGCTGCTGCTCGAGACGGCCCAGGACACGCTGAACGTCAAGGCGGCGGCGCTCGGTGTCCGGGCGGCCCTGCGCGACGCCGGGGTCGAGCTCCCGCTCATGATCAGCGGCACGATCGAGCCGATGGGCACGATGCTCGCGGGTCAGGGCGTGGACGCGCTCTACGTGGCGCTCGAGCACCTCGATCTCTTTTCGATCGGACTCAACTGCGCCACCGGCCCCGAGTTCATGACCGACCACCTCCGCTCGCTGGCGCTGATGTCCACGCGCTTCGTGAGCGTGTACCCGAACGCGGGGCTTCCCGACGAGCGGGGCCAGTACGCCGAGACGCCGGAGAGCCTGGCCTTCAAGATGAAGCGGTTCGTGGACGAGGGCTGGGTCAACCTCGTCGGCGGCTGCTGCGGGACGACCCCGGCCCACATCCGCGCGCTGAAGGCGCTGGTGGCCGGCCGGCCCGCGCGCGTCCCGGCGGCACGGGAGCCGCAGGCCGTCAGCGGAGTCGAGGTGTTCTACCCGGCCGACGACAACCGCCCCCTGTTCGTGGGCGAGCGCACGAACGTGATCGGCTCGCGGCGGTTCAAGGAGCTGATCGTCGCCGACCAGTTCGAGGAGGCCGCCGAGATCGGCCGCGCGCAGGTGAAGAACAGCGCCCAGGTCCTGGACGTCTGCCTCGCCAACCCCGACCGCGACGAAGCCGACGACACGGACCGGTTCATGACGCAGATCACCCGCAAGGTGAAGGTCCCGCTCATGATCGACTCGACGGACGCGCGCGTGATCGAGATCGCGCTCCGTCACTGCCAGGGCAAGTCGATCGTCAACTCGATCAACCTGGAAGACGGCGAGGAGCGGTTCGAGAAGGTCGTGCCCCTGCTCCGGGCCTATGGTGGCGCCGTCGTCGTGGGCTGTATCGACGAGAACAAGCAGCAGGGCATGGCCGTCACGCGCCAGCGCAAGCTCGCGATCGCCGAGCGGAGCTATGAGCTCCTCACGGGGAAGTACGGCGTGCCGGCCCGCGACCTGATCTTCGACGCGCTGGTCTTCCCGGTGGGCACCGGCGACGCGAACTACATCGGCTCGGCCGTCGAGACGATCGAGGGCATCCGCGCGATCAAGCAGCGATTCCCGGAGTGCAAGACGATCCTCGGCATCTCCAACGTCTCGTTCGGCCTGCCGCCGGCGGGCCGCGAAGTCCTCAACTCGGTCTTCCTGTACCACTGCACCAAGGCGGGCCTCGACTACGCGATCGTGAACACCGAGCGCCTCGAGCGCTATCCCTCGATCCCCGAGGAGGAGCGGCGGCTCGCCGAGGATCTCATCTACTGGCGGGCCGGCGATCCCGTGGCGGCCTTCGCCGCGTACTTCCGGGAGAAAAAGAAGACGCCGCCGCCCGCCAGCACGCTCTCGCTCGACGAGCGGCTCGCCCGCTACATCGTCGAGGGCAGCCGTGACGGCCTGATCGACGACCTGAACGCCAAGCTCCGGGACGCGGCGCCGCTGGCGATCATCAACGGCCCGCTGATGCGGGGCATGGACGAGGTCGGGCGGCTGTTCAACGACAACCAGCTCATCGTGGCCGAAGTCCTCCAGTCGGCGGAGGCGATGAAGGCCGCCGTCGCGCACCTCGAGCCGTTCATGGAAAAGGCCGAGTCGGCGACGCGTGGCACGATCGTGCTGGCCACGGTCAAGGGCGACGTCCACGACATCGGCAAGAACCTGGTCGAGATCATCCTTTCGAACAATGGATATCGCGTGATCAACCTGGGCATCAAGGTCCCGCCCGAGGAGCTGATCGCGGCGTACCACACGCACAAGCCGGACGCGTTCGGCCTGTCCGGCCTCCTGGTGAAGTCCGCGCAGCAGATGGTGGTGACGGCTCAGGACTTCCGCGTCGCGGGCATCGAGATCCCGCTGTTCGTCGGCGGCGCGGCGCTCACCAAGAAGTTCACCGCGACCCGGATCGCGGCCGAGTACGGCGGGCTCACGCTCTACGCGAAGGACGCGATGGAAGGACTCGACCTCGCCAACCAGCTCTTCTCCGCTCCGACCCGCGAGGCGCTCGTGGCGCGCATCCGCCGCGAGCAGGCCGCGCTCGCGGCGACCGCGCCGGCCACCGTCGAGCCCGCGCCCGCGACGCCGGAGCCGGCGCCGCTGCGGAGGCTCGAGCGCGTCGCGGTCCCTGCGCCGCCGGACCTCGAGCGACACGTCCTGCGCGACGTGCCCCTGATCCACCTCTACCCGTACCTGAACCTCCAGATGCTCTACGGCAAGCATCTCGGGGTCCGGGGCCTCGTCGAGCGCCTGCTCGAGGCCCGGGATCCGAAGGTGCTCGAGGTCCACGAGATCGTCGAGACACTCAAGCGGGACGCCGTCGCCCGCGGCCTGTTTCGCGCCCATGGGGCTTACCGCTGGTACCGCGTCCGGGCCGCCGGCAACACGGTGGTGCTCTTCGACGCGACCGGCCGCGAGGCGGCGACGTTCGACTTTCCGCGGCAGAAGGACGGCGAGCGGCTCTGCCTCGCCGACTACGTGAGGGACGACGCGGACGACTACCTGGCGCTGTTCGCGGTGACCTGCGGCGCGGGGGTCAGAGAGCTCGCCTCGGAGTGGAAGGACCGGGGCGAGTACGTGCGCTCCCATGCGCTCCAGGCGCTGGCGATCGAGTGCGCGGAGGCGTTCGCCGAGATGCTCCATGCGCGGCTCCGGACGCTGTGGGGATTTCCGGACCCGCCCGAGCTACCGATCAGCGAGAAGCTGAAGGCGCACTACCGGGGGATCCGTGTGTCGTTCGGCTACCCGGCCTGTCCGAACCTCGCCGATCAAGCCACCCTGTTCAGGCTGCTGGAGCCCGAGACCTTCGGGCTCCACCTGACCGAGGGCTTCATGATGGATCCGGAGGCCTCGGTGTCCGCGCTCGTGCTCCATCACACTGCCGCGAAGTACTTCAAGGCCGACTGACGCGTGGGGTCGTGAGACGCGACGGGCCCGAGCCGGTGTTCCGGCTCGGGCCCGGGAGAGAGGCACGAGGAGGCGTCGGGAACTAGAACTTGATCTCGAGCCGCACCGTCGGCACGCCGAGCGACCGCTCATTAGCCTTCACCCAGACCGGCACGCCCAGGTCGCTCACGTAGTAGGCGTCCAGTTGCAGGAGGTCGGGCCACGTGCTCAGTGTCTTGAGCTTGACAGGAAGCCGGAACGTGCCGGTGAAGTTGGACGTGAGGCCGCTACCGTCGATCGTAGCGACACCGTTGGTGATGTACCCCAGCGGCGCCCAGCCCTTGAAGGCCAGCGAGAGGTTGGCGTCGCCCGAGAAGGTCCCGGTCATGATGACGAACTCCGCCGCGTCCACCGCGTTGTCACCCTGGATCACCACCGAGAAAGCCCCGCTGACCGTACCCTTGCCCGTGGCGAGGCTCAGGTCGTCCTTGCCCTTGGCGTTCACCGCGCACTTCTTGGTCGTCGGGGCGACCATCACCACCCACGCGGGGCAGAGCGGGCTTCCCAGCTTCGCCCAGCCGGAAAGCTGAGCCTCCGCACTCCGCCGACCATCCGCAACGGGGTGCGTCACGAAGTTGCCCGCCGCGTCCTTGAGGTACATGTCCTCGGTGACTTCGTAAAGGACCACATCTGCCGAGAGCGTAGCCAAATCGAGCCAAATCTGCCCCAGATCCCACGCCACGGCTGGCACCGGCCCGAACAGCAGGAGCATCAGCCCCAAGAGACTCCACGTCACCGCTCTTTTCCGGCGTATGCTCGTCATCGCGTTCTCTCCTCGTGCCTTATGTCGGCTTATAGCTGCGTCCGCAGAGGAGAGTCTGCAAGCGAGAGACCAAGATCTCTGCCACATAAACCTCTGATTATATTGACTTCACAGGGGATGGTTTTCCGGAGTAAAAACTACGTAAGTGGCTGATTTATTGTCGTTTTAAGTCCGAAAATACATCCGCATCGGGAATCCTCATCGAGTCTGAATACTTAGGCGGACGTCCGGCGGGTATGGCGCGCTGGCAAGAAAGTTATCGCGAGGGTCGAGGGGTATCGAGGACCGGCCGGGCGACTAGAAATGCCGCGCTAGACGTCGGGATCAGGGTCCTCCACCGTTGCTCCCGGCTT
>QHSR01000237.1 GCA_003221635.1 Candidatus Rokuibacteriota bacterium | reverse complement strand
GCCACCCCGGCGAACGAGCGTCGCGGTCGTCCTCCACGCCACCGCCCAGCTCACGGCAACAACGGTGCTCCCGATAGAAGGCGTGGAGGTCAGATAGGAGAGTCACTGGTCCTGAACTTGGAGACTCAAGGAAGCCTGCCCGGTCGTCAGACTCCCCGGCGCACCGATAGTGAGCGCTTGCCTGCCATCGCCGTTCACCCCATCTCCTCCTAGCGGGGCTTCCCCGACAACCCGCGCCACCACTGGAATGTAAGACCCTGGAGCAGAGACAATCCCATCCACACTGCATCATCAGTGACGTAAACTGACACAAAGCTCCCGGTTACGCCGCGCACCGCCAGGACGATGGTGACGGCCATTGCGAGATTCACGGCCAAGAAGACCAGGGTCGTCCCCACGGCCTCCAACATCTTGCCGATGGCTGCCCCGAAGCTTCCACTCGAAAGCCCGAGCCTCCCAATGCCGAAGAAGTACGCGCCGACGGACGTCAGTCCCGCCAGAGCCAGAATGAAGATCCCCTGCATGTTGGTTCCTCCAGTGCTTACACGTATCCAGCGACTCGGTAGTAGAACCAGCCAAGAAGTTCTTTCAAGATCACCCGCATCAGAGCCAACCGCTCTTCAGGCGCGTCGGGGTCGGAAAACGTATCCGAAGGGACCGGACGGACCTCAAAACCGGCGCGCTCGAACAGGGGTCGCGCTCGAGCCAGATGCCCCGAATTGGTCACCAGGAGAATCGTCCGAATTCCTCTCGATTGAAGGAGTGCTTTCACGCGGACGGCTTCCTCGCGGGTCGTATGCGCCGTGGTCTCCGTGAGGATCGCTTCCGACGGGATCCCGTGGAGGCGAGCCAGCTCCGCACGAACTTCGGCTTCTGTCGGACCGCCGTCGTTGGCCCCACCTAAGAAGATCAGGAGCGGCGCGAGGCCTCGCCGGTAAAGATCGATGCCATGGTTGGTCCGACGTGAGGATTCAAGACTCAGCAGGCCGGACGGCGAGACAGTTTCAGCGAGCACCACAATGGCGTCGGAGGGTAAAAGCTGCGGTCGGACAGCCGTCCATAGGTCCCAAAAAGATGCGAGCGGGCTGAAAGCGGTGGCGAGAAAGAACGCGACTCCAGCGAGTCCTATTAAGCTGCAAATGCGGTCGCCGAGATGGCCCATCCTGCGCACGTCACCCAGTTTCTGCCGACTTCTCGACCGGACCAAGAAATGAAGCCGTCCATCGCATCCGCGGGCGTCACCCACCGCTGAAACACCACCCCACACGGGCACGCCACGGTGAGCAGGTAGCCGTTCCAAGCGGAGATCATGCCCTGGTACGAGGAGCACGTGAAGATGTTCGGTCGGCTCGGATTCGTGCCCGGTCTCACACCGGAGCAAAACGCCGCCGCCATGGGGCGTGGCGGCTGGGCCGCCGCCGGCGTGCCAACCGTCGAGCACTACGCCAAGGTCGGCGCATGGTTCGCGGGGCCGCCCGGGAGTTCGTCGCCCACCTGAAATCGGTCGAGCAGAAATACCCGGGCCTCGAGTACGTGCACGTGAGCAACAGCATGGGCACGCCCCAGAGCGTGGTGCTGGAGCAGCTCGCCTGGTTCGCGAAGGAGGTCGAGCCTCACTTCGCGCCGGCGGTCACCCGCTAAAGGCGGCGAAGCACTTGCTCGAGTTGAAGATGTAGGTCTGGACGAACTCAGCGGCGTCCGGCCGGCGGTCGAGCTCCGCCATCGCGCCCGCCAGGCACATCCAGTTCAGCATCTCCTGCTGTCCGCTCTCCTCCAGCGCCGGCAGCGACGTCCCCCGCCACGCCTCGTAGTCCCCGACCCGCAGCTTGTCGTAGAGCGCGCGATCCGCGTCGACGTCCGGGTAGAGGAGGTGGTGCTTCGGGGTCAGGAACGCGTGCGACCAGCTCGACGAGGCGATCAGGGCCACCCGCCACGGACTCTCGGCCATCACGCGCGCGGCGGCGCGGCCGAGGTCGAAGCAGCGCCACGGCGCCGGCGACGGCGGGTCGAGCTGAGCCTCCGCCGGCAGATCGGCGAAGCTCGAGACGCCGCCGTGCTGCGAGATGACCTTTCGACCGTAGCAGTTGATCGAGAACGGCACGACCGGGTAAGGGAAGCCCTGCCGATCGTAGTCCAGGTACAAGAGCGTGTTCATGAAGGCGTGGCCCAGCGGGTGATGCAACGGCCGGTACGCGTACGACACGTCGAAGCCGCGGTCGAGCAGGCCCGTGACGAGCGACTTGGCGGCGGCGCGGTGCCCCTTGTACACGAAGGTCGCGTCGCTCGCCTCGTCCCACGCGTTGCCCGATTTCTTCCACCGCGCTTCCGCCCACGGCCGGTGCTCGATCGACTCGTACGCCAGCACGCAGAAGGGCGGGATGACGTCTTCCTTGAAGTTCTCGTACTGGTCGTCGCCCCAGATCACGACGAGGTCCGGGGCGAAGTCGTCCAGCCGCCGCCGCGTCTGCCGGAAGCCCTCGATCAAGGCCTTGCGGTGTCTGCGCGCCGCGCCGAGCCCCTCGTCGGCACCGTACTCCTCGCGCATCGCCGCCGGCCACCCGTCCGGGCGCCGGTAGCGCTCGGGAAGGTCGGGGTCCTGGAGGACACGCTTGAGAATGCGCGCCATGTCTTCGTCCCGTCCGCAGAGAGGGGGGTAGTGCGTCACGCCGAGACCCAGGATCGCGCTCATGGCTCGTCCTCCTTGGCGGGATGGTATACCATCCCCGGAGAAAAGGAGAGCCTGTCATGACAGCACCCGCTCTACCTCCCCTGATCTCCAGCGACGGCCATCTCGAAGTCCGCCCCGAGCGCTGGTCGCCGCGGATGCCGGCCAAATACCGGGACCGCGCGCCGCGGACGATCAAGCTTCCCGACGGCGGAGACGCCCTCCTCGTCGAGGGCCAACCGCCGTATCCCGCCCCGTTTCTCGACCTCAGGGCCGGTCGCACCAACGAGACCTGGGAGCCCTTCGGCGTCACGGTCGACGACACGGCCGGCGTGGGACCGCCGGAGCAGCGTCTGCGGGAGCAAGACCAGGACGCGCTGCACGCCGAGGTGCTCTTTCCCAACATGCAGGTGGGGCCGCGGCTCTGGCGCGCGATACCCGACGACGACGTCTACCGGGCGACGGTGCGCGCCTACAACGACTGGCTCGGCGAGGAGTATTGCGCCGTGTCGCGCGATCGCCTCATCGGTCTCGGCGTCATCCCGTGGACCAACGTCAGCGACGCGGTCGCCGAGCTGGAGCACTGCGTGAAGCTGGGGCTCAAGGGTGTCAACCTGGGGGTGTTCCCCAGCGGCAAGGGCTATCCGACGCCCGAAGACGACCGCTTCTGGGCGGCCGCCATCGACATGAACATGCCGCTGACCGTGCATGTCGGCTTCGACCGCCTCGGGCCGCGCGCGTCGCAACCCACCTTCGAGTACCCGGGCGTCGATGCCGCGATTCTCGCCAAGCTCGGGCCGAGGAAGCTCGTGGAGTGGGTGGCCCTGCCGTTCCTGGGGACGGCGCCGTCCATGAGCTTCGCCCAGCTCATCCTGTCCGGCGTCTTCGATCGCCTCCCCGACCTCAGGATCTTCTTCGCCGAGACCCGCTTGGGCTGGGTGCCGTTCTGGATGGAAGAGGCCGACTACTGGTACGAGCGCCACCGTCACTGGGCCGCGCGGCTCCTGAACTTCAAGCCGCTCAAGCAGCGGCCCAGCGACTACGTCCGCCAGCACATCTGCTTCAGCGTGCAGCACGTGGAGCGCGTCGCGATCGAGCTGCGTCACCACATGGGCGTCGAGCGCATCATGTTCGCGACCGACTTCCCGCACATCGAGTGTGACTGGCCGAACACGCGGCCGTTCGCCGAGCGACTCTTCGCCGACGTGCCGGCCGACGAGGCCTTCAAGATCGCGGCGCACAACATGCTGGCGTACTTCCGTCTCGAGGGCACGCCGATGGGCCGGAAGGTCATGGCGCAGGAGTCGGCCGTGCCCAGATAGACGACGGGGACCGACGGAGGATGCCACATGCCCATGTGACCGGCTTCTTCTTTCACTCCGAGCACTTCGGACCGCCCCATGTGATCGGCGTCATCTCGCTACTGGTACTGGCGCTCGTGATCCTCGCGCGTTACGTCTACCGGCTCGCGGGAGCCTGGCGCCGGATCTACGTGGGCGGCGCCGTGCTGGCCCTCTATCTGAATGTCTTCGTCGGGGTGGTACAGGCGTTCCAGAAGCTGCCGTTCCTGAGCCGGCTGGCGCCAACGCAGTCCGAGCCGCCATTCCTTGTCGCGCAGCTCATCGTACTGGCGATCTTCGTGGTCCTCGGGATATGCGCCGCGATGAGGTTCCGCCTGACGACGGCGAGGCTGTGACGTGAATCGTTCAACCCCCTCCTGGCATCTCTAGGGTATGAGCCGAATGACCGAGCGACGTGTCGTCAAGACCGCCATCGGACAGCCGACGTCCGACGGCGCGGGCGTGCGTCTCACGCGTGTGATCGGCACCCCGGATCTCGACCACCTCGATCCTTTCCTCTTGCTGGACGAGTTCAAGTCGGACCGGCCCGGGGACTATCTCGCGGGCTTTCCCGATCATCCGCACCGGGGCTTCGAGACTGTGACCTACATGCTGGCCGGGTCCATGCGCCATCAGGACCACGTCGGCAACCGGGGTGAGCTGGTCGCCGGCAGCGTGCAGTGGATGACGGCCGGGCGCGGCATCATCCACTCGGAGATGCCACAGCAGAAGGACGGCCTCATGTGGGGCTTCCAGCTCTGGGTCAATCTTCCGGCGCGCGACAAGATGACGGCGCCGCGTTACCAGGACATCCCGCCGGAGAGAGTCCCCACGGTGGCTCTGGCCGACGGCGTGAGCGCCCGGGTGCTGGTCGGTGAGGCCGGCGGCGTGAGCGGCCCGGTCGCGGGTATCGCCACCCAGCCGCTCTACCTCGACGTGACGATGGCGCCGCGTTCGCGCCTGTCGCATGAGCTCCCGGCCGGCCACAGCACCTTCGCGTACGTCTTCAACGGTCGGGCGCGGTTCGGTCCTCTCGAGGACAGCACAGTGGTGGCGACCGGGCAGCTCGCCGTGCTCGGCGACGGCGAGCTCTTGAACGTGGCGACCGGCGACGCGGCGGCGCGGTTTCTGCTCCTGGCGGCCCGGCCGCTCCGCGAGCCCATCGCGCGCTACGGCCCGTTCGTCATGAACACGCGCGAGGAAATCCTGAAGGCGGTCGAGGACTACCAGCGCGGGACGTTGCTCGGTTAGCTACAGCCCCTGCCAGTAGCGTCGTCCCTCGAGGCGGATGATCCTCCCGAACCCCGGCGCCTCGAAATGGCCGGCCGCGACCAGGATCTGCTCGCGCTCCAGGCGATCGAGCAGGGCCTTGCGGGTCTGGCGTGTCAGGTCCGGGTCCATGTCGGCGCGCGAGACCCAGTCCGGCTCGAGCACCTGCACCGGACTGTGCGCCGCGTCGCCCAGCACGAGCGCCCGCTCTCCCTTCGAGGTGATCAGGATGCTCATGTGCCCGGGCGTGTGGCCGGGTGTGGGCACGGCCGTCAGCTCGCGCGTCAGGCTCTGCTCGCCCTGCATGAACTCGATCAACCCGAGATCGGCCAGGGGCCAGACGCAGGTCGGCGCATTGACGAAGCGCGTCGGCTGCAGGTCGGGCTCGTGGCACGACTCCCAGTCCGTCTTGCTCATCCAGTAGCGCGCGCGGGGGAAGGTCGGCACGTACTTCCCGCCCTCGGTCATGAGGTTCCAGCCGACGTGGTCCCGGTGCAGATGCGTCATGACCACCATGTCCACGTCTTCCGGCCGCACGCCCTTGGCCTTGAAGTCGTGCATCAGCTGGCCCCACGGGACGTCGGGCGTCTCCGCGGGCTTCGGACCGAGACCCGTGTCGATGAGGATCGTCCTCCCACCGCCGCGGATCAGGTACGAGCCCAGATTGAAGCGGACTTTGTGCTCGTGCAGGTGCGACTCGTACGCGGTCCAGTTGCCCTCCGGGATGGTCGGAAAGAAGTTGCACAGGTCGAACTCGAGCATCCCGTCCGACAGCATCATGACTTCCACATCGCCGACGCGGATCACGTTGCTCGCCATGCTGGTCTCCGCAGCTCCGTGGTGGTGAGAGTCGCTCAGCGCGGGACCGAGCGCACGAACGCCGCCAGGTCCGCGTTGTAGCGGTCCGTCGCCTCGTAGAACGGCGCGTGGCCGATGCCGTCGTAGAACGCGCCCTTCGCATGCTTGACGACCGACAGCGTGTGCTCGCTCATCGGCACCCGCACGAGCAGATCCTCGCGCCCCTGGGTCACCAGCACGGGCACCTTGATCTTGGCGAGCACGGCGTCGTAGTCGGCCGGGCGCCCGCCCATGAAGGCCCGCACCTTCGCCGGCACCAGCATGTTGAACGCGAGCGCGGTCGCCATGTCCTCGGCCGACGGCTGGATCTTGAAGCACGCGACGAGGAACTTCTTCGTGCCCTCGATGTTGGTCGCCAGATCTTCCGACGTCATCGGCGGGGTCAGCTTGCCGCCGATGCCCAGCGCTCCGGGCTTCGCCGTGCTGGTCGCGGCGACGTAGTTGAGGCCGGCGATCGCGCTGTCGCCGTAGTGGGCCAGGTAGTCGTTCATGACCCGGCCACCGTAGGACCAACCGACCAGCACGGGCCTCCGGAGGCCGACCTGCTTCATGATCGCGTCGATGTCGTCCGCCCACCGCCGAGTCTCTCGGTAGGCTTCCGGCACGAGCGGCTTGTCGGAGCCGCCGTGCCCCCGGAGATCGAAGGTGACCATGCGGAACTCCTTGGCCAGCTCGCCCTGGACCTGCCGGCTCCACGAGAGGCTCGCCTGAGAGAAGCCGTGGATGAACAGGATCTCGCGCCCGGTCGGGTTGCCCCACTCCTGAACGGCCAGCGTGACGCCGTCGGCCGACTTCACCGCGTGCGCCTTGTACGGTAGCGCCGGCGACTGCTGCGCCGCTCCCGCGGTCGCCAGAGCCAGTGTCCCCGAGAGGGCGATGATCGAGGCGAGCGTGCGCATCACGTCCTCCTTGTGTAGGTGCGCCGACTCTACAGGAGAGGTCGCGGCGGCGCCAGCCCTATCGCGTTCCGAGATAGGCCGCCGGCACCAGACTCGAGTGGACCAGGTCGGTCAGTTGCCGTCGGCGAGGACGACGATTTCTACGCGGGCCACGCCCGCGCCGACCATCCCGAGCGCCTTCGCCGCGGCAAGGCTCAGATCGAGAACGCGTTCGGGAACGCGCGGCCCGCGGTCGTTGACGCGAACCACCACGCTCCGGCCGTTGTCGATGTTCGTGACCCGCAGGCGAGTGCCAAAGGGGATCGTACGATGCGCGGCCGTGGGCTGGTTCATGTCGTAGGCCTCGCCGGACGCGGTCGAACGCCCCTGGTGCCACCGGCCGTACCACGACGCGAGCCCCACGATCCGCGTCGTCGGGCTCGGCGGAGCCGTGACAGGGCTACCGAGTCGCCTCGTCTCGGCGCAGCCCAGGAGCACGAGTCCGAGACCGACGAGACCGAGCTTTACCAGAACGCGCCGTCGGCGTGCGGTCACCCGACCATCCGTCCAGCCAGGTGTGATACTACGTACCGCGGCCGACCCAATCGAAGGAGAGAACCTGGACCCGGTACGATGCGGCTGGCTCGACCGGAGCGCTGAAGTAGGCCCGATTGCCTGCCGGCACGCCCCCGAGCACCCACGTGCTCGAGCTCCCGATGACTTGGCCGGCCGCGTCGAGGCGCTCGATCGAGAGTCGCACGCGGTCGGCCGGCAGGCCGCCGTTCATGTTGTAAATATACCCGCTGACCACGGGCCGCGGCGAGCCCGCCGAGACCTGGAACTCGATCCGAAAGTACCGATCGAGGGTCTCTTGTGCATAGTTGGCCGCTACGGCGCTGCCAGCGGCCATCAACGAAACCGTCACCAGCACGAGAGCGACACGGATTCCGCGCATTGACGCACCTCCGTCTCCAACAACTGGGAACCGTCGGCGCCGCTCCGCGCCCCGTGGCTCCACCCACGCCCTATATGATGGTCGATGACCGGGTGGCGATTCGCCGCCTCCGGAATCATCGAGGTTTCTCGACTATCCGCGCGGTGTACCCCTTCCGTTCCATGCAGCGGTTGAAGAGGGTCCGGTCCACGCGGTCCGAGCCCGGAAGCGCCACCACGCGCGGATCGGCCGCTTCCTTCCGACAGATCGCCATGTCGTGGTCGAGCTTCGCCGGGAGCACGCCCGGCTTCTCGTAGATCCATTCCGGGGTGGCGCATCCGACGACCAGGCTTGCCGTGTAAACGAGCGCCGCCGTGCGTCGCGTCACTGGATCACTCGATCGGCCTGGTGGAGCAGCGGCAGGGGAATCGGGAGGGCGAGGGCGCGGGCGGTCCGGAGATTGATCACGAGCTCGAAGCGCGACGCGCGCGTCACCGGAAGATCGATCGGCCGAGCGCCTCTCAGGATCCGGTCGACGAGCCCGGCGGCTTGACGGAAGACGTCGGCCCAGGTCGCGCCGTACGAGAGCAGTCCGCCGGCATCGACGAAGTCGCGAAGCGCGAAGACCGTCGGCAGCCGGATCCGGCTCGTGAACGTCGCGATCGGCTCCCGGCGCGCGAGCGTGAGCGCGTCGGCAAGGACGATGAGGCCCTGCGGTTGCTGCGCTTGGACCCTGGCGAAGACCTCCCGGAGGTCGGCGTCGCCCAGGACCTCGACCGAGGTCAGCTGCACGTTGTGAGCCCGGGCGGCCGCTTGCGTCGCGCGCAGGTCCAGGGCCGCGCTCGCGCTGGCGGGATTCCACAGGGCTGTCGCGCGCACGATACCCGGCACCACCTGTCTCAGGAGCTCGAGGCGGCGCACGCTCAGCGCGGCGACGAACGTCGTGAGTCCCGTCAGATTCGCGCCCGCGGACCCGCCGGTGAGCCCGGCGGCGGCCGGATCGTCCAGCGAGACCATGACGATGGGGATCGTCTTCGTCGCGCGCCGGGCGGCGTCGATCGCGGGCACTCCGACGGCCACGATGACGGCGACGTTCAGGCGCACGAGATCGTCGGCATGCTGAGCGTAGAGCTCGGGCTTGCCCTGGGCGTAGCGTTCCCAGATCTTGACCGATTGGCCCTCGATCCTGGCGCGCTCACGGAGCCCGGCGCGCAGCACCGGGATCGAGTCCGGCGTCGGCTCGTCGGCGAGATAGCCGATCGACGGGGCGCGCGTCTCTGGCTGCGCGGCGGGCGCCCCCGGCAGCCCGACGGCCAGCACGCTGACCAGGAGAGCGCGCCCGCCGGTCGCGATCCGACGCGCGATCGAGCGTTTCACGTTCTGGCGGGCGTCTCCCACGCGGGGACCTGCACTGCGCGGAACGGCATCGTCTCGAAGGCGGAGCCGGTCGCGCCGGTCGACGAGTGCGCACGGCGCCGAGCGCCCAGCATGCACGGAGCCTATCAAACCGGCGGGGGAATTGGTATGATCCGCACGATGGCGCAAGGGCTGCGTGATCTTGTCGGTCGGGTCATGATAGATCCGGAATTCCTCGCCGAGCTGCAGCGTGCGCCCGAGCCGGTCCTGGCCCAGTACGAGCTGAGCGACACCGAGCGAGCGACCGTCCGTCAAGCCCTCGCTCGCCTGGCCAAGACTCCGGCGAGCGAGCGGCGGCACAAGTTCCGCAGCTCCCTCATCAGCCGCGTGGCCACCTAGGCCCCGGCCACCGCGCGCGTGTCGGCGTCCGCCGAAACACTCGCGTTCCTGCGCGACGTTCGCGTATTCGAAGGCTTCTCCGACCCCGACCTCGCCGCCGTGGCGGACCGTTTGCGTGAGCGCGAGCTCCGCAAGCGGCAGGTTCTCTTCCGCGAGGGCGATCCGGGCGACGAAATGTTCATCGTGCGACGCGGCACGATTCTCATCTCCAAGGCGGTGACCGGGAAGGTCGAGCAGGTCCTGGTCCGGGTGGAGCCCGCCGACTTCTTCGGCGAGATGAGCTTGTTCGATGGCTCGCCCCGCTCGGCCACCGCGCAGGCCGAGACGGACGTCGCGCTGCTCATCCTCGAGCGCGAGAGCCTGCAGGCGATGACCGAGACCGCCCCGCGTGCCGCCGCCGCGTTCTTCTATGAGATGGTCCAGGTCTTCATGGAGCGGCTGCGGCGGTCCACGCAGCAGGTGGCCGAGGCGACCCGCTGGGGTCTCGAGGCCACCGGCCTCGACGTCGAGGCCCGGTGATGGAGCAGCCGGCCCCGGCCAAGTTCGAGCTGCTCGTCCGCCACGACGACGGCGAGGACTTCGAGCTCCGCCAGGTCGCGAGCGTGGTCGGCTACCTCAACTCGCGGCCCCGCCGCGTCGACCCGGAGTCCTTCGAGATCTCCGAGCTCCGGTCGCGGGTCGCCGTCACGCCGGGCTTCATCCTCAAGAACACGACGACGGACCGATTCCTCCTGCTCTCCGCGCACGAGCGGTTCCTCTGGGACCAGATGGACGGCACCACGTCGCTGCAGGGGATCGCGACGGCGTACGTGCTGGAGTATGGGGAGTTCGACTTCGACATCATCCCGAACCTCCTCCGCAAGCTCCAGCGGGCGCAGCTCCTGACGTTCGAGCCGCGCTCGCGCCTGCGCCAGGCGCTGGCGCGCAATCGGGGCCGTTTCAGCGTGAAGGCGATCGAGCGGGCGCTGACCGGCCTCGAGCGCGTCCGGATCGCGAGTCGCAACGTCCACCCGTTCTTCCAGCGCCTCTACCGGTACGGCGGATTCGCCCTCTTCAC
>QHSR01000284.1 GCA_003221635.1 Candidatus Rokuibacteriota bacterium | reverse complement strand
TCGCTGCTCAACACGATGCGCCGGCTGCTCGCGGCGCGGCGAACGTCGCCCGTGTTCGGGCGGGGCGGTATCGAGTTCCTGCGCCCGCGCAACTCGAAGGTCCTCGCGTACCTTCGCCGGCTCGAGCGCGAGACGATCCTGATCGTCGCCAACCTCTCGGCGGCGCCCCAGCCGGTGGAGCTCGACCTCAGGGCCTTCGCCGGCGTCGCGCCCCTCGAGATGCTGGGCGGGACGGTGTTTCCCCCGATCCGGGGGGACCCCTACTTCCTGAGCCTGGGCCCACACGGCTTCTACTGGTTCCGTCTGGAGCGTTCCGGCGACGAGCCGTATGGCATCGAGGGCACCGCGATCTGAGGGGGCGCCCCGCGCGGACCCTGCGCGCGTCGAGGCCGCTCTCGGCCGCGCCGTGTCCGCGCAGCTCGCCCCCCTGCTCCCGCGGCAGCGGTGGTTCGGCGACAAGGGACGGACGATCGCCGGCGTCCGTCTTCGCGACTGTGGCGCGCTCGGGGATCGCGCGTGGCTCGTCCTCGTGGACGTGACGTTCGACGCGGGCGCGGACGAGACGTACGCGGTCCCACTCGTTCTGGGTGGCGACGGCGCGGCGCCGGGCGCGCTCGTGATGACGCTCGATCTCGACGGGGAGGCCATCCGAGCCCACGACGCCTTCGACGACCGCGGGTTCTGCCTCGAGCTCTTGACCGCGTTCGAGCGGGGGGTGACCGTGCCGATGCTTCGTCACGGCGCCGTCCGGTTCATCCGCACCGAGCGCTTCCCGACGCTCGGGGGCGCCGCCTCGCTCGCGCCGCGCCGGCTGACCGCGGAGCAGTCCAACACGTCCGTGGCGTACGGCGACCGCCTCGTCGTGAAGGCCCTCAGACGGGTGAAGCCCGGGATCACCCTGGACTACGAAGTCGGCGCGTTTCTGACCTTCCGGGCCCGGTTTTCCCACGTGCCGCCGCTGGCGGGAGCGATCGAGTATGTACCCGTCGCGGGTGAGGTGACGACGCTCGGCCTGCTCCAGGGATACGTCGCGAACCAGGGCGACGGCTGGAGCTGGGTCGTCGGTCATCTCCGACAGCTCTCGCCGCCGCGTGTGGACGAGCGGTCCGAGCATGTCTTCCGCGAGCTCTCCGGGCTGGGCGTCGTGACGGGAGCCCTGCACGTCGCGCTCGCCTCCGACACCGCCGACCCGGGCTTCGCGCCCGAGCCGACCACCGCCGCCGACGTGACCGCGTGGATCGAACGCCTCGGCGAGGACGTCGGCCGCACGTGCGACGCAGTCCGCGCTCGCCTCGCCGCCATCCCGCGCGAGCTCGCGGACGACGCGCGGGCGCTGCTCGGCAGCGAAGCCGCGCTGCGCTCCCGGGCGCGCGACCTCGTGGCCCTCGGCGCCGAGCGCTGTATGAAGGTGCGCGTCCACGGCGACTACCACCTGGGCCAGACGCTTCGCACCGAGGCCGGCTTTGTCGTCCTGGATTTCGAGGGCGAGCCCGCGCGGCCCATCGCCGAGCGGCGGCGAAAGCAGTGCGCCCTCGTGGACGTTGCCGGAATGCTCCGCTCGCTCGACTACGCCGTCCACGCGACGCTGACGCCGGCGAGCGCGCCGACGCGCGACGGTGAGCGCTGGATTCGCCGCGCGTCGGCCGCGTTCCTCGAGGGATATCTCGAGGGGGTCGCCAGGGCCCCGACGCGCCTGTTCCCGGCCTCGCCCGCCGGGTTCGCGCGAGCGCTGGCGGTCTTCGAGCTCGACAAGGCGCTCTACGAGGTGCGCTACGAGCTCGACAACCGCCCGGCCTGGCTCGCGATCCCGCTGCGGGGACTGACTCGGCTGCTGGCGCGTGAGCGGGCCGTCTCGTGAGGTCGAGCCCCGGGGGCGTTTCGTCGCCCTTGCCCTCGCTCCTGGTCGTCTGGCTCCTGGCGCTGGGCGGCTGCCTCGGCGGCCCGCCGGAGGGCGGGCCCGTCACCCTCGTGTTCAAGTATGCCCGCATCCTCGGGAGCGCCGATCCGTTGCCCGGGCTTCTGCGCTCGTTCGAGGCGTCACATCCAGGGGTCCGCGTCAACGGCGAGGCGCTGCCGTGGACCTCGGACGATCAGCACCAGTTCTACGTCATCAACCTCGAGGGCCGGAGCCCGGGGTTCGACGTCATGATGCTCGATTGCATCTGGGTCCCCGAGTTCGCCCGCGCCGGGTGGCTCACCGATCTGACGACGCATCTGCGGCCGGACGAGCTCGCGCCGTACTTCGCGAGCGCGGTGGCCGCGGCGACGTACGACGGGCGCGTCTGGGCACTGCCCTGGAACTTCAACGTCGGCCTCCTCTACTACCGCGCGGATCTCCTGGCCAAGCACGGCCTTCGCCCGCCCGAGACGTACGAGGAGCTCGTCGACCAGGTCCGCCGCATTCGAATCGGGGAGCGTGATCCCGCGCTCCACGGCTATCTCTGGCAGGGCAAGCAGTACGAAGGGCTCGTCGTCAACGTCCTCGAGGCGCTCTGGGCCAACGGCGCCCGGCTTCTGGCGGAGGACGGCACGGTCTTTCCCGAGCCCGCGCGGGCGGCGGACGCGCTCCGATTCCTCCGCGGCCTGATCGAGACGGGGGTGAGCCCGGCGTGGACGACCGCCGCCGACGAGGAGCTGAGCCGGCGCGCCTTCGGGGACGGGCGCGCGATCTTCCTGCGCAACTGGCCGTACGCGATGGAGCTGTTCGAGGGGGCGGACTCGGCGGTGCGCGGGAAGGTGGCGTTCGTGTCGCTGCCCGGTCGCGCCCGCGGCGAGCGGGGCGCGGGCTCGACGGGCGGCGCGCATCTCGGCGTGTCCCGCCGGAGCCGCTATCCCGAGCTCGCGGTGGCCCTGGCGCGGCATCTCACGAGCGAGCCGGCCCAGCGCGCGATCGCGCTCGGGGCCGCGCTGAGCCCGACTCGCCAGGCCCTCTACCGCGATCCGGAGCTCGTGCGCGCCCACCCGGCGATGCCGCAACTGCACGCGTTCGCGCTGGCGGCCTGGTCTCCGCGACGGTGCAGCCGGAGTTCTCGGCGGCGCTCGTCGGCGTGAAGCCGCCGGAGCGGGCGATCGCCGATGCGCGCGCCCGATTGAGCTACTTCCTCGAGGCAATCCGGTGACCCGGCGTGACGCGGCGAACCGCCGGCGCGGCATGCTGCTGCTGGCGCCGACCATACTGGCGCTGGGGGCGCTCACGGTCTACCCGGGCGTCTGGGTGCTCTGGCTCTCCCTCCAGCACCGGATCCCGATTTTCGATGTGTCGCGGTTCGCCGGGCTCGACAACTACGCGTTCCTCGCCGTCGACCCGCGCTTCTCGAACGCGGCCCGCACCACGGCCGTCTTCACCGTCACGTCGGTGGCGCTGGAGGTCGTGCTGGGCGTGACGGCCGCGCTCGCGATTCACGCCCGGCGGGGCGGCCGGCGGCTGGCGCTCTCGTTTCTGCTGCTCGCGTGGGCCATGCCGGCGGTCGTCACGGCGAAGCTGTTCGAGTGGCTCTATCACCCCACGGCGGGCCTCATCAACGTGGCGCTCGGCGCGCGCTCCATCAACTGGCTCGGCGACCCGCGGCTCGCGCTCCCCGCCGTCGTTCTCGCGGACGTGTGGCGTACGATGCCGTTCGTCGCGATTCTCTGCTACGCGCGTCTCCTGGCGATCCCCGCGGAGCTGTACGAAGCGGCGCAGGTCGACGGCGCGGGCCGGCTCGCGACGCTCACGCGGATCACCCTGCCGATGCTCGCCCGCATCCTCCTCGTGGCCGTGCTCTTCCGGACCCTCGACGCCCTGCGCGCCTTCGACATCATGTTCGTGCTGACCGGAGGCGGGCCCGCGGGCACGACCGAGACGCTCACGGTGTACGCCTACCGGGCCCTGTTCCAGACCCTCCAGCTCGGCTTCGGCTCGGCGCTGAGCGTCGTCGTGTTCCTGCTCGTCATGGCCGTCGCGTGGGCGTATCTGAAGCTCCTCCGGGCGGGCACGGTGGCGGCGTGAGACGCTCGATCCGGACGCTCGGCGACGTCCTGATTCTCGTGGCGCTGGCGACCTACGCGATCCCCTTTTTCTGGCAGCTTCTGACCTCGTTCAAGCCCGAAGCCGAGTTGCTCCGGGTCCCGCCGTTGCTCCCGAGCCGGCTGACGCTCGCCCACTACCGTGTCGTGATCGAGCAGAGCTTGATGCCGCGGGCGCTCGGCAACAGCCTCGGCGTCGCCACGCTCACCACGCTCCTGGCGCTGGTGATCGGTCTGCCCGGCGCGTACGCGGTCGCCCGGCTCCCGCTCCCGGGCAAGCGCCTGCTGCTGCTGGCCATCGTCGCGAGCACGGCCTTTCCCCAGATCGCGACCGTGAGCCCTCTCTATCTCCTGATGCGCGCGCTGGATCTGCGCGACACCTGGGCGGGTCTCGTCCTCGTGCACACCTCGTTCGCGCTGCCGCTGACGATCTGGCTCCTCGCCGGGTTCATCCGCGAGGTCCCGATCGAGGCGGAGGAGGCCGCGGCCGTGGACGGGGCGGGCCTCCTCGGGACCTTCCGGTGGGTCGTGATACCACTGCTGGCGCCGGGGCTCGCCTCCGCGGCGCTCCTGACGTTTCTCTTCAGCTGGAACGAGTTCCTGTTCGCCTACACCTTCACCGTGTCGGAGGCGAGCCGCACGATCCCGGTGGCGCTGGCGCTCTTCCCGGGCGTCTTCGAGGTCCCGTGGGGTGACATCGCGGCGGCGTCGATGCTCGCGAGCTTTCCGCCCGTGCTGATCGTCATCGTGCTGCAGCGATTCCTGGTCCGGGGCCTCGTCGCCGGCGCGGTGAAGGAGTGAGGCCGGACGCCGGCGTACTATGAGGAGGGGACGTTGATGACCGATCTCTGGAGCGATCTGGTTCTCACGGCGATAGGGAACATGAGGGCGACCCTCGGCGCGGTGTTGCCCAGCATCCTCGCCATGCTGGCGCTCGTGGCGCTCGGCGCCCTGCTCGGCTGGATCGCGGGGACGCTCGTGACGCGGCTCGCCCGCGCGCTCCGCCTCGACGAGCGGAGCCGGACGTGGGGTCTCACCTCGGCCCTGGCGCGCGCCGGCATCTACCGGCCGCTGTCCCAGGTGCTGCGGCTCGTCGCGTTCTGGGGCATCTTCGTCGTCTTCGCGACGATGGGGATCGACGCGCTCGCCATTCCCGGCGCTCCCGGCGCCACCGGCGTGCTCATGCGCTTCTTGCCTCGCTTCCTGTCCGCGCTCCTGATCCTCGTCGTCGGGTGGCTCGCGGCGAACTTTCTCGGGCAGGCGATGCTGATCGCCGCGGTCAACGCGGGCGTGCTCCAGGCGCGGCTCCTGGCGCGCGCCACCCGATGGCTCGTCCTGCTGTTCGCCTTCGCCACCGCGCTGACCGAGATCGGGATCGGCCGTGACATGGTGCTGATCGCCTTCGGTACCCTCTTTGGCGGGCTCGTGCTCGCGCTCGCGCTGGCCTTCGGTCTCGGCGGCCGGCACCTCGCGCGAGAGATCCTCGAGCGCGGTCACCGGCGCGAGCGAGAGCCCGCGCCCCAGGACACCATTACTCACCTCTAGCTCCCGCTGGCGGCAGTGCGGACGGCAGAGGACACGGGCCGGCTGCTGGGAAGGGGTCCTCTCGACCCCCCGCCGCGCCCGCACCCGCCCGGCGGCCGGCGGCGACTCCGGGCGGTGCCCGGGTGCTTGCGGGGCCGTGCTATGGTTGCACCGGAGGTTCTGGATTGTGAGCGGCGCGCTGGTCACGCTCGAGGGCGTCGAGGGGTCGGGCAAGACGACCCAGATGATGCGGCTCGAGCGATGGCTTCGTCAGCAAGGGCGGAAGGTCGAGCACACCCGCGAGCCCGACGGAACGCGGCTCGGTCTCGCCGTGCGCCACCTGTTCGAGCGTCCGGGCGTCCGCCCCGAGCCGCTCGTCGAGGTCTTCCTCTTCATGGCCGCGCGCCACCAGCACGTCACGGAGAAGATCCGGCCGTGGCTCGAGCGAGGCCGCGTCGTGCTCTGCGACCGGTACGCCGACGCGACCGTCGCCTACCAGGGCTACGGCCGCGGCGTCGACCCCGACCTGATCCGCGAGCTGAACGTGCGCGCGACCAGCGGCGTCCTCCCGGATCTCACGCTGCTCTTCGACCTCGACCCCGCAGAGGGTTTGAGGCGGATCAGGGGGCGGCGCCTCGACCACTTCGAGCGCGAAGCGCTCGCCTTCCACCGGCGCGTGCGCCGTGGCTACCTCGAGATTCGCCGCGCCGAGCCCAAGCGCGTGCGGCTGATCCATGCGGGGCGGCCGCCCGCCGAGGTCGAGGTCGAGGTGCGGGCGACCGTCGAGGACTTCTTCCGTGGCGCTTGAGCGCATTCTCGACCAGCCGCGGGCCGTGGATCTGCTGCGCCGGGCGCTCGCGAGCGATCGCGTCGCTCACGCCTACGCCTTCGTCGGGCCCTCGGGCGCCGGGCGGATGACGACGGCGCTCGCGTTCGCCGAGGAACTGCTCGGAAGCGCCTCCCGTCAGCACCCCGACCTCCACGTGATCGTGCCGACGGCTCCCGAGACGAGCGCGCGCGGCGCGCGGGCGATCCGCATCGGCGCCATCCGCGAGCTGGAGCGGCAGGCATCGCTGCGGCCCGCGATGGCCCGTCGCAAGGTCTTCGTCCTCGACGAGGCCGAGCGGATGACGGGTGAGGCGCCGCAGGCGTTCTTGAAAACGCTCGAGGAGCCGCCCGCCGCGACCGTGATCATCCTGATCCTGCCGCGAGCCCGGGCGGTGCCGGCGACCGTGCTCTCGCGCTGTCAGGTCGTGCGCTTCGCCCCACGCGATGACACCGGCGCGGCGACGGCGCAGGCCCAGGCGCGCGAGCTTCTGGCCGAAGTCCGGGCGCAGGGCGTCGACGCGCTGTTCCGGCGCACGGAGCGACTGGAACGTGAGAAGGCGGAGGCGCTGGTGGATGCCTACTGGATCTTTTGCCGCGAGCTTGGCGACCACGCCGCCGAGCTCGCGCGTGAGGCCGAGGGCTGGACGATCGACCAGATCCTGGCGGCGGTCGATCTCTGCCGGCAGGCTCGCGAGGCGCTGCTGCGCAACGTTGCTCCGCGTCTCACCCTCGAGGTGGTGCTGAGCCGGCTCGCCCTGCGGGCGGCATAGGGGAAGGTCATGGCGAGGGAAGATGGCATAAACGAATATCTCGTGGGGGTCCGGCTTCGCGTCGCCGCGCCGGCCGACGATTACCGCGTCGGGGATCTCGAGCTCCACGTCGGCGATCTGGTCCTCGTGGAGGCCGAGGCCGAGAGCACGGTCGGCGAGGTGCGCCGGCCGAAGCGTGAGTTGCCCGACGCGAAGAAGGACCGCGCGTACCGGCACGTGCTGCGCACGGCGACCGAGGCGGAGGCGCGGGCGTACCGCGAGCACCGCGGGCGCGAAGAGCGGGCCATCGACACCGCCCAGCGGGTCGCCAAGAGCCGCGGCCTCCAGATGAAAGTCGTCGACGTCGAGATGCATCCGGTCGCCCGCCGGGTGACGGTCTATTTCAATGCCGAGGAACGCATCGACTTCCGCGACCTGGTCCGCGATCTCGCGCGC
>QHSR01000236.1 GCA_003221635.1 Candidatus Rokuibacteriota bacterium | reverse complement strand
GCACTGACGGCGCCGACGGTTGGAGTTGGAGAGCGCAGGTGGGGGGTGGGGGGGGCGGACCCATCCAGGCCCTTGCCGTTGACCCTCAGGTTCGCGGTACCGTGTATGCGGGTCAAGGAAGATCGCTCTTCAAGAGCACAGACTCCGGAGACAGCTGGAAGCCTTCAGGGCTCTCGAACGCCGGAGCTTGCTGCGCCCGGGCGATTGCGATTGACCCCCAGACCACTGCCACCCTCTACGCGGGCGGCATTGGGGTCTTCAAGAGCACCGACGGCGGGGAGAGCTGGCGCGCCGTCAACGCCGGGTTGGACACCACGAGCTGTTGCGTCACCGCCCTGGCGATCGACCCCCAGACCCCGACCACCCTCTACGCGGGCGGCACTGGCGGCGTCTTCAAGAGCACCGACGGCGGGGAGAGCTGGAGCGCTGTCAGTTCGGGGCTGACCGATCTCCGGGTCAGCTCCCTGGCGATCGATCCCAAGACCCCCACGACCCTCTACGCGGGCACCTCCGGCAGCGGCGTCTTCAGGAGTGCCGACGGCGGCATCAGTTGGAGCGCTTTCAACGCCGGTCTGACCGACCTCAACATCAGCTCCGTGGTCCTCGATCCGCGGCGTCCCACCACCGTCTACGCGGCCGCGGCCGGCGGATTTTTCGACGGCCGGGTGACGGGCGGCGGAGTGTTCGTCATCTTCACGCCGGCCGACGCCTTCGAGCGCCTGATCGAGGCCATCCGGCGTGCGCTCGCGCCCGAGGAGCAATCGAGCCTCATCGGCCCCTTGCGCCAGGGCGCAACGCTGCTGACCGACACAAATCCGAATAACGATCGTGCGGCCTGCGGCCGACTCGACGCGTTCACGGATCAAGTGAACTCGGAGGAGGCGAGTGGGAACCTCACCGCAGCCCAGGCGAGTCAACTCAGGCGGGACGCTGCGGAGATCACGACCGCCCTCGGCTGCCCATGAGCAGCGAGCACCAGCACTCGAGCAGCGTTGACCTCGGATCACTTGGAGGATCCCCGTGAAGACGCCTGCCATGAAGGCCATCGGACGTAAAAGACTCTACGCGGCCCTGGCGGCAACGGCGTTTTCAAAAGCACCGACAGCGGGGAGAGCTGGAGCGCGGTCAATACAGGGCTGACATATCCCTATGCCCGCGCTCTGGCGATCGACCCCCGCCATCCGTCGCCAGGCCCGGTGCGGCCTGGAGGGGCAAGAACTTCCGATAAGACGGATTATGTCAAGTTGCGGGAGACACGCCGAGAGCACGGCGTTCGGCGTGAAGACCCCGGCGCGGCGGCGACCGGGGCTGGTGACTCCTACCCGGGGATGTGGGCTTCCTCGGGCAACTCGGACCACCTGGGCTTCCACTCCGGCACGGTCAGGCCGAACTTGTCGCAGAGCTCCCGGACCTCGGCGGCGAAGGCCTGGCGGACCTCGTCGTTGTCACGGAGCTTGAGCTTCAGCCTTCGATAGACCTGATTCTTTGGCGATCCCGGGCGACCGAAGATGTTCATCGTGCGGATGTACCACTTGGCGAAGGTCGTCTGCGCGTCCTGGTGAGTCCGTGGATCCTCGGCGAGCTTCTTCACCCAGTGCTCGCCGTGGCGGATGTGGAACTTCTCCTCTTTGAAGATGCCGTCGATCGCCCGCACCCAGGGGCCGTAGGACGAGCCACGCACGTCCTCGAGCTGGTGTCCGGCGCCCCGGTCCATGCAGAAGTTGAAGAAGATGAAATCGGCCCAGGTGTCGATCGGGTAGTAGAAGATGTTGACCCGCTTGTCGCTCGTGATGCGCGCCGTCCCGATATCGGCACTGTTGTCGATGCGCATCGTGAAGATCTCGTCGTGCTGGCGCACGTGGCTCTCCACGTCGAAGCCGAGGTCGGCCAGCAGACCATACATCACGGCGGCGTGGCGGAGCTCGTCCTTCACGATCTGGGCGACGACGTGCTTTTCCTCCACGGTCGGGGCCTTGGTGATCCAGGGCACGTAGCCGTAGCCGCCCGCCAGCTCCGAGTCCGCCTGCATGGTCAGGAGATGCACGAGGTTCTCGCGGTACTCTCCCGTCATCTCGTCGGCGGATTCCAGCCGGACGCCCCGGTCGATCTTCGCCATCATCGCCTGCGCCAGGTTGCTCATCGGGCCCTCCTGCTTCAGGATATCCTACTCGCGCTCGATCACACGCACGGCCTTGCCCTCCGAGCGCGGGATCGTGCGCGGGGCCACGATCGTCAGCTCGACGCTGAGGCCGATCGCGCGCTGCAGCCACTCGGCGGCGCGCCGCCGCAGCGTCACGATTTCAGGGTGATCGGCGCTGAAGCCGCCGCACCGCGCGACCAGCGCGGGCGCCGGCTCCACCTGGACCTCGAGCCGGGCGAGCGTCGTCCCGCGGTCGACCACCAGCTGGTAGTGGGGCACCAGCTCCTCGATGGCCAGCAGCGTGCTCTCCACCTCCGAGGGATAGAGGTTCACGCCGCGGACGACCAGCATGTCGTCGGATCGGCCCTTGATCCGCGCCATCCGCGCCGAGGTGCGGCCGCAGGCGCACGGCTCCAGGGCCAAGGTGGTGATGTCGCCGGTCCGGTAGCGGATGAGCGGCATCGCGCGCTTGGTCAGCGTGGTCAGCACGAGCTCGCCTTCGCGGCCCGGCGGCAATGGCGCGCCCGAGACGGGATCGACGATCTCCGGGAGAAAGTGATCGTCCGCGATGTGGAGCCCCGCGCGCGCCTCGCACTCGCCGGCGACGCCGGGCCCGACGATCTCGGACAGGCCATAGGTGTCGAACGCGCGCAGGCCAAAGGCCCGCTCGAGCGCGACCCGGACGCCTTCGGTCCAGGGCTCGGCGCCGAACAGCCCGAGGCGCAGGCCGAGCGCGCGGGGCTCACCTCCCTGCTCGGCCAGCGTCTCGGCCAGGTGCAGCGCGAAGGAGGGCGTCGCGGCGAGCGCGTCCGGCCGGAAGTCCTGCAACAGGAGATGGTGGCGGGCGGTGTTCCCGGAGGAGACCGGCACCACCGTCATGCCGATGCGCTCGGCGCCGTCGTGGAAGCCGAGCCCGCCGGTGAAGAGCCCGTAGCCGAAGGCGATGTGGAGCAGGTCGCCGCGGCGCGCGCCTGCGGCCGTCATCGCGCGCGCCATCACCTCACGCCAGACGTCGAGGTCGCCGGCCGTGTAGGCGACGACCGTGGGCTTGCCCTTGGTCCCGGAAGAGGCGTGAATCCGCGCGAGCTCGGCCCGTGGAACCGCCAGGAGGCCGAATGGGTACTGCTCGCGCAGATCCGCCTTCCGGACGAACGGCAGGGTGACGAGGTCCGACAGCGTCCGCAATGTGGCGGTGCCCAGCCGGTCCCGGTGAAAGGGCACGCGCGCGACGACCCAGCGGATGAGCTCCTGGAGCCGCTCGAGCTGCAGGCGCTCACGCGCCTCGCGCGCCATCGTCTCGGCCTCGGGGCTCCAGATCACCCCGGCGGTTCCTCGAGGCCGTGCTCCTGACGCAGGCGCCGGATCTCCTCGCGGATCAGCCGCTCGGCAACCCCGGGCACCACCTCGCGCGCGACCTCGCGCACGATCCGCTCGACCGCCGCGCGGACCTCGTCGGCGCCGGTGCGGGCCGCGGCCGCCTCGGCCGCCGGCACGGCGACGGGGCGCGCCGCCCGGTCGAGCGCGTCAGCTGACCGCGACGCTGGTCGGAGCGCGCCTCGGATCGTCTCGAGCAACGCGTCGGCGCCGATCTGGTCGAGATCGAACACGCCGTCGGCCGTGACGCCGGCGGGCGGCCCCTGCCCGCTTCTCAGGAGGAAGAACACCGGGAGCTGGCTGAAGCTGGGGGCGCTCTTGAGGGTGCGGACGACGTCGACCCCGGAGACGCCCGCGCCCGGCAGCTCAGGATCGATAAGGACGATGCCGACATCGTGGTCCCGAACGGCTCGCAGCACCTCGAGGCTCGAGGCGACCATGACGACGTTCCAGCCGGCTCGGCGCAGGGGCGGCTCGAGCCGGGCGCGACTCGCCGGTGTCCCATCCGCGATGAGCACGCTCGGCTCGGCCGCGCTCACGTTCGCGGCGGCCGCCGGCCCGCGGCGCGGCGGGGCGGCTCGGGAAACTGCTGGTCCACGATCCGGTGCTGGCGGAGCCCCACCGCTTCGCGCTGGATCAGGAGTGCCAGGCGGGCGTGGAGCGCGCGGGCCCGCGCGGTCTCGTACTCGCCGAGGAGCCGCGCCTCCTCCTCGGGATCGGCGGCGTCGTCGAGCCGCGCGCCGGCGGCCGCGACGTCGGCGAGCGCGGCCTCGAGCCACTCGCCGGCCCGCCCGAGTGCCGCCGCCTTCTCGTGCGTGATCTCGGCGTTGATCCGCCGGTGCGCTTCTTGAAGACGGGTCATCGGACGCGCGCGATCGCGTCGAGATAGACGGCCATCGTCCGGTCGATCTGCAGACGGACGTCGAACTCGCGCTCGGCCACTTCGCGGGCGCGCCGGGCCATCCCGCGGCGGCGCTCGAGATCGAGCAGGAGCCCGATCGCCGCCTCCGCGAGCGCCGCCGGGTCGCTCTTCGTCAGCACCCCCGTCTCACCGTCGCGCACGACCTCGTCGCAGCCGGGGGCGTCGACGGCCACCGCGGGCAGGCCGCAGGCCGCCGCTTCGGCGAGGACCAGCCCCTGCGTCTCCGTCTCGGAGGCGAAGAGGAACACGTCGGCCGCGCGGTAGCATTCGACGAGCTCGTGGTGCGGCCGCACGCCGAGAAAGCGGATCCGCCGGGCGACCGGCAGGGCACGCGCCTGGCGCCGCAGGCGCTCGGCCTCGGTGCCGTGGCCGACGAGGGCGAGGCGCGCGGCCGCCACGGTCGACGCGATGCGGTCGAACGCGACGAGGACGCGATCGACGCTCTTTTCCCGATCGAGCCGCCCGACGTAGACCCCCGTCGGCACCACCGCGATCGGCGTCCGAACGCCGCGCGCGTGCAGCTCGTCGCGGATCACCGTCGAGGGCGCCAGCACCGCATCGGCCCGCGCCGCGAAGCCGGCGCTCAGCCGCAGCGCAGCCGACTCCACGAGGCCGAGCGGCAGCGGGACGTAGTGCGCGTACTTCTCGTAGCGCGTGTGATAGGTGAAGACCAGGGGCCGCCGGGCCCGGCGAGCGAGGCGGCGTGCGGCCGGTCCGAGGAGGAAAGGGTGGTGCGCGTGGACGACGTCGAAGTCCAGCTCGGCCACGAGCCGCCCGATCCGCCGCGAGTACGGAACCGCCAGGGCGAATTCCGGGTAGGTCGTGGCGGGAATCGAGGGGTAGCGCACGATCCGGCCCGAGACGTCCTGCGCGCCCGCCAGGCGCGGTCCGAAGACCCACGCCTCGTGCCCGGCGGCCTCGAGGCCCAGCCGGAGCGTCTCGACCGAGATCGTGACGCCCCCGCAGAACGGCAGGTAGTTGTTGGTGAAGAGCGCGATCCGCACCGGCAGACGCCCGTCAGGCCTTGTTGAACTTCTCGAAATCCTCCGGCTTGATGTTCTGCAGCCACTCGCGGAGCTGTTCCGGGTCGTCTGCCTTGACGGGCTCCGCCTCCTTCGTCACCTCGAGGCTCTTGGCCTTGCGCACGACTTCCTCGTCGACGTAGATCGGCGCCGCCACCCGCAGGGCGAGCGCGATGGCGTCCGAGGGCCGCGAGTCCACCGTGTATTCGGTCTCGCCGAGCTGCAGGTGGAGCACCGCGAAGAAGGTATTCTCCTTGAGATCGGTCACGACCACCTTGAGCACGCGCGCCTCCAGCGTCTCGAGGATGTTCTTGATGAGGTCGTGGGTCATCGGGCGGGCCGGCGCGACCTTCTCGAGCTCGAGCGCGATGGCGTTCGCCTCGAAGATGCCCACCCAGATCTGCAGCGACCGCTTGTCCTCCTCGTCGCGCAGAATGATGATCGGCATGTTCGACACGGCGTCCAGGGCCAGTCCGCGCACCTTCATTTCGACAAACATGCGGCCTCCTCCGGTCGGGAAGCGAGTGTCCCACGCAGGCTGTGCGGCAGCGCCTGATCGATATGCACCGATGCGAGCTGACCGACGGACACGCTCCCCTGCCCGTCGAAGTTCACGACCCGATTGCAGCGGGTCCGCCCCGACAGCTCGCCCGCATTTTTCCTGGACGTCCCGTCCACCAGCACTTCCATCGTCTGGCCCACGAGCCGGCGGCTCCGCTCCCCGCTCACGCCGGCCGCCGCCTCGAGGAGCCGCGTGTTGCGGCTGGCCTTGACGTCGTCGGCGACCTGGTCCGGCATCGTCGCGGCTGGCGTCCCGGGACGCCGCGAAAAACGGAACACGAACACGTTGTCGTAGCCCACGCGCTCGACCATCTCGAGCGTCTCCGCGAAATCCGCTTCCGTTTCGCCGGGGAAGCCCACGATGAGGTCCGTCGAGAGCGCCATCGCGGGCACCGCGTCGCGCACTTCCGCGACCAGTTCGAGGTAGCGCTCCCGGGTATAGCCACGGTTCATGCGCTCGAGCACGCGGTTCGAGCCGGACTGAAGCGGCAGGTGGAAATACTCGCACACCTTGGGGACGTCTCGCATCGCCCGGATCAGCGTAGGCGTGAGATTGTAGGGGTTCGAGGTGGTGAAGCGGATCCGCACGATCCCCTCGATGTCGTCCACCCGCGCGAACAGCTCACCGAGGTCGGTCGGCGGCGTCAGGTCACGACCGTAGGCGTTCACCGTCTGACCGAGGAGCGTCACCTCCCGGCAGCCCTCGGCGGCGAGGTGGCTGACCTCGTCGACGATGACGTCGGGGGGGTGGCTCCGCTCGCGGCCGCGCGTCTGCGGCACGACACAGAAGGTGCAGTGCTTCTCGCATCCCTCCATCACGGTGACGAAGGCCTTGAGGCGCCCCGCGGACGGCGGCCGGGCCGTGATCTTGACGAGCGGGCCCTCGGCGGTCTCGAGCACCGGCCGCCGCTCACGCCTGACGCGGTCGACCAGCTCCCCGACGCGGGCGATGGCCGGCGAGCCGAAGACGAGGTCGACGGTCGGCGCCCGACGCTGGATTGCGCCTTGGTGGAGCTGTGCCATGCAGCCCATCACGCCGATGACGAGCTCGGGACGCCGCGTCTTGAGCTCGCGCAACTCGCCGAGCTTCGAGAAGACCTTCTCCTCGGCTTTCTCGCGGATCGCGCAGGTGTTGACGAGGATCAGGTCGGCCTCGCTCTCGTCGGCGGTCAGCTCCCATTGGCGCTCGCGCAAGAGGCCCGCGACGCGCTCGGAGTCGTACTCATTCATCTGGCAGCCGTACGTGATCAGGTGGAGTTTGGCCATTCGTGTCCGAAAAATCCCGCGCTTGCGGTTGGTCCCGACCGTAGCACCCACCGTCGGGCAAGTCAAACCACTGTAGCGGAAGGCGAAAACTCGCAAGCGCGCCGGCTGGCATCGTTCGAACATCGGCCTGTGCCCGTGGCCCGTTCTACCTCGGTGTGGGGATCGTCAGGGCGCCCGATCGAGGGGGGAGGGACGCGCCCCCGGTGCCGTTCTTCGAGACGCGCTAGCCGATTGCCGATCCCCCGCCACGCTACGTTCGAGCGAGGATATATTCGAGGGAGGATATGGAGGGGGCGTCGCGCCCCCTCCATTGTCGGTTCTCGGTCAGTCGATCTCGTCCGGCCGGCCGCCGGGCCGCGCGGAGACGGGCTTCTTGCCGCTGTCGCCGCCATGCCCGTTGCCGTTTCCAAACGTGAGCGGCGGCTTGACCTCGAACTGCTTCTCGAGGCGATTGCGCCGCTCCTTCCAGCCTTCCTGATACTCGAGCTCGTCCTCGTGCAGCGTCGCGGGCTGTTTGATGCCGTGCGCGTGGCGGAACTGGATGGCCAGCTTCGACGCGGTGCGACGCACCTCGTCCCACGGCGTGCCCAGCGAGAACTGGTCCGAGATGGCACCGATCCGACCCGTGTGGATATTGCAGGAGAGCGTGATGGCCGACAGGATCGGACCCGACCAGTAGGACGTCTGCGAGTTGATCGGCATCGGCAGGATGTGCAGGTTGTGGCTGCCGCGGCAGTCGCCGGCCACCATGGGCGCGGTGGCCCACGGCGAGGTGATCTCGCCGGGCGCGGGCCAGTCGCCCTGGGCGAAGGCGAGGAGCACCGGGTCGTCCTTGCCGCCGTACGTGAAGCCCTTCTTGGTCTTGATGTTGTGCAGCCGCTCGGCCGAGCAGATGTAGCCGAGCTGGTCCTTTTCGCCCTTGTCGCCTCGGGTCCAGATGCGAGCGATCACGAAACGCGAGGAGCGCGTCAGCCCTTCGATGTCGTACAGGTCTTCGGGCGCCCGCAGCGTGATCACCTTCTCCTGCAACCCCTTGGCGACCTCCTCCATTTTTCCGTCGAGCGCCCGCTGGTCCCGGGGGTGGGCGCCCGCCTCGACCGCCTGCGCCTTGGTGTCGAGGTCCACGATTTCGAAGAGGTAGCCGCGCTTCATCTTGGAGGCGGCGATGACCAGGCCGGTGTTGAAGCGAGGCAGCATGTAGGCGCCGGTGGCGTAGTGGTTGAACGCCATCGGCTCCGTCTTGTCGGCGAAGGAGACGAGGACCGTCTGCGAGGCATTGTCCTTGCGCACCGGGAACGGCAGCGCCACCGTGGCCGGGCCCGCGCCCCGGAGGTTGCCGGTGAACGCGTCGGCCACCAGGTCCTGGCCGGGGCCGTACAGGCCGAGCTCGGCCGCCTTGGTCGCCCCTTCCTGGAGCGCGTCCCACATGAGCTCGTCGACCACCGACATGTCCACGGTCTCGGCCATGATGCCGGTGACGGCGCAGTCGTCGCCGGTGTGGGTCACGATGAGCGAGGTGAAGATGGGCTCGCCGCGGTAGCTGTTGTTGTCGAGGACGTACTTGGCGATGATCGACTTCACCTCGTCGGCCGCGACGACGTGGCCGCCGACGCCGCCGACGTCGGCCTTGGTGGCCTTGATGTACCGCTGCACCAGGGCCGGGTTCTTCGCGAAGATGTACGACTTGTACGAAAAGATGTTCGGCGTGTTGGTGACCGGGATCTTCTCGGTGACGGTCACCGGCAGCCCGGCGAGCTCGTCCTTCGACTGGTGATACTCGGTCGGCTTGACCGGGGGCTGGCCGTCCTGAGGACCGTAGCGACGCGCAGGCATGCACACCTCCTTGCGTGAAGGGGTAGAAATTGGGGGCTTGCCACCGAGGATAACGAGGTACACTCGTCGTCGTCAAGCAAGAAATTTACAGAAATGAAATTTATTTCTGGAAGCGCGACGCGCTCGTGAAGTCGTCGTCGACCTCCCTCACCTCCCGGGAGCTCCGGCAGACGGTGCACTGTCTCGAGCTGTACTACCGCCGGGGCCAGAGCCAGAAGGACATCGCGCGGGCGCTCGGCATCTCGGCGCCGACGGTCTCGCGTTTGCTCAAGCGCGCGTTCGACGAGGGCCTCGTCCGCGTCGAGCTGGACCTCCCGCGCCGCGAACAGCTGGAGGCGGGGCTGGTTGAGCGGTTCGGTCTGCGCGACGCGGTCGTCGTCGCGGCCGGCGGCCGCGGCGACGTCAAGGAAGAGTTGGGGACCGCCGCGGCGGCCTACTTCGAGAAGATCGCCGCCAACGGCCTCCGCGTCGGCTTGTCGTGTGGCTTCACGCTCTACCAGACGATCCGCCAGCTCCACGAGCGTCGCTTTCGCGACCTGGCGCTCTACCCGCTCTCCGGCGAGAGCACCCTCAAGCTCGTCGATCTGTTCCCCAACACCCTGGTGGGAATGATGGCGGCCAAGTATCGGCCCCACGTGAACGCCTATGCCCTCCCCGTGCAGCATCTGGTGTCCTTTCGGGAGATCGAACGGGAGCGCCGTCGACTCCTGCGCGATCCCGAGATTCGGAGGATCTACGAGGCCGCGCAGGACGTGGACATCGCCCTGGTGGGTATCGGTCTCATCGGCGAGCAGACGCCGGGCTTCTGCTCCCTGGCCGAGTCCTATGGCGTGAGCGTCAAGCGGCTGCGCCAGCTCGGAGTGGTCGGCGAGATCAACTACCAGCCGGTCGACCGCGAGGGCCGGATCGTCAACCGCCCGGAGCTGCGCGCGCTCATGGGACGCGTGCTCTCCGTGAAGGGCGACCGGCTCCAGGCCCTCTCGCGCCGTGACGACCGCTACGTGGTGGCGATCGCCGGGGGCCGAGCCAAGCTCGAGGCGGTGCGGGGGGCGGTGGCGGGAAAGTTCATGAACGTCCTCGTGACCGACGAGGATGTGGCGGCCGCCCTCCTGCGGCGCGCCGGCTGACCGGCGCGGCTACGCCCCGCCGCCCGGCACCGAGGCTTCCTCGAACGCTCCGATCCGTCTGAATTTCTCGTAACGCTCGGCGACGAGATCGTCGGGTGGCATCGACGCGAGCGGGCGCAAGTGCTCGCGCAGCGCCTCGCGGAGGTGAGCCGCCGCGCCGTCCCAGTCGCGGTGGGCGCCGCCCGCCGGCTCCGGTACGATCGCGTCGATCACGCCCAGCCGCAGGAGATCGGGCGCGGTGATCCGCATCGACTCGGCCGCTTCGGGAGCCTTGGCGGCGTCACCCCACAGGATCGCGGCGCACCCTTCCGGCGAGATCACGGAGTAGATCGCGTGCTCGAGCATCAGCACCCGGTTACCCATGCCGATCGCGAGCGCGCCGCCACTCCCGCCCTCGCCGGTCACGACCGCCAGGATCGGTGTTCGCAGGGCGGCCATCTCGCGGAGATTGCGCGCGATCGCTTCGGCCTGCCCGCGCTCCTCGGCGCCGAGCCCGGGGTAGGCGCCGGGCGTGTCGATGAACGTGATGACGGGCTTGGCGAACTTCTGGGCGAGGTGCATGAGCCGCAGCGCCTTGCGATAGCCCTCGGGGTGCGGCATCCCGAAGTTGCGGGCGATCTTCTCGCGCGTGTCGCGGCCCTTCTGGTGGCCGATCACGACGATCGCCCGCCCTTCGAAGCGGGCCAGGCCGCCGACGATCGCGGCGTCGTCGCCGTAGAGGCGGTCGCCGTGCAGCTCGACGAAATCCTCGAAGAGGAGCTTGAAGAGGTCGCGGGAGTGGGGACGCTTCGGATGACGCGCCAGCTGCGTGCGCTGCCAGGCCGTCAGGCTGGCGTAGGTCTTCTGACGCATGCGGGCGAGCCGCTCCTCGAGCTTCGCGATCTCGTCGCGCGTCTTCGGCAGACTCTCCTCGGACTGGAGGGCGGCGATGCGCGTCTCCATCTCGAGCAGCGGCTGCTCGAAGTCAAGCGCGTCCGGCATAGTCCACGCTGACCGCGCCGCGGCCGAGGATCGTCTCACCCTCGGCCACGAGCTCCTGGCTGCCGTCCACGGAGAGGCTCCGGGTGCGGACGACCACCTCCTGGGCGCCGAGCACGAGGTGGAGAAAGACCGGGACGCGCCCGGGATGTCCGCCGCAGAGCTGCCGTACGGCGGCGAGCGCGACGCTCGGGTCTTCGCCCGGGGCCACGCGGATCCGGCAGGCGCTCGGGTCGCCGGAGGCAGCGCCGTTGCGCGGGCGCGCGCCCGACTCCGCCAGGGCCTGCTCGAGCGGCCGGACGTCCTCCGCGAGCACCACCCGGCCCTTGTCGCCATCGTCCACGCGGCCGCGAACGAGCACTGCCTCGCCCGAGCGCAGGCAGGCGGCCGCCGCCCTGAACGGCTCCGGGAACACCGTGACCTCGACGGTGCCGTCCATGTCCTCGAGGGTGAAGAACGCCATGCGATTACCGCCCTTCGTGGACGTCTCCTTGAGCCCGGCGGCGTGGCCGAAGAGGACGACGCGCGCGCCGTGACCCTTGGCGGCGAGATCGGCCGAGGTCGTGATGCCGAGCGGCTCGACGACTTCGCGATACCGGGCGAGAGGATGGCCGGAGATGTAGAAGCCGAGCACCTCTTTCTCGAAGGCGAGGCGCTGGTCGGCGTCCCATTCCGGCGTCACCTCGGCCGGCGCGCTCGCCCGGGCCGGCGCGTCCGGCAGGAGCTCGAAGAAGGACGCCTGGCCCTCGGCCCGGTCCCGCTGCTGGCGCTGTCCGCTCTCGAGCGCCGCGTCGGTGGTCGCCAGGAGATGCGCGCGGGTGAGGCCGAGCGAGTCGAACGCGCCCGCCTTGACGAGGCTCTCCACCACGCGCCGGTTGACGAGCCGGAGATCGACCCGCGTGCAGAAGTCCTCGAGCGTCCGGAAGGAGCCCTCGGCGCTCCGCGCCCTCAAGATCGACTGCATCGCCGCCTCGCCGACGTTCTTGATGGCGGCCAGGCCGAACCGGATCGTGTCGCCGGCGACGCTGAACTGCACGGCCGACACGTTCACGTCGGGCGGCTCGACCCGGGTCCCCATCGTCCGACATTCGTCGATGTACTTCACGATCTTGTCGGTGTCGCCCATTTCCGAGGTCAGCAGCGCGGCCATGAACTCGACCGGGTAGTTGGCCTTGAAGTACGCGGTCTGATAGGCCACGAGCCCGTACGCCGCGGCGTGGGAGTTGTGGACGGCGATGCCGTTCGCGATGAAGCTCCGAGCGTCGGGAACCTCGAAGTCGTACGTCGGCTCGACGCTTCCCAGGACGAACCGTCTCGGTCTCGACCAGCCCATCGATGGATCGACCAGGGCGTGCAGCGACGGCGACTCCAGGCATTCGGCGAGATATTCCAAAGTGTCTCGACGGATCCCTTTCTTACGGCGATCCCTCGCCACCAGCCGATATGCGAACCCAAGTGCCTTGCACCCGACCTTGAGTGTAGAGAATCGCTTGAGAATGGCCTCGCGCAAGGGCTCTCGGCAAAGATCCGCCGGGACGACGTCGACAGTCCCTCGCGCGAGGAGGGGCCGCGTGCCCGCATATGAAGCCCTGAGCGCAGCGAGGGCCACCCGCTTGCCTCCCACCAGATGCTGGCCGACGAGCTCATCGAATCGCACGTGGCTCCGTCGACCTCCGATCAGATTCACCGTATAGCCGACACGGCGCCCGCCGCGGTACGCGAAGGTCTTCCGATGGATCGTGCACGGGATGCCGAGCTTCAGGAGCAAGCGACGAACGTCGTCGGCCAATCCCTCGGAGGATGTCGCGTAGTACACCGACAATGTCTTGGCATGAACACAGCCATCCCCCTGGAACAACTTTCCCACGAGGACCGTGATCGCGTCTCGGTCCCAACGATCGACAATCGCCGGGACCCGCTTGTTGATCGCCGTCTTCCCCTGGAGACCACAGTCTCGAAAGAGAAACATCACGGCTTCTGATGGAGTTCTTCGATCGATGCGGACCGGACGAACCGACGAAGCCTTGGGCTTCGGGCGATGCTCGACGCGTGGCACCGTGTTCGCGAAAGCCGAGACGGCTCGACGCATATCCTCGAGTTCGTCCGCGACCGTCGAGTGCAGATAGAAGTGGCTGTCGTACCCGAGGCTTCCTTCCGACAGGGCGTAGCCGAGCAGAGCGGGCAGATGCTCGGGCACGGTCGTCGCCCCGCAAGGCAGCTCACGAGCGACGGCGACGAAGTCGTGGGGAGTGACGTCTTCCGCGTTTACCCATCCCCGTTGGGTGAAAATAGGGTGATCGGGGGTGCACCGCAGAGTCATCCCGTTAGCCAGCGTCAGCCGGCCGGTCCGGCGCGCCCCGCTCGGCCGGACGCCAAGCGCTCGGAATGCTCCGTCTTTGGTGAGCACGAGATCGCCAGCCCGCACCTCGGTGATCGGCTTCAGGCCGCCGTCGGCCATCTCGATCGCGGTATCGCTGGACAAGCACTTGTTGAAACCGTAGCCCGCGAACTTCTCCATCAGCTCCCAGACGCGGTCGGCCTTCGCGGCGGTGGTGCCGCGCTCGCGGCAGCCACCGACGAACTTCTCGCGCTGCTTCGCCATCAGCTCGCGGTCTTTCTTGCCCATGGCGCGGCGCAGGATATCCGCCTCGCCCATGGTGAAGCCCGCCATCTCGGAGGCGATCTGCATGATCTGTTCCTGGTACACCATGATCCCGTACGTCTCCCGCGTGACCTTCTCCATCGCGGGGTGCTCGTACGTGATCCTGGACCGGCCGTGTCGGCGCTGGATGAAGTCGGGGATGAGCTCCATCGGACCGGGCCGGTAGAGCGAGACCATGGCGATGAGATCCTCGAGCCTCTCGGGCCGGAGGCCGCGCAGCGCGTCCCGCATCCCGGAGGACTCGAGCTGGAACACGCCGAAGGTCTTCGCGTCGGACAGCATGGCGTAGGTCTTGGCGTCGTCGAGCGGCAGCGCGTCCAGGTCGACGTCGACGCCCTGGGACTCCTTGATCAGCGCCACCGTGTTGGCGAGGACGGTGAGCGTCCGGAGGCCGAGGAAATCCATCTTGAGTAACCCGAGCTTCTCGATCGGGCCCATCGCGTAGCCGGTGATGAGCTCCGGCCGCTTGGGGTCCTTGTAGAGCGGGATGTACTCCTCGAGGGGCTCGTCGGAGATCACCACGGCGGAGGCATGCACCGAGGCGTGGCGGGTGCAGCCCTCGAGGGTGCGCGCGATCTCCCACATCTCGCGGACGGGCGCCTGGCTGCGCACCATCTCGGCCAGCGGCAAGGACTTCTGGTGGGCGTCATCGAGCGTGATGTTGAGCGGGAAGTTCGGCACCAGCTTCGCCATCCGATCCACGTCGCCGTACGGCATACCGAGGACACGCCCGACGTCTCGGATCGCCGCCTTCGCGCCGAGCGTCCCGAACGTGATGATGTGGGCGACCCGGTCGCGTCCGTAGCGCTCGGCCACGTACCGGATGACCTCGTCGCGGCGGTCGTCCGCGAAATCGATGTCCATGTCGGGCATCGAGATGCGTTCGGGATTCAGGAATCGCTCGAACAGCAGTCCGTATCGCATCGGGTCGATATTGGTGATGCCCAGGCAGTAGGCGGCCAGCGAGCCCGCGGACGAGCCGCGACCGGGTCCCACCGCGATCCCCTGCTCGCGCGCGTAGCGGATGAAGTCCCAGACGACCAGGAAGTAGCCGGCGAATCCCATCTTCTCGATGACGGCCAGCTCCTGAGCGAGCCGCGCCTCGATGGCGTCGCCCGGCCCGGGCCCGTACCGCCGCCGGAGCCCGTCGTGCGCGAGCTCGTGAAGGTAGCTGTCGAGCGTGTGCCCTTCGGGGACGACGTAGCGCGGCAGATGGAACTGGTCGAAGTCGAGCGTCAGGTTGCACCGCTCGGCGACCGCCAGCGTGTTGCGGCACGCCTCGGGGAGGTCGGCGAAGACGCGCGCCATCTCCTCGGCCGACTTGATGTAGAACTCCTGCGTCGAGAAGCGGAAGCGGCTCGTGTCTTGAAGGTTCGTGCCGGTCTGGATGCAGAGGAGGGCTTCGTGGGCCCGGGAATGACCAGCCTCGAGATAGTGCGAGTCGTTCGTGCCGACCACCGGCGCGCCGATGGCGCTGGCGATCCGGAGCGTCTCGGCCATGACCCGCGCCTGCTCGTCGAGCCCGTGGGCCTGGACCTCCATGAAGTAGTGGTCCTTGCCGAAGACCTCCTGATACCAGCCGGCGGTCTCTCTGGCCCGCAGCGTATCGGCGGCGCTCAGGAGTCTCGAGACCTCGGAGTTCAGGCACCCGGAGAGGACGAGCAGCCCGTCGGCATGCTGCGCGAGGAGCTCCCGATCCACGCGGGGCTTGTAATAGAACCCCTCCAGGTACGCCTTCGACACGAGCTTGACGAGGTTCTTGTAGCCCGTGCGATTCCGTACGAGGACCGTGAGGTGGTTGGCCCCCTCGTAGCCGCCGTCCTGCGAGCCGCGCTCGCGCCGGCTCCCGGGCGCCACGTAGAGCTCGCAGCCGAGGATCGGCTTGACGCCGGCCTTCTGGGCGGCGAGATAGAAATCGATCGCGCCGAAGAGGTTGCCGTGGTCGGTGAGCGCGATCGCCGGAAACTGGAGCTCCTTCGCCTTCGCGACGAGCTTCTCGAGCTGGGCGGCGCCATCGAGCAAGCTGTACTCGGAATGGACGTGCAGATGGACGAACTCGCTATGCTGCATCTCTTGTCGAGCCCTACTCCCACTCGATCGTCGACGGCGGCTTCGACGAGATGTCGAACACCACCCGATTGACGCCCTTGACCTCGTTGATGATGCGGTTGCTGATCGTGCCCAGGAGATCATACGGGAGCCGCGCCCAGTCCGCGGTCATCGCGTCCTGGCGCCCCTGACGCCCACGGTCCGGATGGGCAGCAACACCGCCAACGCCTGCCACACCTGCCGCTCGTAGCCCGCGGCGCGTACCTCCTCCTGCACGACGGCGTCGGCCTCACGCAGCAGATCGAGCCGCTCCGTCGTCACCTCGCCGAGGACGCGAATGGCGAGACCGGGTCCCGGGAAGGGCTGGCGCCAGACGACCTCGGGCGGAAGCCCGAGGAGCTCCCCCAGGCGGCGGACCTCGTCCTTGAAGAGCTCCCGGAGCGGCTCGATGAGCTTGAACTGCATCTTCAGCGGGAGGCCGCCAACATTGTGATGCGTCTTGATCGTGGCCGACGGCCCCCGGAAAGAGACCGATTCGATGACATCCGGATAGAGCGTGCCCTGGGCGAGCCACGGAATGTCGCCGAGCTTTCGCGCCTCGTCCTCGAAGACGGCGATGAATTCGGCGCCGATCCGCTTGCGCTTGAGCTCCGGGTCCGTTACACCGCGGATCGCATCGAGAAATCGCCGAGATGCGTCCACGTGGATCAGGTTCACACGAAGACGCAGGTCAGCCGATCACCGATGGCGCGGTGGACGAGCACGGCAACCACCGACGAGTCCACACCGCCGGAGAGTGCGCAGAGCACGCGCTGTCCGTTCACCTCGGCGCGGATGGCCTCGACCGTGGTGTCGATGAAGCCCGCCATCGACCACGAGCGGCTCACACCGCAAATGGAGAGGAAGTTGTCGAAGATCTTTTGCCCCTGGGGAGTGTGGACGACCTCCGGGTGGAACTGAACGGCGTAGAGTCGGCGATCCTCGTCCGCCATCGCCGCCACCGGGCAGTTCGCGGTCTGAGCGAGCGCGGCGAAGCCCTTCGGCGGGCGGAGCACCGTATCGCCATGGCTCATCCAGACGGTGACGCGCCCGGTCGCCTCCGGCTCGACGCCTTGGAGCAGACGGCTCGACCCTTGGAGCGTAATCTCGGCCTTACCGTACTCGCGCCGCTCGGCAGGGATCACGTGGCCGCCCAGAAGGTAGCCCATCGCCTGCATGCCGTAGCAGATCCCGAGGACGGGCACACCCGCGTCGAAGAGCGCCTTCGGCGGTCCTTGTAGCCCGCCGCCAGGATCTGCTCGATCGGGTGGGTGCACGAGAAGATCTCGGAGTACACGGACATCTCGCGGACCCGCCGGGCGATCAGCTGGGTGTACTGACCGCCGAAATCGAGGACCGCGATCTTGCCGGTTCCGACCGACATGGGCGCCCCGCTACCGCGGGCGCCCCAACTTCTGAGCCTGCTGGAAGACCTTGCCTTCGGTCTTGATCGTCGGCGCGATGATCAGCTCCGTCTGCTGCAGGTCCCGGATCGTCCGCGCGCCGACCGAGCCCATGCACGTCCGGATCGCGCCCACGAGGTTCAGGGTGCCATCCTCCGTGAACGCCGGCCCGAAGAGAATCTGCTCGAGCGAGCCCGCGATCCCGACGCGGATCCGCGTACCGCGCGGCAGGTTGGCGTGCGGCGTCGCCATGCCCCAGTGATAGCCGCGCCCCGGCGCCTCGATGGCGCGCGCGAAGGCGGAGCCGATCATGACTGCGTCGGCGCCCGAGGCGAACGCCTTGCACACATCACCGCCCGTGGTCATGCCGCCGTCGGTGATGATCGGCACGTAGCGACCGGTCTGCTTCCAGTGGAAGTCGCGCGCAGCGGCCGCGTCGGCGGTGGCGGTCACCTGCGGCACGCCCAGCCCCAGCACCTCGCGGCTGGTGCAGGCCGCGCCGGGGCCCACACCGATCAGCAAGGCATCCGCCCCGACATCCATCAGCTCGAGGCACGCCTCATAGGTCACGACGTTCCCGATGACCAGCGGGATGGCGAGCTGCTTCTTGAGCTTGCGGAGATCGACCGGCGTGTACTCGGTGGCGATGTGGCGAGCCGTGGTGACCGTCGACTGGACCACGAAGATGTCCGCGCCGGCCTCTTGCGCGATCTGGGCGAACCGCTCGGCGCGCTGCGGGATCGAGGAGACGACGGCCGGTCCGCCGCCTTTCTTGATCTCGCCTATCCGCTGGTGGATCAGCGCCTCCTTGATCGGCTCCCCGTAGATCGACTGGATGATCTTGGTCGCTTCTTCCTGGCTGGCCGAGACGATCCGTTCGAGGACTTCGGCGGGGTTCGCATAGCGAGAGAAGATGCCCTCGAGGTTCAGAACCGCGAGCCCGCCGTGTCGCCCCATCTCGACCGCGAGCCGAGGTCCGACGACCCCGTCCATGGCCGCGGCGATGATCGGCAGCTCGAACCGGTGGCCGCAGAGCTCCCAGGAGATGTCGACCTCGTTCGGATTGACGGTGACGGTTCCGGGAACGAGCGCGATGTCGTCGAACCCGTACGCGACTCTGGCCTTGCGCCCCCGCCCGACCCACATCCCCATCGGCTATCCTCCCGTGGAGTCGCTCGCCGGTTTCGCCCCGAGTCCCGTATATAGGGATATACCCGGAACCGACCTACTAGATTTCGTAGAGTATACCCACGGGGTGGACCGGTGTCAACGTTGGGACCCCGCCGGATGGGCCTCCTCGTAGAGCATCCGGAGCCCGTCGAGCCTCAGGTGCTCCTCGACCCGCTCGATACAGCGGGCGACATCCGTCAGCGGGCCGGCATTGCCCCCGGTGGCGATCACCTTCGCCCCCCCGCCCATCTCCGCTTGCATCCGCTCCACGAGGCCGTCCACCAGGCCGGCGTAACCGTAGATCGCGCCCGACTGGAGGTTGGTCGCCGTGTTCCGGCCGATCGCCTCTTTCGGCCTCACGAGCTCGACTCGAGACAGGCGCGCGGCACGGTTCACGAGCGCGTCCACCGACGTGACGATCCCGGGAGCAATGGCGCCGCCGATGAACTCACCGCGCCCGTTGACACAGTTGAAGGTCGTGGCGGTACCGAAGTCGATCACGATCAGCGGCGGCCCGTATTTCGCGGTCGCCGCGAAAGCGTCCACGTACCGATCGGCGCCGACCTCACGCGGCGCGTCGACGGCGAGCGGCATCCGCGTGTTCACGCCCGGCTCGATGAAGAACGGCGGCCGGCCGAAGTACTTCTCACACATCCACTCGAGCGTCTGCTGGACCGGGGGCACCACGTTGGAGATCGACACGCCGTGGATGTCGGCCGCGCGAATCCCGCGGGAGTGCAGGAACGTCTCGATGAAGAGCCCGTACTCGTCGGCCGTCTGCTCGCGCCGGCTCGTCAGGCGCCACGAGACGAGCAGGCGTTGCCCGTCGAACACGCCGATCTTCGTGTTGGTGTTGCCGACGTCAGCCACCAGCAGCATGAGCTTCTCCCCTCGTCATCGGTTTGGTGCCCGCGAACCCGCGTCGTCCGCAGCGAGCTCGCCGGCGATCACGCGTCTGACCGTGCCGCCGACGTCGATCAGGAGCGCGCCATCGACGTCGAGGTCCACGGCGAGGCCGGTCACGCCGTCCACCGTGACGTGACGGCCGATCGTGTCGCTGAGCATACGCCAGCGTTCGCGGACCGGACCGAAGCCTTCCCTCTCGAGGCGCCCGCGCCACGCGTCGAACTCCTCGAGCAAGGCCGCGAGCATCGTCTCGCGGTCGGGCGCGCTTCCGGTCTCGAGCGCGACCGAGGTCGCATGCCCGGCCAGTTCCGGCGGGAAGTCGAGTTGACCGAGGTTGACGCCGATCCCGATGATGATTGTTGTAGCGGGGATTGTTGTTGCGGGGATTATTGTAGCGGGGTCCGTGAGGTCGCCTTGAATTATTGTAGCAGGCTCTGGGAGGCCGCCGTGAACCGAGGGTGGCCTGAGAGAGGAGCGACCCGGCTCCGACACGCCCGATCCGGGGTGCCATGTGGCTGATCGGGCGCGGGACTCGAGGAGGATTCCGGCGACTTTCTTGCCCCCGATCAGGACGTCGTTTGGCCACTTGACGCGTGCCGCGACCGGGGCGAGGCGCCGGAGCGCCTCCGCGGTGGCGACCGCCGTCGTCGGGGAGAAGGTCGGCAGGAGCGCCTGCGGAAGCCGAGGCCGGACGAGGATGGAGGCCAGGAGGCTCGTTCCAGCCGGCGCTTGCCAGGCACGTCCGCGCCGGCCCCGCCCCGCCAGTTGCTGATCGGCGACCACCACCGTGCGATCCGCCGCGCCGCGCTCCGCGAGCGCGACGGCCACGGACTGGGTGGAGTCGACGGTGTCGAGGCGGACGATCTCGGCCGCGGCGCTACCGCGAGCCATCATCGACCCAGGCGAGACTCGCAAGAAGCTTGGCGCGAAGCGCCTCTTGCTCGGTGAGCCGCTCCCGCTCCCGGGCCACGATCTCGGCGGGGGCCCGCTCGGCAAACTCGGGCCGGGCCAGCTTGCCCTTGAGGAATTCGACGCTTTCGGCCGCGCGCTTGATCTCTTTCTCGAGGCGCTGGCGCTCGGCGGCGAGGTCGACGACGCCCGCCAGATCCACGTAGAGCTCGGAGCCGTCGAGGACCGCCATCGCGGAGTTCCGCGGTCGCGTCGCCCGGCGATCGACGGCGAGCCGGGCGCGGGCCAGCGTGTCGATGAGGGCGCTGTTCCCGGCGAAGAGCTCGCCGCCGTCCCGGCTCGGGCGGAGCGTCACCGCCAGGGTGACGCCGGGCGCGATCCGCATCTCGCCGCGGATGTTGCGCACCGCGGTGACGAGGTCCATGACCGCGGTCATCTGTCGCTCGGCGTCGGCGTTACGCTGTTTGCGCGTCACCCGCGGATACGGCGCGATCATGATCGACTCGCCCGTGTGCGGCAGGCGCTGCCAGAGCTCCTCGGTGATGAACGGCATGAACGGGTGCAGGAGCCGGAGCGTCGTCTCGAGGACCCGAACGAGCGTCGCCTGGGTGCGCGCGCGCTGCGCCGGGCTCTCGGCGCGGTAGAGCGACAGCTTGGCGATCTCGAGATACCAGTCGCAGAACTCGTGCCAGAGGAACTGGTACACGGCCGAGGCGGCATCGCTGAACCGGTACCGCCGCATCGCCGTGCGGACCTCCGCGATGGTGGCCGCCAGCCGGCTCTCGATCCACACGTCGGCGAGCGCCGGCGGCGTCTTCTTGGCCAGCGCCGCGTCGAAGCCGTCCAGGTTCGAGAGGACGAGCCGCGCCGCGTTCCAGATCTTGTTGGCGAAGTTCCGGTAGCCCTCGATGCGGTCCTCGGCGATTCGGATGTCCCGCCCTTGCGCCAGCGCGGCGAGCGTGAAGCGGAAGGCGTCGGTGCCGTACTGCTCCATGACCTCCAGCGGGTCGGCGACGTTGCCTTTCGACTTCGACATCTTCTGGCCTTCGGCGTCGCGCACGATCGCGTGGAGGTACACGTCGCGGAACGGCACATCCTTCATGAAGTGGATGCCGAGCATCGCCATCCGGGCGACCCAGAAGAACAGGATGTCCGGTCCGGTGACGAGCACCGAGGTCGGATAGTAGGTTCTGAGCTCGACCGTGTCGTCGGGCCATCCGAGCGTCGAGAACGGCCAGAGACCCGAGGAGAACCAGGTGTCGAGCGTGTCGGGGTCCCGCCGGAGCGGCCCGCCGCATTGGGGGCACGCCTGGCGGTCGTCCCTCGACACGTGCACGGAGCCGTCGGCATCGCAGTGCCACGCGGGAATCCGATGACCCCACCAGAGCTGACGCGAGATGCACCAGGGCCGGATGTTCTCCATCCAGTGGTAGTAGGTCTTCGTCCAGCTGCGCGGGACGATCTTGATCCGCGCCTCGCGCACGGCCTTGATGGCGGCCTCGGCGAGCGGCTTCACTCGCAGGTACCACTGCTTGGAGACGAGCGGCTCGACCACCGTCTTGCAGCGGTAGCAGATGCCGACCGCGTGCCGGTAGGGCTCGATCCGCTCGATCAGGCCGAGGGCCTTCATGTCCTCGACGATCTGCTTGCGGCACTCGAAACGGTCCATCCCGGCGTAGCGTCCGGCCTCGGCGGTCATCTTTCCGTCGAAGCCGATGACCGTCTTGACCGGGAGGTTGTGGCGCCGCCCGATCTCGAAGTCCACCGGGTCGTGTCCCGGCGTCACCTTGATCACCCCCGTGCCGAACTTTGGATCGACGGCGTCGTCCGCGACCACCTTCACCGAGATCGTGCCGTCCACCGAGGCCACCTCGAGCGTCTTTCCCACGAGATGCCGGTAGCGCTTGTCCTTGGGATTTACCGCTAGCCCGGTGTCGCCGAGCTTCGTCTCCGGTCGCACCGTCCCGAGGGTGACCGGACCGTACTTGATGTAGACGAACTCGGCGTCGCGCTCCTCCCGCTCGACCTCGAGGTCGGACAGGACCGTCTGGCAGCGCGGGCACCAGTTGACGATGTAGTCGTCGCGGTAGATCAGCCCCTCTTCCCAGAGGCGAACGAACGACTCCCGGACCGCCCGCGACATCCCGGGGTCCATCGTGAAGCGCTCGCGCGACCAGTCGCACGAGGCGCCGAGGCGCTTGAGCTGTCGGATGATCGTGCCCCCGGACTCTTCCTTCCACTGCCAGGCGCGCGCGAGGAACCCGTCGCGGCCGAGGTCCTCCTTCGTCTTGCCCTCGGCCGCGAGCTGGCGATCGAGGATCACGTGGACGGCGATCGATGCGTGGTCGGTCCCGGGGAGCCAGAGGGTGTTGAACCCGTCCATCCGCTTCATCCGGGTCAGCGTGTCCTGCAGCGTCATGGTCAGCGCATGGCCCCAGTGGAGGGACCCGGTGACGTTCGGCGGCGGCATCGCGATCGAGAACGGCTTGCCGGGGGCCGCCGGGTCGGCGCGGAAGTAGCCCCGCTCCTCCCAGCGCGGATACCAGCGCGCCTCGACGGCCGGGGCGTCGTACCGGTCGGGGATCTCGCGCGTGGGCGCGCTCATCGGCGCGACGTCACTCGAACACCGGCGCAGCGGCCGCGAGCCGCCAGCGGGCGCCCGCGCGATGGAAGATCAGCGCCCAGGGCGTGTGCTCCGCGGTGGCGGCGACCGAGACCGTCTGGGGGTTGGCGGCGCCATCGGCAGCGTCGCACGCGGCCTCGGGGCGCAACGTGGCCGGAAGCCGCCGGCGCATCTGGACGTCGGGCACCAGCTTCGCGAGACGGGTCTCGTCTCCCGACCCGAGCACGTCGAAGAGCTGGGCGACCGTCGCGCGGAGCTCGCGGTGCCAGCCGTTGAGCTGGCGTCCGGCCTTGCGGACGAGCGCTCCGTTCTCGAGCGAGGAGCGGAGCACGTCCTCGGCCTCGGTCTGTCCCTCACACCCCGGCACCCAGCCGGGATAGCGGAGCTCATAACGCACCCGAATTTCCTCCCCGCGCACCGAATACGCGCGCGCCATCAGCCCGTCGGGAAACAGGTCGGTCGTGGACCACACGACGCGGACGCCGTCGCCCTGCTGGCGGATGAGATCGAGGCGGAGCGGGCGGATGCCCTGCCCCGTCGCGGGACCTTCCCAGGCGGCGACGAACTGGGCGGCGCCACTCGGCGCCGGCGCCCACGGGTACACGGTCGGGCGGCCCTCGCGGGAGAGCGTCGTCAGCAGGGCGGCCTCCCCGCCGAGTCGCCCGTACACGCGCACGGAGTTGACGCCGGGCGCGTCGCTCATCTGGAACGCGCCCACCACGAGCCGCCCAACGCGGAGCACGTCGACCGCGGCCGCGCCCCAGGCTTCGCCGAACGCGTCGAGCCGGTCCTGAAGGAAGCCGGCCGACGCGTAAAGACCGCCGGTGCCGAGGCTCTCGACGATTTCCTCGTCGAGGAGCGCGTACATCTCGCGATAGGCGTCCGGCGAGCCGTCCGCGTCACCGTGCCCGAGCGAAGCGTGGGCGCGCGCGAGCTGGCGAAACTGGTCGAGGCGGTCGGCCGGGCCGGCCGCGTCCGGCCGCTCGGTCACGAGCGCCGCCGCGCCGAGCATCGCGAGGCCGACGAGCAGTCTCCGCGTCGGGCACCCCGATAGGCGGCTCACGCGCCTATGGTACAACAGACCCGTGCGGCTCCTCGTTCTCGATCGGTACATCGTGCGCGAGCTGGCTTCACCACTCGCGTTCGGGTGCACGCTGCTCACCTTCTTCCTCGTCATCGACCGGATCTACCAGCTCACCGACCTCGTCATCACGAAAGGGGTACCCTTCTTTCTCGTCGTCCAGCTCCTCGTCTTCATGCTGCCCTCGTTCCTGGCCCACACGCTCCCGATGGCCCTCCTGTCCGCGGTGCTCCTCGCCGGCGGCCGGATGGCGAGCGACCTGGAGATCGTGGCCTTCCGGGCCGCCGGCGTCAGCGCGCTGCGCCTGTTCCGTCCGGTCCTGCTGGCTTCGCTCGTCGTCACGCTGGCCACCGCCGGGCTCACGCTCGTGCTGAACCCCGTGGCGAATCGCGAGTTCCAGCGCCAGCTCTTCCGAATTCTCCAGGCGCGGGCGGCGAGCGGGCTGCAAGAGCGCGTGTTCCTCGGGATGTTCGGCGAGCTGACGCTCTACGTCGAGGACGTGAGCGCCTCCCAGGTCGGGCTGCGCGGCCTCATCGTCTCCGACGAGCGCGACGCGACGCTCTCGCGGATCATCACCGCGCGCGAAGGCCGCCTCCTCACCGACGAGGTGAATCAGCGGATCACGCTCCGCCTGGTGAACGGCGCCGTGAACGAGGCCGACGTCGTGCCGGCCGAGGGGCCGAAGCCCGCGGACCAGCCGTCGCTGACGGGGCGGTCGGGCGGCGCGTCCCGCTATCGATACACACGCTTCGACATCTACGACATGAGCCTCTCCATGAGCTCACCGCTGAAAGGCGCGCCGCGGGTCGAGAAGCCGGAGAAGGACGTCTCCCTGCGCGAGCTCGATCGGACGATCGCCGAGTATCGGCACGATCCGGCCAGCCGCGCGCCGTTCCAGGTCGAGCGTCACAAGCGCTACGCGTTGCCGTTCGCGGCGCTCGTCTTCGGCCTCATCGCCTTTCCGCTCGCGATCCGCTCGCACCGTGGCGGCCGCAGCATCGCGTTCATCGGTAGCCTGGTGATCCTGGTCACCTACTATCTGATGATGACGTCGCTCGAAGGCGCCGCCCTCCGGGGTCAGATCCCTCCGGCCATCGCGATCTGGACGCCGAACGTCCTGTTCGCCGTGAGCGGCCTCGTGCTCCTCGTCGCGACTGCCCGCGAGTGGAGGTGGCCCGCGATGCCCCTCGTGTGGCGCGCGCTCGAGACCCTCCTGCGCGTCGTGCCCAGTCGCCGCGTGGGGCGCGTCCGCGTCCACGGACCGGCGGCGGCGCGCGACTCGACGCACATCATCGACCGCTACCTCGTGCGCGAATACATGACGTTCATGGGGGTCGGACTCGCGGTGGCCGCGACGCTCTTCATCATGATCGATCTTCTGCAGACCCTGGACCGGTACCTCCGGCTGAAGCCGCCCCTCCTGTACATCCTGGAGCACTTCGTCTACCGGCTGCCGGCGGCGCTCCACATCTACCTGCCGGTGGTCATGCTCGTCGCGACGATCTTCCTCTTCTTGACGCTGAGCCGCTATCACGAGCTGACGGCGCTGAAGGCCGCGGGCATCAGCCTCTACAGGGTGAGCGCGCCGATCCTGGGCCTCGGGCTCGCCGTTACCATCGGTGCCGGTTTCTTCCAGGAGCTCGCGCTGCCCGTCCTCAACGAGCGCGGGGATGAAGTGGACCGTGTCAAGATCCGCGGCCTGGCCCCCCGTCACCTCCAGTCGCGCCAGCGCCTCTGGGTGCGCAGCTCCGACTCGCGCTTCTACCGCGTCGAGCTCTTGAACCCCGGCACGAACGACATGTTCGGGGTGACCATTCTCGAGGTCGACCGCGACTTCCGGCTCGTCGGTCGGCTGGACGCGCGCCGCGCGCACTGGACGCCCGCCGGCTGGGAGCTGACCGAGGGCGCGTACCGCGAGATCAGCGCCGAGGGCGCGGTGCAGACGGTGCCATTCTTCTGGACGGCGATGGATCTGACGGAAGAGATGGAGGACTTCATCCGCATCCAGAAGCCCGTCAATGCCATGAGCTTCCGGGAGCTCAAGGAATACATCGCCCGGCTGGAGGCGGCCGGGTTCCAGATCCGCAAGCATCTCGTCGAGCTCTACGCCAAGCTCTCCTTCCCGCTCGTCAATCTGGTCATGGTGCTCGTCGCCATCCCCTTCTCGCTTCAATCGCCGCGCGGAGGTCGTCTCTTCGGGATCGGTCTCGCGCTCGCGATCATGGCGGCCTATCTGGTCGTCCACTACGTCGCGCTCGCGTTCGCGCGGGCCGATCTCCTGCCACCGCTGATCGCCGCGTGGACGGCGAACGTCATCTTTCTGGGGCTCGGCGTCTCGCTCCTGCTCCGCGCCCGCACCTAGTTGAAGATCGGGGGGAGCGACGCCGCTCCGCGCGGTTCCCCCGGAGACCGTGGTCGGGCGCGCGCCGGCGCGCGTTCTTTGAGTGAACATCGGGGGGAGCGCGACGCTCCCCCCGAAGCCCCCCACCGGGTTCCCTTGGCGGGGAATCAACAGATCGTGGCGCCGGCAAAGCCGGCGCGCGAACCATCATGTCGGCCGACACACTCCTCGCAGAGGGTCACGCGATCCACTCTAGCGGATCTTCGTCGCGGGCCGGCACCCGGCCCTCGATGAAGATGCGGTGCCAGATCGCGAGCTGCATCAGTCCCCAGATCGCGCGGGCGGTGTTGCCGCCCCGCTGCTGCTCGCGCAACAGGGTGGCGACGCCGTCGGGTTCGAACCAACGCCGGATCATCGGATGCGCGGGCAGGCGCGCCGCCAGGCCGTCGAGGAATTCGCCGCGCAGCCAGTGGCGGACCGGGACGTAGAAGCCGCGCTTACGCCGCCACAGGTGTTGCGGCGGAATCAGGCGCTCGGCCCACCGCTTAAGGAACAGCTTGCCCTGCCGGCCCCCGACCTTGAGGGCATCGGACAGGCCCAGGCCGAACTCGACCACGCGATGGTCGAGGAACGGCACCCGGCCTTCGAGCCCGAAGCCCATCAGCACCCGATCGGCCTTGACCAGCAGGTCGTCCGGCAGCCAGGTGCACAGGTCGGTGTACTGGCACCGCGCGACGTCGCTCCAGGCGCTCGGCGCCGCCTGCCACGCGGTGATGAACGGCGCCCGGTGCGCGGCGGCGGCTGCCTTCAGCTCGGCGCCAAACACGTGCCGCGTCCAGCTGTGCGTCCACTGGCCGCGCGTGCGGAAGCCACCCGAGCCCGGCGCCATCAAATTTTTCAGCCAGCGCTGCGGCAGTGTCCGGCGGTAGCGACCGTAACCGGCGAAGACCTCGTCGCCACCTTCACCGGTCAGGATCACCTTGAGACCGCGAGCCGCATCCTCGGCCAGGAACGACGTCGGCAGGCAGGCGTAGTCGTGCAGCAGATCATCCGTGGCCCAGATGGTGTGTGGCAGGCGGCGGAACGCGGCGTCGCGGTCGAGCACGACCTCGGTGTGCTCGGCACCGAAGCGCCGCGCGATCGCGGCGGCATCGGGCAGCTCGTCGCTGATGGCCGCGTCGCGATAGCCGATCGAGAAGGTCCGCACGGGCTGACCGGTGAGCTCGCTCATCATCGCCAGCAAGACGCCCGAGTCGACGCCGCTCGACAGGAACAGCCCATAGGGCACGTCGGCGCGCAGGTGCTCGAGCATCACCTGCCGGAACAGCGGCTCGAATTCCTCGGCGGCCTGTTCGAAGCGGAGCGGGCGCGGCCGCACATCGAGCAGTGACCAGTAGCGTCGCGCGTGCAGCTTCAGGTCGGCATCGACCACGAGCGTTGCGCCCGGTGGCAGGCGGTGGATCCGGCGAACGAGGCTCCGCTCGCCGGTGTTGAAGTGGTTCTGTAGGGACTGCACGAGCGCTGCGGGGTCGAGCGCCGGCTCCTCGGGCCAGACCGCGAGCAGCGCCTTCAGCTCGGACGCGAACAACAGCCGGTCCGGCAGCGCGGCGTAGTACAAGGGCTTG
>QHSR01000235.1 GCA_003221635.1 Candidatus Rokuibacteriota bacterium | reverse complement strand
TTGGGACTCGGGCTCGCAGAGCATTCAGGTCACGATCCGCCACCGGGTGACGGGACACCTCACAGTGCTCGGCCGCCGGGTCGCCTACGAGCCGGGCGCCAGCCTCCACCGCGGCGTCGCCCTCTCGCTCATCGAAGCGTACCGCCACGGGAACGGCGAGCCGCTACGACAGTACCTGGAGGAGATCGGCGTCGCCGCCACCACAGCGGGCGACGCGGCCCATTTCTTCCGCCGTCCCGCGGTCGTCACCTCACCACGTGTTTCGAATGGCGTCGCGGCGGAGGTCGTGGAGGCTCGCGTGGCCGTTGCCGCGCCCGGCGCCGACGTCAGGAGCGCGGTCAGCGAAGACACCGACATCCCGACGCATACGTCGCGCGCCGGGGCCTGGACGTCACGGAGATCGATTGCCGCGAGGCCGAGATGGCCATCCCTGTCGACGGTCAGGTCACGCTGGCGCCGCGCGACACCGCGACCAGCGCTACCCGACGCCGCTGGAGATTCGGGCGGACCGGTGGCAACGGTCGAATCCCGAAGCCGAATGCTGAAAAGGCTCAAGCGGGAGCTGGAGATCTGGCAGTGGCGTCGGTCGGCGAGCAGCGACAACTCGAGGGGCACGCGCATCCCGAGGGACTGAGTCCGCAGCGGCAGGAACCGCTCCGAACGTTCGGCGCAGGATTTACACTATCCTGCCGAGATGATATTCCAGACCGGAGCGCTTGCCCTGCTCCGAACCACGCGGGGCCTTGACGCATCCTCGCTGAGCCGGGGCGTCTTCCCGATCTTCGTGGTTGGCCTCGCGTCGTCGATCACGCTCTCCGAGAGCGCACTGACCGTCCTCACCGCGCTGTGGCTCTGGCGGCTCCGCGATCCGGCCGTGCGTCGGGAACAGCCCTGGTCCCTGGGGCGACCGGTCGCGGTGTTCTTCCTGGCGACTCTCGTGTCCGCGCTCGCGTCGGATGTTCCCGGGCAAAGCCTGCTTGCCGCCAAGGGGTTGCTCACCGCCTTCGCGTTCTTCGTCACGGTCGACGTGCTCCGCAGCGTCGACAGGATCGAGCGGTTCCTCACCCTGCTCGGCATCCTCGGTGGAGTCCTCGGGGGGATCGGTCTCGTTCAGGTCATGGCGTGCCCGACGCCCGCCCCGACCATATGGCCACTCAAGTGGTTCTTCTATCGTTGCGATCGCGCGCGCGGGCCGTTCAGCATCTACATGACACTGGGCGGGGTGCTGACCCTGATCCTCCTGGTCGGGCTGCCGCGGCTTCTGTCGGAAACCCGGAGGGCTCGGAGGCAATGGGGGGTGTGGCTCGTCACATTGGCGGGGCTGGGTGTCACCTACGTGCGGGGTGCGTGGGTCGGCTTCATCGCTGGCCTCGGCGTGATGCTGCTCACGCTGCGCCGCGGACGCACCCTCACGATCATCGGCATCGCGCTCGTGCTGACCGTCGCTCTTCTCGGTCCGGAGCGCCTGAGCTCGCGCGTCCGGAGCGTCATCGATCCCAACGACATCACGGCGCGGGAGCGGCTCTACATGTGGAAGAGCGGCCTCGCCATGTGGCGTGAGCACCCATGGCTCGGGGTGGGGCCGGGCGGGGTGAAGCGCTCGTACCGGAACTACGCGTTACCAGAGGCGATCAAGAAGACCACCGGACATGTCCATAGCTCACCGCTGCAGATCCTCGTCGAGAGAGGCGTGGTGGGGCTGACCGCGTGGCTCTCGATCTGGGTGACGTTCTTCGTCTCGGCAACGCGGCTGCTCCGGCGGCTCGCGGAACCAGCGCGCGGACGTGAACGCACCGTCGTCATCGGGAGTCTCGCCGCCGTGTCGGGTTTCCTGGTCACCGGTCTCACGGAGTGGAGCTTCGGAGACTCCGAAGTGGCGCTCATCGCCTGGACGGTGGCTGCGCTTCCGTTCAGCGTGGCGATGGGACTGGAGCCCGCCTCGTCTCCGAGCCCGCGCGGGGGAACTGAAGGTGCCAGCCGCGAGTGAGGGACCGGCGTAGACTACGTCCATGAGTATCCGGCCGTGGCCGGTTCTCGTCGCGCTGTTCGGCGCCCTCTGTCTCGTCGTCACGATCTGGGTGTCCATCGACCGCCACCCCCCGGAGTGGGACTACGCCAACCACCTCGAGCGGGCTCTCGATTGTCACCGGACCCTGGCCAATCCCGCGGCCGATCGCTTCGCCGAGATCATGGGCGCCTCTTCCTTCTACCCGCCGCTCGCGATCTGCGCGGCGGGGATCCTCTACTTCGCGCTCCCGGTGACGACGCTGACGGCGCAGGCGGCGATGCTCGCCTTTCTCGCCGTCGGGCTTCTCGCCGTCTACGGCCTCGGGCGGTACATCGCCGATCCCGCGACCGGCGTTCTCGCCGCGTTCTTCCTGGGCACCGCTCCGTTCGTGGTCTTCTCGCTCCTGAACTTCCAGCTCGACCTGCCGCTCACCGGAATGGTCGCCCTGGCGCTCTACGCTCTCGTCCGCGCCGAGGCGTTCTCGCGGCCCCCGTGGACAGTGGCGCTCGGGCTGATCTGGGGCCTGGGGCTCCTCACCAAGCCCACGTTTCCCGTCTACGCGCTCGCCCCCGTGCTCTGGACGGTGGGGCAAGCGGCCCGCGGTGAGGCGCGGTGGCGCCGATTCATCTGGCTCGGGCTCGCCATCGTGATCGCGGCCGTCGTCGCGTTCCCCTGGTACGGTCCGCGGCTGCTCGGCCTGCCCCTGCAGTTCATGAATCGCTCCTTCAGGAACGCGGCGCTCGAGGGCGAAGCCCCGACCTTCTCGTCGGTCGCGCTTCTCTACTACCCGACCACCTTCCCCTCGCAATTCGGCGTTCTCGCCGCGCTCTGCTTCCTCGGAGGACTATGGGCGGCGCGCCGCGTCCGAGAGCATCGGGCCGTCCTCTGGCTCGCCGCCGTCACCCCATTCCTGGTGCTCACGCTGATCCGGAACAAGGATCTTCGCTACTCGTTGCCCGCGCTCTCCGCGGCGGCGGTGGTGGCGGCGCTCGGCGCCCGTGCCCTTCCGGCCATCCCGCGCCGGCTCGCCGTCGGCATCTGTGTGGTCCTGGGCGCGTTCCAGGTGACGATGAGCGCCTTCATGCTGCCCGCACCGCCGCCCGTGCCGGGGTTGCCGCTCTCGCTCGCGCTGTCGTATCCGCCGAGCCGCGCCGACTGGCAGCACGCCCGGATCCTCGATGACATCGCCCGCGCGAGCGGTGGGCGGCCGGTGACGGTGTCGGTGGTTCCCAATTACCCGACCTTCTCGGTGTCGAACTTCCGCTACGAGGCCAAGCGCCGGGGCCTGCCCTTCACGATGCTGCGGCCGTGGGGCGCCACGCCCTTCGGCGTGGACTTCGTCATCGTCAAGTCGGGCGACCTCGGACCGGACTTCTCGATCGCCAAGGCGCGCCGGATCATGCAGAGGCTCGAGGCCCCGGGAAGCACCCTCGCCCGCCTGTTCCCCGTCGTGGGTCAATACACCCTCCCCGATGGAAGCCGCGCCGAGCTCCGAGCCCGGCGCATCGGCTCCCCGGGCGGTGTGACGCCGGAGGCTCTCGCTGCGCGCATCGCCGAGACGCGGGAGGGATTCGTGCCATCGCTGGTCCGGGATCCCGAGCACCTCCGGATCGACCTCCGCTACCGCCCGGAGGCGATCCTGCGCGGGGAGCTGGACACGCTCACCGTCACCGCGGACGCGGCGTCGGTGGGCGAGCTGACCCGTACGGACCGGCTTGCCCTTCGTGTGCGCAACATCCGCGTGGCGCTCCAGAACGTCGTCTTCGATCCCGTGGAGGTTCTCGAGCGTCGCGTGCTCGAGCCTCTCAACGTGGGAGCGGTGTCGATCGAGCGCGCCGTCGTCACCCAGGCCGACCTGCAGAGGGTGATCGACGACCAGCGGCGGGCGGTCCGGATGGCTGTCGAGCTCGGCGACGGCGCGGCGCAGGTCCGCGCGAGCGGGCTCGGGCCCCGGATCGCCGCGCGCGTCCGCGTGTTGCCCGGAAGGGACCGAGTGCCGATCACCGTTGCCGTGGACCATCTGAACATCGGCTGGCTCCCGGTGCCCGACCTGCTCGTCCACTGGATCGCCAGCAACTTCGATCCGAGCTACCAGCTCGCGCGGCTCCCGGTCCGCGTCCGGCTCGGGCCGGTCTCCATCCACGCCGGACGCCTCGAGGTCGGCGGCTAGGCCGGCACGCGTCGCGCGCTATTTCTTCGCCCGGGCCTCCTCGTAGAGGGGCAGCACGCGTTGTGAAAACACTCCGAGATCCTTGATGCGGTCTTCGTTCGACGGGTGGGTCGACAGGAGCGCCGGCGGCCCGCCTCCGCCCGAGATCTTGGCCATCTTCTGCCAGAGGGTGATCGCCGCCCGCGGGTCGTAGCGTGCGCGCGCCGCCAGCTCGACGCCCATGCGGTCGGCCTCGGTCTCGTGGATCCGCGAGTACGGCAGAAGGAACGTGACTTGTCCGACCAATGCGGCGAGGTCAGCTCCCGACTGCCCGATACCAAGCACGGCGCCGACCGCGCTCGCGCCGACGCTGGTGGCAAGCTGCTGCGACGCGCGCTCTCGACCATGCTCCCGTAGCGCATGGGAGATCTCGTGCCCCATCACGGCCGCGATCTCGTCGTCGGTCAGCTCGAGCTTCTCGAGGATGCCGGTGTAGAACGCGATCTTGCCGCCGGGCATGCACCACGCGTTGATCTCCGGCGAGGTGAGGACATTCACCTCCCATTTCCACCCCGGCGCGTCCGTCCGGAACACGCCGGTCTGCGGGATGATGCGCTTGGCGATCCCGCGGACCCGCTCGACCTGCTGCCCATTTTTATTGACGTTGCCCTTCGGGCTCTGCTCCTGGAGTACCTTCTGATAGGCGACCGCGGCGCTCTGGTCCATCTCTGCCGAAGAGACGAGGAGGAGCTGGCGACGTTCGACGCCGACGGCGCCCTGCTCCGTCGTCGTCGTGCACGCGGCGAGCATCACCGCGGCCGCCACCGTCGCGCCGACGAACCCGGCCATCCGTTCCATCAGGAGCCTCTCCCCGGGCGTGGGGCCTCCGCCAATCGACGCGCCCGGCCGCTCAGGGGGCATTCTCTGCCGCAGCACGAACGAGATCAAGCCACGGGCGTGTCCGCCGCTGAGCGTCCAATCACCTGACCGGGTTGCGACTAGCTCGACGCCCGCTTCACCGCCGCCCGGGGCGGCACGCGGACGGCGGACACGAGCGCGATGCCGGCGATGGCCAGGACCGCCGCGAGCACGCAGCCAGCGCTGAAGGAGCCGCTGAGGTCGCGTATCCAGCCAGTGGCGATGGGACCGACGATGGCGCCGACGAAGCTGATGCTGTTGCTCAGACCGAACGCCGTGCCCAACTCCTCCTCGCGGACCATGCGGCCCAGGAGCGCGTAGACGGCGCTCCAGATCGACCAGCAGAAGAAACCGGCCACGAACAGCACGACGGCGAGCCCCGCGATCGAGCGCTGATTGATGACCGCGGCCATGATCAGCATCGACACGGCAAGCCCGGTGAGCCCGGCCACGATGACCGTCTTCGATCCGTAGCCCCGCCTGACGAGACGGTCGTGGGCCCACCCGCTGACGACCATTCCCAGCGAGGCCGCGATGCCCTGCAATGCCGAGTAGCTGCCGGCGCGGGCGAGGTCGTCGACGCCCACTTCCTGGAAGAACAGCGGCGCCCAGGTCGCCAGGATGAACTGGTTCGCGATGGCGCAGAAGCCGGTGAGCCCGAGCACCCAGAGCGGACCGTTGGCGAAGAGGCGGCGCAGGCGCTGTCCGAGCGGCACTGTCGACGCCGACGGCGCCAGCACCGGCACGTAGCGGACGATGAGCAGCGCGGCCACGACAGGGCCGAGCCCGAAGAGCGTCATCACGGTGCGCCAGGGCAGCACGTCGACCAGCAGGCCCCCGATGACGAGGCCGAAGGTGAGACCGAGGCCCGGTCCGGAGAACGACACGCCCTGGCCCAGGCCGATCCGGTCGGGCGGAGTGACGGTCACGATGATGGCCCGATCGTTCGAGAAGAGCGATCCCTGGAACGCGCCCGTCAGCGTTCGGGCGACGAAGAGCGCGGCGAACGAGCCGGCCAGGCCCGTGAGGCCCGCCGCCAGCGCACCGCCCAGCAAGCCCAGCACCAGGATGCGGCGCCGGCCGAACCGGTCGCCGAGGAGGCCGGACGGAATCTGCATGATCACGTAGGCGTAGAAGAACGCCGACGCGAGCAGGCCGGCCCGCGTGTAGGACAGGTGGAGCTCGCCGATGATCGACGGCAGCAGCGCAGAGAACCCGATGCGGACGACGAAGTTCGCCGCCCACGCGAAGATGAGCAAGAGCCACACGAGCACGTACGAAGGCATGGGCGACACGCGGTCGGAAGTCTATCTCTTTTCACGTAGCACCAGCACGGCGCGGGCGGCCTCTTGACACCGGCAGCAGTCGCAGGCAGAGTCGCGGCAAATTCCGACGTCCGATCTCGCGGTACAGGTCCCGGGCATGATATCCCGACCGTCGGGCCGCTGGCGCCCGACGCGAGACAACGAAGGAGGACGACGCGATGAGAAGCTTAACCGCGGCGCTGCTCTTGCTCCTGCTTTCGTTCGCCGCCATCACGCCTGCGGTCGCCGCCGAGGGGCAGCTGACCTGGGCGATCCACATCTCGCTCGCCCCGACCTGGTTCGACCCGGCGGAGACGCCCGGGATCGTCACGCCATTCATGATCCTGTACGCACTCCACGACGCGGTCGCCAAGCCCATGCCGGGCAAGACCATGGCGCCGAGCCTGGCCGAAAGCTGGACGGTCTCGCCGGACGGCCTCATCTACGACTTCATCCTCCGCAGCGGGGTCAAGTTCCACAACGGCGAGACCGTGACAGCCGACGACGTGAAGTTCTCCTTCGACCGCTACAAGGGCGCCGCCAACAAGGCACTGAAGGACAAGGTCCGGACCGTGCAGATCGTCGATCCGCTCCGGGTGCGGTTCGTCCTCAAGGAGCCGTGGCCGGATTTCCTGACGTTCTACGCGTCACCCGCCACCGGCGCCGGCTGGATCGTGCCCAAGAAGTACGTCGAGAAGGTCGGCGACGAGGGCTACAAGAAAGCGCCGGTGGGGGCGGGGCCGTACCGGTTCGTCTCGTTCACCCCCGGCATCGAGCTCGTGATGGAGGCCTTCGACCAGTACTGGCGCAAGTCGCCGTCGGTGAAGCGCTTGATCTTCAAGTCGGTGCCCGAAGAGTCGACGCGGCTGGCCATGCTGAAACGCGGCGAGGCCGACATCGTCTACTCCGTCCGCGGGGCGCTCGCCGAGGAGCTCCAGCGGACGCCCGGGCTCACGCTGAAGCCGACCATCCTCCACGGCACGCAGTGGGTGAACTTTGTCGACCAGTGGGACCCGAAGTCGCCGTGGGCCGATAAGCGCGTGCGCATGGCGGCGAACCACGCGATCGATCGCAACGCCATCAACAAGGCGGAGACGCTCGGCTTCTCGCGGATCACCGCGAGCATCATTCCGCACAGCTTCGAGTTCGCCTGGCAGCCGCCGCTCTGGTCATACGATCCGGCGAAGGCGAAGAAGCTTCTCGCCGAGGCCGGCTACCCCAATGGCTTCAACGCCGGGGAATATTCGGTCGACAGCGCCTACTCGTCGGTGGTCGAGGCCATCGTGAACTACCTCGGCGTGGTCGGGATCACGGCCAAGGTGCGTCCGCTCGAGCGGGCGGCGTTCTTCAGCCAGTTCAAGGAAAAGAAGCTCCGAAACCTCGTCCAGAGCGGGAGCGGAGCCGCCGGCAACGCCGCGACCCGGATCGAGGCCTTCGTGGCGGCCGACGGCCTCTATAGCTACGGCAGTTACCCGGACGTCGAGGGGCTCTTCCGTGAGCAGGCGGCCGAGCTGGACCCCAAGCGCCGCGAGACGATCCTCCACAAGCTCCAGCAGCTCATGCACGACAAGGTCATGTTCGCGCCGATCTGGGAGCTGGGCTTCCTCAACGGACACGGCCCCCGCGTGGCCGAGTCCGGCCTTGGGCTGATTTTGGGCCACGCCTACTCGGCCCCGTACGAGGATGTGAAGCTGACGACGAAGTAGTCTCCGGCGCGACATCGAATTCGGCTTCGGCGGAGCGCCCGAGAATTGGGCCCTCTCGAGGAAAGGCGAGTATGTCCCTGTGGATTTCGTTTGCCCGTGGTCCGCCGGCGGCGCGCAACGAGTCGTCGCTGAACGAGTGTCGACAACCGAAATACGCCCAATTCCCTCGAAGGGGAGGAAGGATCGGTATCGTATGCGGTTCCATGTTCGATGGATACTGTTGCTTGTCGCGTCACTCGCGCTGTCCGCGACCCCGCCGAACGCTGTGACGGCGGCCACGGTCGCGAATCCCATCTGTACCAACAACACCGCGCTCTACAATCCGGACAGCGGCCAAGACATCGTCGTGCCTTCGGGCTACCAGGTGTCCGTCTTCGCGAAGGACCTGAACTTCCCGACCGCGGTCGCATTCCGCGGCAACAGCCGGAGTTTCGAGGTCTTCGTGCTGGAGTCGGGGCACGGTCTGCCGAGTCAGTGTAACGACGAGGAGAGCTCCGTCGTCGGAGGAGTCTCTTCTCGGACCAATCCGTTCACGCCTGATATTCTGGTGTTCGACCAGAACGGGAAACTGATCCGTGGTCCACTGGCCAAGCCCAGCTCGGGGACGGACAGCCTGCAGCCGCACGGCCCCGCGATCGGTCTCGCGTTCGAGAAGGGCTTGCAAGGCGGCCGGCTCTTCGCCACGGACTCGAACCAGGCCATCCGCGCAGTGGGGGCGCAAAACAACAGTTCGCGCATCGTGACCGTGGACCCGACCAGCGGCAAGGTCACCCCGTTCATCACCGGCTTGCCGACCGGCGACCATCCCGCCGAACAGATCACCTTCAAGGGCGAGTGGATCTACTGGTCTCAGGGGTCGACGACCAACTCAGGTGTCGTCGGCAATGACAACGGCGGTGGCGCCAACCAGCAGGACATCCCCTGCCAGAACATCACACTGAGCGACAATGTGTTCTTCTCCAGCCCGACCGTCGCGACCAGCGGCTACTCACCCCATAGCGTCCGGCGTCCCGGGGCTCACATCCCGGCCTTCGACTCGGCGACGGGGGCGGGTATCTGCGACGGCGCCATCCTGAGAGCAAGGCTCGACGCCAGAAACTCGAAGGCGACGATCGAGCCCTTCTCGTGGGGCTACCGCAATCCGTTCGGCATTCGGTTCGCGCCGGACGATCATCCCTTGAAAGGCGGACTGTTGGTGACCGAGAACGGCGAAGACGAGCGCGGCGCTCGTCCAACCAACAACGCCCCGGACCGGCTCCAGCTCGCCCAGCAAAATCCCGACGGGAGCCCGGACTACCACGGCTGGCCAGACCACTTCGGGTTCCTGGAGTCGACGCAGGCGGTGTTCAACCCGATCGGGGGACCGGGCGACGATCTCTGCAACTCACTCACGCCTGGCAATCTCGCCTTTCCGGCCTGCATTCCCAGGGTCACGGCGCAGAATCCGCCTGGCGCCGTGCCCGTGAAGCCCGTGCTCGCCTTCCCACCCCAGCCAGTCACCGCGCCCCTGGCCCTCGAACCGGCCGACGTGGCGGCCGTCGGACTCGACTTCGTCCCGAATTCCTTCGTCGCCGGGCCGGTCCGGCGGGGTGCCGCCCTCATCGGTCGCGAGGGGGACTTCGGGTTCTCAGCGGCGAACGGTCAACCCGAGGCCGGGCACGACGTCGAACTCGTCAACTTCGGTGGGGGGAACGGTGAACCTCTTCAGATCCAGCAGACGCGGTTCGCCTATAACAAGACGTTCGAGCAGGCGTTCGTGAGTGGCCTTCGCGGCATCAACCGTCCGGTGGACCTCAAGTTCGGCCCCGACAGCTGCGCGTACCTGGTCGACTACGGTGCGGTGCGTGACTTCGGTCGGTCAGACCCCGACGCCAAGTTCGTGGGCGATGGGAACGGCCCGCTCGTTCAGATTCCGCGGACCGGCACCATCTGGAAGATCTGCAAGATCGGCGGAGGGAACCGAGGCGACACCGACGACTAGACCGTTCTGAGGACCGGCGGAGGGGGCGGCGTACGCCGCCCCCGACCCGGATCTTACCCTGGCGCGGCCCCCTGCGTGTTGACGTAGAGCGCATACAGCGACTGGCTCGCCGCCATGAAGAGGCGGTTCCGCTTGGGCCCTCCGAAGCACAGATTGCCGCAGACCTCGGGCAGCCGGATGCGGCCGATGAGCTTGCCCTCCGGCGTCCAGACGGTCACGCCGCTGTAGCCGAGCGCCCGGCCACCCGGGGCGCCGTTGCTCGACACCCAGACGTTGCCGTCGACGTCGCAGCGCGCGCCGTCCGGGCCGCACTTGATGCCGTCGACCATGAAGTCGCTGAAGAGCTTTTGATTGGACAGCTTGTTGTCGGCGCCGACGTCGAACACGTGCATGTCGCGCTTGCCGCCTGGTCCCTTGTCGCCCGGTCCCGGACCCGTGCTGATGACGTACAGTTTCTTGTAGTCGGGCGCGAACACGAGGCCGTTCGGATCGGGGAGCTGATCTTCGCTGATGACCAGATCGATTCGCCCGCTGGGATCCACACGGTACACGGCGGTCGGCAGCTCTCGCTTCATGGCTCCGATTTCCGGCGGCTGGCCGAGCCGGGGCTTCCGTCGGCCCGCCAGGTTGCTCGGTCCGCCGGGCGCGTCGGGCGCGCCCTCGTAGAGCTGACCTCCGTACGGAGGATCGGTGAACCAGTAGCTGCCGTCGGGATGCGGGACGATGTCGTTCGGCGAGTTGAGGCGCTTGCCGTTGTACGAGTCCGCGATGATCGTCACCGAGCCGTCATGCTCGTAGCGGACGACGCGGCGGGTCAGATGCTCGCACGAAAGCTGGCGGCCCTGGAAGTCGAACGAGTTGCCGTTGCTGTTGTTCGACGGGCTGCGGAAGACAGTCACGCTTCCGTCGTCTTCAAGCCAGCGTAGCTGCCGGTTGTTGGGAATGTCGCTCCAGACCAGGTAGCGCCCCTGACCGCTCCAGGCCGGTCCCTCCGACCACAGCGCGCCCGTCCAGAGTCGCTTGATCGGCGTGTTGCCTTGTCGAAGGCCGTTGAACACCGGATCGACGGTGATGACATCCGGATCGACGTAGGTCACCGGTGGTGCGCCGGGTGTGTAATCGCGCGGTGGCCTGGTGACGGTGCTCGGCGGCTCGGCGGGTCCGCCGGACGGCGCCTGGGCTATCGCGTTGGGGGCGAACGCCGCGGTGCCGGCGACCGTCCCGACCGCCTGCATGAACCACCGCCGCGATATCCCCTTGCTGCCTTCGAGTTCGCGGGCTTCTAGCGCCATGGCTGCCCTCCGCGAGAAAGCCAAACGACGTGGATGAGCGACTCCCCGATTTCAGCGGCGCCACCGTATCAGACCCGCGGCCAGACCGTCAACAATCAGGGCGTGGACGTCGACACCTACTCAAGCTTTGTGTACTTGCACTCACCCGGAAGCGTCATTCCTTCCGCCAGACCCATGGCTTCGGTCGACAGCTTCTTCGCGTTCGCGGATATGCCGGCCGCCCGTTTCTTCAGGCTTTCACAATGCGCAGCCACGTCAGCGTCGGGCATGAACGACGTGAACGCGTCGAGTGCCGCGCGCTCGTCGTCAGCCACGATCGTCGTGCCATCGTATCGGCGCGAGCGCCCCCGGGCGGTGTATTGATAGCCATCGGGGCGCATCGTCAGTGCCATCCCGGGCCCCTTCTCGAGGCACTTCTCCAAAACGGACCAGGCGATCTCCTGACGTCGGTGCTCGGCGCCCGGAGGAAGCGTCAGCTTCCCCATGATGAGTACCGTGGCCTGGCGAAACTCCTCTTCCTGATCCGAGACGCTCCTGCGCAGGCGCTCTTTGGCCTGCGAGTACTCCGCGTAGTGATTCTGGAGGTCCCCGCTCAAGACCCGGTCGGAGACGAAGAGCGACTTCAACTCGACCCCGTTGTCGGATCGGTCCTTGGTGATGTCCGTCACACGCCCCTCGGCACGCATTCGTCGCGCGATCTCTGAGAGCTTCTCGGCGTCCGTCCGTAGAACGGGCTGGAGCTGACGCAGATGGGCTTGTCGAACGTCCGCCAAGCGCTGCTCGCTCGCGGCTTGAGCTGGTTCGTCTTCGCGAGCCGGCCTTGGGGCGTTGGCGACCTCGGCCTTCGGGGACCCGCTCCACCACAGCGTCGCGTAGGACACTGCCGCGCCGACGGCGACAACCAGAAGAAGGATCACCCCTGGCCAGGACCAAGCCCACCTGGACCAACGTCTGAGGAGCCTCGCGACTGAGGCCACCGGAACGGCCGATGCACGTTTTGAAGGCCGCATCGCGCGCTCCACGGCCCGCTCGAACCGTCTCCGGTCTCGACGAGTACGCATCTACCTGGCCTCCCGTGCCAGACGAGGGTCAGCTGACCAGAGGCGGCTTCCCGCAGCAAGCGGGCTACTTCTTCAAATACGCCAGGAGCTTATCAGGGAAGTTCACGGTCATGCCGGCCGCCCCCGCCTGCACGACCTGACGCATCTGGTCTTCGGTGGCCACACCCCATGCGCGGACGACGAACCCCTCCGTGTGGAGACGGCGGACCAGCTCTGGCGTCACCACGTTCAGTGACCTCGGCCACGAGCCACCCGCGCGGCAATTCGGGTGCATGAGCTCGCGCTTCCTCCAACCGCGTCCTCTGGAACGAGGTGATGGTGACCTGGTCGGCCATCCCGCTCCGACGCACCAGGTCCACCGTTCGCTGTGACAGATGGGCCGATTGTCCCTTGATCTCCGTGTGGAGGTGCGCCCGCCCCTGATATCGGTCGAGGACCTCCTCGAAGGTGGGGATTCGCTGCCCCGCGAATTTGCCCCCGAACCAGGAACCGGCATCGAGCCTCTGCAGCGCCGCCAGCGTATGGCTCGTCACCGGCCCGGATCCATTCGTCGTCCGGTTCACGGTCTCGTCGTGGATGACCACGACGTGGCCGTCGAGCGTGCAGTGGACGTCGAGCTCGATATGCCTCACCCCCATCTGGATGGCCAGGTCGAACGCCGCCAAGGTGTTCTCGGGCGCGTAGGA
>QHSR01000234.1 GCA_003221635.1 Candidatus Rokuibacteriota bacterium | reverse complement strand
AAAGCAGCCGCGCTGGAGCCGCGATGGTCAGAAGTTGCTGAAGGAACATCGCGATCACACTACTCAACCCACATTTTCATTTTGATAGATGAACGGACAGGGCCATAATCGCGTCACACCCGCAAGAAATGCGGCTCTCGGCAGCTCCTCGCAGGTGCGGAGGGCATCATCCAGTGGGTGACGCGGCCGCTGGCCCGATTCGCCTCTCATTCAATCCCCAGCTTCGCGTCGAGTTCCGGGGCGTCACGGTGACCTCCGATGCGGGGCTATTACTGCCGCGTGAGTTGGACGAACGCCTCGGCCTGAACATGCTGATCGAAAGACATCCCGCTGATCCGCGCACCGGACACAACCGCCAATTCCCCCTCCGAGATCTGTTCCGTCAGTCCGTCTACAGCCGTCTGGCGGGGTATGAGGACACCAACGACGCGGAGCGACTCGCCGAGGACCCGACGTTTCGGATGCTCGCCTCGCGGGAGCGACGGGCGACCAGCGTGGCGCTCACCTCCACCTTGCATTGGTTCGAGACAGAGGTCCTCGCCGCGGAGGGGAACGCCCACGGACTCGTTCGCCTCAATACCGAATTGGTTCAGCGCAAGGCGGTACGTCCACCCACCCAGCGCGTGATCCTCGATATCGACAGCTCGGAGAGCCCAGTCCACGGCGCCCAGGAGCAGTCGGCCTACAACGGCCACTTCGAGTCGGTCTGCTACCATCCTCTCTTCGTCTTCAACCAAGACGGCGACTGCCTCGCCGCCAAGCTCCGGCCGGGGAACGTCCACAGTGCGGCTGGGTGGGACGCGGTCCTTCTTCCCGTCCTTGATCGGTACCGCAGGCGAGGGCAGACGGTCGTCGTCCGCGCGGACGCGGCCTTTGCCCTTCCGGCCGTCTACGAGGCGTTGGAACGCCGGGGGGTGCGCTATGCGATTCGCCTCCCGGCCAATGACATCCTGGAGCGGCAGATCGAGGATCTGCTCACCCGGCCCCGCGGCCGACCCAACTACGCCCCGCTGGTGCGGTACCGAAGCTTCCAATATCAGGCCGCGTCGTGGGACCGGCCTCGACGGGTGATTGCCAAGGTCGAGCATCACCTGGGAGAGCTCTTCCCCCGGGTCGGCTTCGTCGTGACCACGCTCACCGGGACGAACCGCGCCGTCGTCCATTTCTACAACCAGCGTGGGACGGCGGAGCAGTGGATCAAGGAAGGCAAGGAAGCCACCCATTGGACCCGCCTCTCCTGCCACCGCTTCCGAGCCAATGAGGTCCGGCTGCTCCTCGGGGTGATCGCCTACAACCTCGGCAATTTGCTGCGTCGGCTCGTTCTGCCGGTCGCCATCCAGAGCTGGACGCTGACGAGCCTGCAACAGCGCCTGTTCAAGACCGGCGGGCGGCTGATCCGGCATGCGCGGTATTTTCGTGCTCCAGCTGGCCGAGAGCTACTTGACGGGGAGCCTCTTTCGGCAGATTCTCGGGCGCATCGAGCGACTCGCTTGGCATCCGACGTGATCGAGCGGACTGGCCCAGGCGGAGAGCAAGATCGACGCCGGCGGGAGTGTCCCTGCGGAGGGTGGTCGCCGGTCGCCAGCCTTCCGATGATGCGGGATCAGCGCGCGGGCGCCGCGAGAAGGATCTTTGTCGCCTGTTGCGAAGGCGCAGTAATGGCGGGCAGAGCGTTACGTCGGCCACTCGCCAGTGTGAGACGGAGGAGAACATGGGTCCATATCGCAAATTCCAGTTAACGCAACTTTTGACGCTCGCCCCCACGGATCTATAACACCGGCCGGCTACAACACGCGCAGGAGGAGCGATGGAGAGCGCGGAGGTGCGCAAGGCTTTCGGCACCCTGGACATCATCGTCGCCAACGCGCGGCCCGAGCTCGCGAAGTTCTACCAGAAGCCGCTGGAAATCAGCCTCGAGGCCTGGGACCACGCCATGGACTCGCAGGCCAAGGCAAACCCGATGAACTCTTCACGGAGGCCGAGATGAAAAGGGCTGCGGTCTGTGCACTCGTGTGGTCGTGGTTGATCATCGGCGCCGTTCCGCCTGCGCGGGCGGAGCTCGTGAACTTCGGGACCATCGCGGCCGATCCGAACACGTGGGGCACCAACGTCTTCCTTGACGCGATTCCCGCGCAATACGGGAGTCTGGGTCTCAGCCGGACCCCGTTGTTCCAGCAGGTGACCTCTGTCTCGGACACGCGAACCGATTCGATTGGAACGAGGGCAGGGCGCGCGCTCCTCACGCCGTCGAATTTCGACCTCGGAGTCCTGGCGACGACGTCCAGGGCGAGCTCCGTGGTGGAGGCCGCCGCCGTGGCTGCCACCGGATATTTCGTGTTCGGCGTGCCGGTTCAGTCGATCCCTGCCACGATCACGATCCAGGGCGACGTGCGTGGCACCGCGAACCTGGGCGGCCTGCTCCTTGAGCTGTTCATCAAGGACTATCACGACATCCTCAGTCCCCGCGATACGACGATCTTCCACACTTCCGTCGAGCTCGACGTCGACACGCAGAGCACCCTGGGCGGCACGAGGCCACCGCTCACGACCAGGAAGATCGCGTGCTTCTTCCAGACAGAGCAATTCATCACAGACCCGTCGACCGGACAGCAACTGAACCCGTGCCAGCTGGACGTGTCGGAGAACCGCGATTACGGGTTCTTCTCGGTCACCATCCCGTTCTCCGTCGTGCCGACCTCGGGGAACGGGATCGTCGCCGAGCTCTTCGCGCAGGCGTTTTCGTCGACGGGCGAAGAGGAAACGATGGACTTCCTGGCGACCGCCAGCCTGGCCTTCACTCCGCCTGACGGAGTGACCGTGATGCTGGCGACCGGCCAGACGTTCGGGACGTCGCCTGACACGATCCCGCCGACCACCACCGCGATCCCCTCGCCCAGTCCTAACTCCAACGGCTGGAACAATACGAACGTCACGGTGGCCCTGACCGCGACGGACGATCCGGGCGGGTCCGGGGTGAAGGAGATCCACTTTTCCGAGAGCGGCGCGCAAGGGGGGGCGGGTGTCGTGGCCGGAAGCAGCGCCCCTGTGACGATTTCGGCTGAGGGAACCACAACGCTCACCTTCTTCGCCGTGGACAACGCGGGCAACCCGGGGGCGGCAAAGACACTCACCGTACGGATCGACAAGACGCCTCCCATCATCGCAGGACTCCCGGCCGTCGGCTGCATGCTCGGGCCGCCGGATCACCGGTTACTCCAGGTCGGTACTGTGACGGCGAGCGACAATCTGTCCGGGCTTGCTCCAGGATCACTGACCGTCACGGGGACAAGCAACGAAGCTGTGAACAGGCTCGGTGACGGAAATACTGCCCCGGACATCGTGATCAGCGGTACGACCGTCCAACTGCGGGCTGAGCGTTCCGGCGAGGGCACAGGTCGGATCTACACACTGACGGCCTCTGCAACCGATCTCGCGGGGAATCGGGCGACCGTCATAGCGACCTGCACGGTGCCCCACCACCAGCGATACACTGGCCAGCGCTAGTCGCCACCTGAAGTTCGCATCTCACGGGCGTCGAGCCTGCCGATGGTCAGCCCCGGCACCGTGATGAAGACGCCATCGCGGACCACCGGCAGGCCGAGAAGTAGCAAGAGGCCATAGCTGACGTCGGCAGAGCGTGCGGCAAGCCACGCCTGGATCACGAGGCTCTCCTATCGTCGACGGGAGAACCATCGCGCTGCGCCGAGTCCGGCCCCGCCGAGACCGAGGAGCGTGAGCAAGCCGGGTTCGGGAACACTCGTCGGCTGCCCGGTCCGCTCAAGACTGGTCACCGAGGATGCCCGCCTCGCTTCTGGCCGACAGGCGGCCATGAGGGCGATCAATACGATGATGAGCAGTAAGCTTCTCATGATCTCGTCACCCTGGGAGGGTCGGCGGAGCACGCTTCGAGTCTGTTTCGCTCATCTCTCAGGTACGTGCCCTTGAGCGAGGGCAGACGAGATGCCAAAGCGCACGGGAGGACGATTTTCGCGCTGCGACCGAGAGTTACCGTAGTCGCTTCATTTCCAGATAGGCAATTCTCTGGCACACCGTGGACAAGCATCCACCTCATTGTGATAAGACTTGCAGCTTCTCACCTCAGTTTCGCGAGCGCTTCTTGCGCGATTGCGTGAATCCACGGTCTGAGTCCCTCGCGGGACGCCACTGCAGCGCCGAAGAAGATTCGCACAGTCCGCATAGCCTCTATCCGCGTGGCGGGACGCCCGCGCAGGACGTCGCTGATCCTGGTCATGAGCCATGACAAGTTCAATGAGCACTCCAGGGGGCGGCCATTGCCGTCTATGTGATTTGCACGAGATCCCGGGAACGGAGTACGCTTTTAATGACTCATGAAGGACGAGCATCAGTGACACGCAGATCAGGGATTCAGCGCCTCCGCCGGCGTAGTGCCAGCCGGAAGAACCAAGCGCTCCGGCGGTGGCTGATGAGGGTCGCAGCCCAGCCCGATGATCGCGGCCAGCAGTGGTGGGAGGACTTCGATGCCCTGCTGCGTCGCACCCGCATGCGCCTGCGTCCCATCGACGCCTGAGTGGCGCGCTTCGTCCTAGACACGAATATCATTAGCCAGATTCTTCGCCGGAATGCCCCGGCGCTGGCGCGTCTCCGTCAAGCGGCTGACCACGATGACGTCGTCTTCATGTGCCCAGTCGTCTTCTACGAACTGTGGCGCGGCCTGAGTTACCGCGGGGCGGGTCGCCAGCTGGAGGAGTTGAACGCCCTCGCCCGCACGCTTCAATGGGTCGACTACGACCGGCCCATGTGGCTGGAGCGGGGCTCTGGGCGGAGCGACGGCGACTCGGGCGGACCCACGACGACGCTGACCTGCTGATCGCCGCATTCGCACGGCGGCTTCGCGCAACACTCGTGACGAACAACACTGCCGACTTCACGGACCTCGATGTCCCGGTCGTCGACTGGACCGCCGATCAGCCGGGCGGTTGACTTGACGAGGGGCTGGACTCCACCCGCGCCCGGGCCCGGCCCGAGGTGACACCCCGTAGGATCGCGCCCAACCCCAATCTGACGACAGCCCCGCCGAGTGTCCCACGGCATGCGTGGTGTCCCAGGAGCGCGCCAGCCCGACTGCAAGAGCACGAATCGCTCCGGGGGCACCGCCACTCTAATAGTTTCGCGCGCTTGCGTTTGCAGATCGCGGCAGGTTGCGGCAGGAAACGCAACCCAGGCGCAACCGGTTCATCGCCTCCGCCTCCACGTACGAGCGAAGCACGGCGTTCATGCGGCTCAGGTGTCCCCTGCCCTGCTTCCGAAACCACTCGAGCACGTCGCTGTCTACACGAAGGTGTACGGAAGTTTTGCCCGAGCCCGGCATGACCACGTGAGCGTGCTCCCAAAAATCCGCGTCAATCTCGCGGACCGGGGCGTCGGCGTCGGCACGCGTGCGCGTCTTGCCGCGGGCCCGTAGAGCCTTAAGTTCTTCGAGCGAGTAACGCTTGATATCTTTTCTTGCCATCTTCGCCTACCTTCCACGCGCTGATGATCCGGCGATTGTCGGCCCCGCCAGGAGTAGACCACGAGGTAATAGTCGTCGTCTACGTGCCCAAGCGCGCGAACCCGACTCTCGCCGTAGTCACTCCGCCTGTCCTCGGCTTCGACGACGGCATTTTCGAATATCAGGGCGGCGTCCCGGAAATCGACACCGCGCTCGTCGAGATTTCGGTCACGTTTTCGCCAGAACTTGAGCTCAGTTACGTGGCAGGAATGACTCGGGAGTCCCACGCGATCGAAACACGCTTCAGGTCACTCTTCGAACTCCGCTCGCGGTATCCCGCTCTGCCGGGTGATGGACAGCAGCGTGCCGATCGCGAGCTCGCGGTGGTCTGGAATGGGAACCGTGACGCTGCCGGCCTCGGTGCGGCGCTGCATGACGATATGACTTCCACGCCGGCGCACCTCGACGAACCCGTGCCGCTGAAGAATCCGACTGACTTCGCGTCCCGACAGGACGCGAAGCCTACCCATGCTTCGCTTCGATCCTCGTTACAAAAACATCAGTCCGAAGCCGGCGCTTGATTTCTTGTGGATCGGCACACTCGAGGAACAACTCGACTGCCTCTCGCAAGTTGGAAGTCGCCTCTTCGACCGTCGCCCCCTGACTAGCCACGTCCAGCTCGGGGCACAGCGCGGCGTACAGATCTCCCTCCTTTTGGATGATCGCCGTGTACACCGTGGTAGCCATTCGATCCTCCCAGCTGCGACCGAGATGCCCTGGCCCGTCAACGATAGTATCCCGGAAATCTCGATCGAGGACGCGGGAAGGCAACTGGACGCAACCCAGCCGCAACCAGACCCCGTCAGCACAAATCACACCGAATCGTAAACTCTTGAAGTAGTTGGTGCCCCCGGGGTGACTCGAACACCCGGCACGCAGTTTAGGAAACTGCTGCTCTATCCACCTGAGCTACGGGGGCATAAGGACTTACGAGACGCTCGCCGTCGATTTTACCGCTTTGTGCTGATTTTGTGCTGAAACCTTCGAGGCTGGCGACAGCGTCGCGCAGGCGGGGACTCAGGTGGGCATAGCGGAGCGTCATGGGGAACTCGCGGTGCCCGAGCAGTTCTTGGACTTCCTTGAGGCTTCTCCCCTTCATCACCAGCCACGACGCGCAGGTGTGCCGGGGGTCTCATGAAACCGAAAGCCGGGAATCTTCGCCTCGCGACAGGCGCACTCGAAGGCCGTCCGGATGCTGCCCCCACGAGTCGTCGCCGTGTCGCTTGCGGAACACGAGGCCCCCGGCCGGCTCCGCCGCCTTCTCACCAGGCGCGAGCGTCGTGAGCGCGGCACGCGCCGCAGCATAGAGCGGCTGGAGCGCGTCGTGCACTGCTCTATTCATCGGGACCTCGCGCCGGCGCCGGTTCTTGGTCTGCTCGAGCAGCAGGACGCCGCGGGCGAAGTCAACGTGGTGCTCAGGTCAGCCCGAGGATCTCCCCTTTGGTGGCGACCTTCTGGCTCCTTTGAGAGTCGGATCTTCGGCACCTTCGTGATATAGCCCCACTCCTCGGCGAGCCGGAGCATGTGCCGGAGAATGGCAAGCTCGCGATTCACAGTCGAGGGCGTCACCGGCCGACCAAGCCGCGATGTCTGCGTCACCCGGTCGCGATCATACTGGGCAATCCGCTGAGCGGTAATCTCGGTCACAGACGCCTCGACACCGAAGCCCCGCTTGAGCTTCTCGCCGATCTGCTCGTCCTGGCTGATCGAGCGCTTCCCCTTCGCCCGCTTGTAATCGAGCTATTCAGTCACAAGCTCGCCGAGTGTCCTCGGTTTCGCCGGCGGCGGTGGCGCGTCTCGTTCGAGCAATCGCTTCGCCAGCGCCTCCTCAGCATCCCGCCGCGACCACGCAGCGTCGTAGCGCCGCTCCTGCTGCCCGTTGACCTGGAGCGTATAGCCCCAGGCAACCTTGCGGACCTTGTGTCCTGTCGGCCCGCGGCTGCACCACGTTCGTTTGACGACAGCGGCCATGGCTTCCTCCTTTCCGTTCGCTCAGCCCGCGTCGTTTTCGACATCCACACCCGGTGTGTGTATACTACGTTCACTCCGAGAGGAACAAGAGCCATGCATCGGCGGCTGAACATCACTCTCCCTGAAGAGACGATTCGTCTGATTGACCGCGTCGCAGCGAAAGGCGACCGGAGCCGCTTTATTGCCGAGGCTGTCCGCCGGTATGTCGGTGGTCGCGGCCGCGCCGAGCTCCGCAGGCGCCTCCGTGAAGGCGCGGCGCGCAGGGCCGAGCGCGACCTGCAGCTCGTCGCTGATTGGTTCTCGCTCGATGAGGAGGCATGGCGGCGAAGCAAAAGATAGCTCGCCCCCTTCGCGGCGAAGTGTACTTCGTCGCCTTTGATCCCACGCCGGGTGCCGAGATCAGAAAAACGCGCCCAGCGTTGATTCTTCAGAACGATATAGCGAACCGCTCGAGCCCGATCACCATCGTCGCGGCGATCACCTCCAAGTTCGATGAAGAACTCTATCCAACCGAAGTGCTGGTGCGGGCACCGGAGGGCGGGCTCGACGCGGACTCCGTCGTTCTCCTCAACCAGATCCGCTCCGTCGATCGGTGGCGCCTCACGCGCCGCGTTGGCCGCCTGATGCCGGAGACGATGCGCCTGGTCGATCGCGCTCTGGTCCTCAGCCTTGGGCTGATCGAGCTGTAAGACTGTTCGAGATCATCTGTCTCTCCCTACGCCCAGGCGCTGCATCTCCTGGCCTCGACTTCGCGGCCGCGAGCACCCTTTTCCGCATTCGGGGCCGCCCGAACCCCTGCTCGCGCTCGCGGAGCCAGGCCCCGCGGCGGACCGATGCCGGGCCCGGAAACGGGACTGGGGATGGAGTCGTGGAATACGTAGCGGCTGGACCCCGCTCGCCTCAGCTTGGAGCTCATGCCAGCGCACAAGACCCGCGAAGAATCTCAAGCCAAGCTGACGAGGAAGAACACCGGGCGACGTCATGGGATCCGCCTCGATGAGTGCGCGAACATTAACTCCTCTGAGGAGATCTGTCGCTCGTCAATCGTCTGCCGCTGGTCAACGAAAATGTCATCCCTTGCTGCAACGTGAAAATGTCATCCCCCTGGGGGTATCGGCTTCGGGCGTTTCTTGGCCTCGACCGCCGCCATGCCGCACGTCGCCACGGGTCCGAAGGCGCGGGGCGCCACTGCGCTCGCGTTGAGTTTCGTGCGCGTGCGGGGGTATCGACATAGCGTCCCCCCTGGCGATCGTGTGTTGTAGCGTCGCCCGCGGGCTCGGCCCGCACCTCGGCGGGGGTGCCACCCCGCCGGCCGGTTCTCCGCCCGCGCGAGATCGGTGAGCGCCTTGCGCATCGCGGTGGCATGTCGCTGGCGACGGCCCTCTCGATCGGAGGACAGCGAGCGGCGTGGCGTGAGGACGAAGTAGGGCCCCGGACTCGGCTGCGTGGCAAGCACTCGCCCGTCGTGCAGGACGACGAGGCGGCTATCCAGGAGTTCGCGGACCTCCACGCGCAGCCCGGCATAGCTACGCCCGTGCACGCGGGAGGGCAACTGCACCCGGCGCTCGCCGAGGCGGATCGTATGGTCGCGCGCGACGACGCCGAGATAGCGACAGCTCAGCACGGCGCGAGATCGCGGGGCGGGCGGCGCTAGATGGCCGGGGGCGTGGCCGGGGGATGGGCGAAGCGCGGATTGAAGTCGGCGATGGCGATCCACTGCCCCTCCGGATGCTTGAAGCGCGCGGAGAGCACGGGAAACGACGGCGGCTTGTAGGGCTCGAAGGTACGCGACGGAGATTAGGATTCGCGTTGGGACCTGGACAACAAGGGCCCTGACACTACCGCATCGCTTTTGGGTCGACGCCGGAGGGCTGAAGTTTCCGCTGTTTTCGATCGAAAGCATCTCTGGGGTGCACCCCTAAAGTGAGACACGGAAACTAAGGAAAGTCCTCTTTTAAGCACCCGTTCACCGCATGCTCTTTCCGGCGTCAAACCAACATCGGCGCCACCGTGGCTTCAAAGTCGGCAGGTGCCAGGTAGTTCAGAGCCGAGTGCAGCCGCTGCCGGTTGTAGATCTCCTCGATGAAGCTTCCGATCGAGCGGCGCGCCTCGTGCGCGGTCCGGTAGGCGCGCCCATCGACCTCTTCGCGCTTCAGCGTGCTCATGAAGCTCTCCGCTTTGGCGTTGTCGTACGGCGAGCCGACCCGGCTCATGCTCGGCTGGATGCCGTGGGCCCCCAGCAGCGCGCTGTATTCGGCACAGGCGTATTGCACCCCGCGGTCCGAGTGATGAATCAGCTGGCCCGGTTGCGGGCGACGCGCAGCCAGTGCCATCTGCAGGGCTGCCACCGCCAGGGCGGCTCGCAGGTGGACCTCCACCGCCCAGCCGACGACGCGGCGGCTGAAGGCGTCGATGACTACGGCGAGGAAGGCAAACTCCTCGAGGAGCCGCAGATAGGTGATGTCGGCCACCCACAGCTGATCGAGGCCGGTGAGCTGCATGCCCCGCGCGAGGTTCGGGACCACTCGCCAGTCATGGCGGGAGTCCGTCGTCGCCGGCACGAACGCGCGCCGGCGCAGACACAGCAGATTATCCGTCCGCATCAGCCGCAGGATGCGCTTATGGTTCACCGCCCAGCCTTCCCGCCGCAGCAGCGCGGTGAGGCGCCGGTAGCCGTAGTGACGGTGACCGACAGCCAGGCGCTGGAGCACATCCCGCAGCTCTATCTGTTCCCGTTCGGGAGCGACGCGCCGCCAGTGCCGGTAGTAACTCGCGCGGCTGACGCCCGCCAGCGCGCACATCCGCTCGATGGACAAGCCGCCTTGCGGGGGCGTCATCGCGTGGATGAGCGCGAAGACGCTGTGGCGCCACGCCCGCCGCTCGGCCGGGGTGGCTCCTTGACGTGCCGCAAGGCCTTCTCGAAAAAATCGAGCTCCACCGCCTGCTGGCCGACCTTGCGCTCGAGTTCGACCAGTCGCGAATCGCGGGCCGGCTCCGTGTCGGCGTGGCCATAGGCGCGCGCTTGACGACTCGGCTGCTGCACCAGGGCCCGCCGCCGCGCCCACGCGACCGCCTTCGGCGGCCGCCCCCGCGGCACGAGCGCGTCGGCACCGCCCTGTTCGTAACAGTCGCGCCACGTGTACAGCAACTGCGGCCGCAGCCGCAGTTCGTCGGCTACCGCGCGAATCTTCTCGCCCGCCAGGATCCGGCGAACGGCAGCCTCCTTGAACGCTCGGCTGAAGATCCGGAATCGTCGTCCGGGCATCGGCCCTCCCCCGGAGGACTTTCACTTATTTCTCTGTCTCACTCCAGGGGCGCACCGCAGGCGTGCGACGCGAGCCGCGTGGTGATGCGGCACGGTCTCGATGGTCGTGTCGTCGAGGTCGCGGCTCGAACGCGCACGATCCCGCCGGCCCTCCGGCGGGCGCTCCATCACCGCGACCGCGGCTGCCGGTTCCCGGGCTGCGGGGTCCGGTTCGGGCAGGGCCATCACATCCGTCACTGGGCCCAAGGGGGCC
>QHSR01000293.1 GCA_003221635.1 Candidatus Rokuibacteriota bacterium | reverse complement strand
TGTCTCGGCGGACGGAAGCTACAAAGCTTCGACCCCCCGTGGCTTGATATCTGAGGGTCAGTTCTATCTTCAAGACGGCAAGCTGCGATATCGATCGTCGCGAACCGGAGCCTGTCAACAAGAATGAGAGTGTGCCGTGCAAGGCCAGTCAACGCAGCCGGTGAAAGTCCGGTCCAAGGAGGTGTCGGTACACCTTGGCAGCTACCCGGGAGACGGCGAGGGCGACCGACCCGTCGAAGCCTCGGGGACAGAGATCCGCCTTGGGCGGGTCAGCGAGCGTACGGGCCGCAACGCGAGTGAAGCCTGAGCAGGCCCCGAAAGGTTGAATGCGAGCGCCGAGTCTCCTCTCAATAGACGAAGGCCGCTGGGGGCGATCGGATAGACCGACGCAGGAAGATCGCTCTGCTCGCCGGGGTAGTGGGCGCAGCACGTACGCACGCGGTGACTGGCAACACGGGAGGCCTGTCGCGCGGCCGGGGCGACCCGGTACCGGTCCCTTCGGGGGACGGGCGAGGCAGGCGTCGGAGGGGCCCATAGTACCGATGAAGCTGGGTAACGCCAGTGGAGGGAAGGGGCCCTGGTTCGGGGTGCGCTCGGACGAGCCGAGGGGAGGGGGATTGGCGTGAGCCTGGCAACCCCCGCGAAACTCCGGAGGCTCCAACGGGCGCTGTACGCGACGGCCAAGCGGGATCCAGCTCGGCGGTTCCATGTCCTGTACGACAAGGTGTGGCGTGAAGACATCCTCGCCCACGCATTCGCGCTCAGCCGTGAGAACGGTGGGGCGCCGGGCGTGGACGGGGTCACCTTCGCCCAGATCGAGACGTACGGCGTGGCACGCTGGCTGGGCGAGCTGAGGGAGGAAGTTCGAACAGGATGCTACACCCCGCAGCCCGTAAGACGGGTGATGATCCCGAAGTCTGGCGGCGTGGGCCAGCGACCGCTCGGTATTCCCACCATCCGGGATCGGGTGGTGCAAACCGCGGCAAAGCTGGTGATCGAGCCGATCTTCGAAGCGGACTTCGACGAGGCGGCCTATGGATACCGCCCCCGTCGGAGCGCGCACGATGCGATTCGTATCGTCCACAAAGCCTTGGATGACGGGAGAACTGAAGTGGTGGACGCCGATCTGTCGCAGTACTTCGACACGATCCCGCACGCGGCGCTGATGACGTGCCTGGCGCGGCGGATCAGCGACGGCCGGATGCTGCACCTGCTGAAGGGGTGGCTGAAGGTGGCGGTGGTTGAGCCGGACGAGCGGGGGGCTCACCGGCGGGGAGGCGGGAAGAGGGCCACTCGGGGAACTCCGCAGGGCGGCGTGGTGTCGCCGCTGTTGGCGAACATCTACATGCATCGGTACATCAAGGCGTTTCGCCGATGTGGTCTTGACCAGAAGTACGGCGCGCAGCTCGTCACCTATGCCGACGACCTGGTGGTGCTGTGTCGGCAGGGTGCCCCCGAGGTCCTGGAGAAGACACGGGGCTGGATGGGGAGCATCGGGCTGGCGCTGAACGAGGGCAAGACCGGGGTGCGGGACGCGCGATGCGAGTCCTTCGATTTCCTGGGCTACACCTTCGGACCGATGCACTCGCCGCGCACCGGCGGACGCTACAACGGAGCACGGCCTTCGAAGAAGGCCATCGCCTCCATCAAGGGGGCGATCCGGAGACGGCTTCGGACCGGGAACCATGCGCCGTGGGCGGAGGTGGTCAGTCGTCTGAACCGCACCGTGCGGGGCTGGGCGGCCTACTTCTGCTACGGATCGTTGGCGAAGGCGCGCCACGATGTGCAGCTGCATTTGTATCATTCGGTGCGCCGCTTTCTACGACGACGGCACAAGCTGGCCGGGCCTGGGTATCGGCAGTTCCCCGTCGCGGCCGTATTCGGGGAACTGGGCGTTCTGGCTCTTGACCGACTTCCGCGGCTCGCCGCTGCGAATGCCGCCCGTGAAACCCGTCCGAGAGCCGGATGACCGAAATGGTCACGTCCGGTTCGATGAGCGGGGAGGAGAAACGGTGCGATGGACTTCTCGGCGAGAGCGACAACGAAAGACGCCGCTCGCAGGAGGCGCCGCCGGTCCTGTACGCCACCGCGCTCGTCCTCGACTCTACCAGTCGGGTCACGAGATTAGTGTAGGAGCGCCTCCTCGGTCGCTCGGGTCTTGGGTGGGTTGATCCACACTTCCACGGGCCGCGCCGGCGGTTGAGGCCGGCCGGCGGGGAAGCGTTCCGGATGCGCGGCGTAGGCCGTGGCGAGCACGGTCGCTCGCGCCGCCACGCGCTGCCCCGCCCTGCCGTGGTGAACGTCGGCAGGCGTTAGCAGGCCGAGGCCGGAGTGATGGTGCTCGGTGTTGTACCAGGGAAAGAAGACGTGGCAGTGGGCGCGGGCATCCTGGATCGCGCCGAAGCGCGTTGGGAACGCCGGCCGGTACTTCAGCGTCTTGAACTGGGCCTCGGAGAACGGGTTGTCGTTGGAGACATGCGGCCGGGCATGCGTCTTGGTGACGCCGAGATCCGCGAGCAAGAGGGCCACGGGCTTGGACGTCATGGCCGGTCCCCGGTCGGCGTGGACCGTGAGCTGCTCGCGGCCGATGCCCTGGCGGGCACAGGTCTCCCGAATGAACTGCTCGGCCAGCGTCGCGCTCTCGCGATGGGCCACCATCCAGCCCACCACGTACCGGCTGAAGACGTCGAGCATGACGTACAGGTAGAAGTAGGTCCACTTCGCCGGCCCGAGCAGCTTCGTGATATCCCAACTCCACAGCTCGTTGGGCCGGCGGGCCAGCAACTCCGGGGCGGCATAGACGGGATGCCGGAGCTGATCGCGCCGCTCCCGCACCTCGGCGTGCGCGGCCAGGAGGCGATACATCGTGCGCTCGGAACAGAGATACGTGCCCTCGTCGAGCAGGGTGGCGTAGACCTCCCCCGGCGCGAGATCCACGAAGCGCGACGTGTGCAACTGCGCGAGTACCGCCGCGCGCTCCGCTCCTCCGAGCGCCCGCGGCGACGGCCGCCGCGGCGGCGCGGCCCGTGCGGGCCGGCGCCGGCGGTAGTACGTGGCGCGTGGCAGGCCGAGCGCCGCGCATGTGGGGGCGATGCCCAGCCGCGGTCCGATCTGGGTGACCGTCGCCATCACGAGGTCTCGGTGGCCAGCGGCGTTCCCAGCAACG
>QHSR01000233.1 GCA_003221635.1 Candidatus Rokuibacteriota bacterium | reverse complement strand
CTCTTTCCGGAAGCGCTCCACGAGTATTGAACCTCCACGCGCTCGACGCTCTGCTGGCCCAACAACGAAACACGGCCGTCATCGTTGTTAACCCTGTCGGGGAAAGTGGAACCGCGCGCCTTCTACACGAGGCTTTGAAGGCCGCCGGGATTGAAATTCTTGTGACTCTCGGACGACGGGGTCAGCTGCTCGGCGTCGTACTCCTGGGACCCCGCCGTAATGGGGATGCGTATTTCAAAAATGACCTCGCGTTTGTCGAATCACTCGCCGATCTCGCCTCGATCGCGCTGGAGAACGCAATTCTGTACCGACAACGGATTCAGATGCTCGAATACTCCGATCGACTCCTCGAGTCTCTCGACCCTGCAGTAGTCGCTATCGATATCGGGGGCAGGATCACAAGCTTCAATCCCGCAGCGACGAAATTGCTCGGCGTGAGCGATGAGTACCGTGGCGCTCTTATGCACGTGTTGCCGTCTGAAATCGGCTGGGCTCTGGTCCTAGCGGTCAGCGGTGGCTGGCATCCGCGAGAGGTGGAGGTCACGATCGATCATGCGGTGCGACGAGAAGCACATATCTGGAGCCTTGGTTGTTGTGACCGATCTCTCTGCCGTCAAAGCGCTTGAAAGAAATCAGCGGAGGGTCGAGCACCTCGCCATCATGGCTCGCTTCTATGCAGGTATCGCGCACGAGATTCGCAACCCTCTGGCTGCTATCTCTAACTTCATTGCTATGCTTCCTGATCGCTTCGATGATCCCGAGTATCGGGATACTGCCGTTCGGCTCCTACCAATGGAAGTTTCAAGAATTGTGCGTCTCGCCGATCGCTTACGTCTGATGGCACCGAGCGAGGGGGGCAGACTCAGCGTTGTGTCCGTATCGCCGTTGCTTCACGACATCGTCGCCATCCACTCTCCAACAGCGCAAGAACAGCAGGTAAAGATCGAACTACGCTGCCCCGACGAATTGCCGAAGATCCAAGGCGACCCCGGTCAGCTAGTCCAGCTTTTCGTCAATCTCATCAAGAACGCCGTTGAGGCGATGCCGGACGGCGGCACTGTCACCATCGAGGTAGATCACTCGCCAAGCAGAGTCGGTTCCGACTCTATCGTCATTCGCGTCCTTGATGAAGGCACCGGCATTGATCCTGCCGTACGAGCCAAGATCTTCGATCCTTTCTTCACGACTAAGACATCCGGAACCGGCCTCGGACTATCAATCTGTCGAGAAATCGCAGATTTTCATCGCGCAAGGCTAGCGCTCTTCCCTCGCTCGATTCTCGACGGTGGAACGATAGCCGAGGTTGAGTTCCCTTGCCTGCCATCGGAGTCGGCGCCCACATGATCCAGATCTCACTTTACCTAGTGTCCTGTTTGCTCCTCGGACTCGGCATACTTGTATGGTGGGCGCGGCCCGACAGCGCGACTAATCGCTCCTTTGGGGTATTCACGCTCGTCGTCGCTGTGTGGGCGTTCGGGATCGCCTTTATGCAGTCCAGTGCCAGCGTGAATTTTGCTGCTCGACTGCCATTTGCTGCAGCCAGTCTGATTCCTTCAGCCTGTCTCGCTTTCGTTTCGTACTACGCGACGCCGTCAAAATGGCCTGGCAAGATCGTCCTGTACCTAAGCTTTGGTATCGGTCTTATCTTCGTCACCATCTCGTTGGCGACGAGATTGATTGTAAGCGATGCGACGATGACGGCCGCAGGACCAACTCGTGTGACCGGGCCACTCTACCTTCTTTACGCGAGTTACTTTCTTACGACTTGGCTCGCGGCCCTGGCCGTGTTCATTACGAAATGGGCGCGAGCACGCGGACTCTCTCGCGTCCAGCTCCATTACCTTGCTTCAGGCTTAATGATCTCGACCGCCGGCGCCATTACGACAAACCTGATCCTTCCCTTATTGACTGGAAGCTCGACTTACAATTGGATCGGGCCGTACTTCGCTTTGCTCCTTCTCGCCATGGCCGCCCACGCCATTATCCGCCACCGTCTGATGGATGTTCGCCTCGTGATCCACCGCGGTCTGACGTTCGCGCTTGCCCTCGTGGTTTCACTCATCCCGGTCGCGGGCTTGGTAGCGCTTGCTTGGCCGAGGCTGTCCGATCAACTCGCTCGCGACGAGCTCGCGGTCTTGCTTGTGGCCGTCGTCGTCGTCAGCCTGCTTGTCCCGCTGACGCGCGATGCCGCGGGACGGCTCCTCGACCGCTACGTTTACCGTACCCGAGTGAACTACCAGCGCATCCTCCGGGAAGCGAGCAGTGCCCTGACGCGGGTCCTCGACCTCTACGTCCTACTCCCGTTCCTGAATCGCACGGTCGCGATCTCGACCAACTCAGAGGGCGTCGCGGTCTACCTCAGAGCGGGTGTGTCCCCGTCTGGCTCAGCCTTCTCCAGGGCGATAGCCGAGAAGCGCCACGAGCAGAGTCACTTCGACACGCCGGACGAGGCGCCCGTAGAAATCGTCACCGCGCTCACAAGCACGAAGGACCTCTTGCTCACCGACGAGATTGCGCACGGGCGGCTCACCGGTGATCTCGAACGCCTTCACAGTGAGCTGGCGCGTCTGAACTGGGCGCTCGTCCTGCCCCTGGTGTCCGAAGACAGGGTCATCGGAGCAATCGTGGTCGGGCCCAAGCTCTCCGGAGACCCTTTCTATCCCCAGGACCTCGATCTCCTGATGACGCTCGCCAACCAGGCCGGCGTCGCAGTGAAGAACGCGCAGCTCTACGCGCAGGTCGTCCTGGCCAACGAGCATCTCAACAACATCGTCTCGACGATCGAGAGCGGGGTGGTCGCCGTCGACGCGACCGGCCAAGTCACGCTGTTCAACCGGGCGGCGGAGCAACTCACGGGCATCCCAGCCGAGCAAGCGCGGCATCAAGCCGTGAGCGTGCTGCCGGTGTGTGTGGGTGCCATGTTGACCGAGACCGTCGTGGACGGCAGCCCCCGCACCCAGCCAGAAGTTGAGCTGTCCGACGGGTCGACGACCCGGCCGATCATCTGTACGACCTCGCCGCTACACGATCAGATGGGCGCGGTGCTGGGCGCCGTCGCCGTCTTCAGCGACCTGACGCCGTTCAAGGAGCTCGAGGTGGAGCGGCGGCGGGCCGAGCGGCTCGCGTACTTCGAGATGCTGGCGGCGGGGATCGCCCACGAGATCAAGAATCCGCTGGTTTCGATCAAGACGTTCGCCCAGCTCCTGCCGCGGCGCCGCGGCGACGAGCAGTTCATCGAGACCTTTGGTCGGACCGTGACGCACGAGATCGCCAGAATGGAGCGGCTCCTCGATCGGCTAGGCGCGCTCTCGCGGCCGGGCGAGCGGCCTCGCCATCCGATCGACTTGAGGGTACCCATCGACGACGCGATCGAGGCCATGCGCCCGGCCTTCGTCGAGAAGGACGTCGTTCTTTCGGCGGCGACGGGCCAGTCGCCGTGCGTGATCCTCGGCGACCACTTGGAGCTCGAACAGCTCTTCCTGAACCTTCTCGTGAACGCGCACGAGGCCACTCCGGCGGGCGGTATGGCGCGAGTCGAGCTATCGATCACGGCCGGTCGTGCTATCGTCGCCGTCGTGGACACCGGTCCCGGCATTCCGCCTGAGCTCCTGGAGCGCGTCTTCGATCCTTTCTTCTCCACCAAGGAGCGGGGCTCCGGGCTCGGACTCGCGATCTGCGCCTGCATTGCCCAGACGCACGCCGGCCGGCTCAACGCGGCAAATCGCGAGGTCGGGGGGGCCGTCTTCACGGTCGACCTCCCGCTCGCCGTGGTGGCGGCGCGGCCGGTGTCTGCGTGAACACGGTCCTCGTCGTCGCGCCTGACGAGGCATTGCGGGCCCGCCTGGTCACCGCCCTCGGCGACCACTCGGTGTTCGCCGCCCAGAGCGACGCCGAAGCCTTGAAGACGCTACGGCTCATCGACATCGACGTGATCCTGCGCGGCGGCCCGGGGTTGCCGCGGGGCCTCGAGACGTTCGTTGCCCGCGCGAAGGAGATTACGCCCACCGCGCTGACGGTCGCCATCGGCGCGACGGGCGACGAAGTGGAGGCGGCGGACTTCGCGCTCTCCGCGACCTTCACGCAGCGCGAGCTCGACGGCGCGCTACGGCACGTGACCGACAAGCTCCGCTTGACGCGCGAGATCACCGCGCTGCGCTCGAGCCTCGCGCCCGAGGGGCCGGGAGCGGCGGCCGGGCCGGACGAGCCGTGGGAGGGCGCCGCGTTCGCCCGGGTGCTCAAGGAGTTCACGCGCGCGTTCGCGGCGGGCTTCGACCTGCCGCGAGCGCTCGAGATGTTCCTCGACGCCATCGGTGAGCTCGTCCGGCCTACCCGGATGGCGCTGCTCATGCCGGGCGCCGATGCCCAGGAATACCGCGTGGTCACCCACCGGGGGCTGGCGCCCCAGATCGTCGGATCAGTGCGCCTCTCCGCCGACCAAGGGCTCGCCCGCTGGATCGCCGCGCAGGGTCGGCCGGCCCGGCTCCCCGATCTTGCCGACCCAGAAATCGCGCACGAGCTGAAGCTGCTCCAGAGCGTCCTGGCGGTGCCGCTGCTCGCGCACGGAGAGCTCGTCGCGATCCTCACCGTCGGTCAACCGGTCGTCGGCTCGACTTACGGCCGGGGCGAGACCGAGACGCTCTTCGACCTCGCCTCGCACCTGGCCACGGCCATCCGCGATATCGCGCTCCACAACCAGCTCGAGCGCGAACAGCAGTTTAGCGAACGCATCCTGGCTCACATGTCCAGCGGCGTCATCACCATCGGGCGCGACCAGCGAATCGGCACCATCAACCGTCGGGCCGAGGAAATCCTGCAGCTGTCCGCCAGCGAGGTCGTCAAGCAGGATCTGCGCGCGCTCCCTTCGCCGCTGGGTGACATGCTCTTCGACACGTTGCGGACCGGGCGCACGGAGGCCCGGCACGAAATTCAGCTCGCCCTGCGCGGCCTCTGGCTCGAGGTCTCCACCTACCCCGTCCGCGGCGAAGACGGCACGCCCCTCGGGGCCGTGCTCGTCTGCGAAGACCTGACCGCCCAGAAGGAGCTGTTGACGCAGAAGCGGCAGGTCGAACAGACCCAGCTCCTCACCCGAGTGGTCGCCCGCATCGCCGACGAGATCAAGAACCCGCTGGTCTCCATCAACACGTTCATCGAGCTCATCGGCGAGCGCTACGACGACCCCGATTTCCGCAAGCATTTCTCCTCGGTTGTCCGCCGGGACGTCCGACGCCTGGTGGAGGTCTTCGAGAAACTTGCGGGGCTGGTGACGGAAGGTGAGTTAAACTTCACGACGGTGGATGTCCACACGGTAGTCGACGACGTGGTGACCGCGATCGAGTTGGTGGATGAGGTACCGGCCCGGGCGCTCCAGCTCGACGTCACGCGCGAGACGACGCCGCAAGTCGTGAAAGTCGATCCGGTACAACTCAGGAAGGCGCTCTCCTACCTCATCTGGTACCTCGCGCACAATTCGCCCCCAGATCAGGCGCGCGTGTCGGTGTCGGTGGCCCGGCACGCCGAGCGCGAGGGCGGTGAGAGCGTGCGGGTGTTGATCGGCTCGCGCACCGCGTCGGTGGCGCCCGAAAAGCTCCACCGCGTCTTCGACCCCGTGCAGATGGTTCAGGAAAGCCTGCTCGACGTTGGACCGGCCGTGAGTCAGCGTCTCGTCGAGGCCGTGGGCGGCCAGCTGACGGTCCGGCAGGGTCGGCACGAGCTCCACTTCCTGGTGGCGCTGCCCCTCGCGACCGTATGAGCGCGACGACCACCGCGCTCGCACGTGTGCTCGTCGTCGACGACGAGCTGGGTCCCCGCGAGTCGCTTCGCATGCTGCTGAAGCCCGTCTACCAGATCCAGACAGCGGAGAACGGGCGCACGGCCCTCGACCTGCTGCGGCGGTTTCAGCCTGACGTCGTGATCATGGACATCAAGATGCCCGAGATGGACGGCCTCGAGCTCCTCCGTCACGTCAAGCGGGCCGACCCATCGATCGAAGTGGTGATGATCACGGCATACGCCTCGCTCGAGACCGTGAAGCACGCGCTGACCCACGGCGCGTTCGAGTACCTCATCAAGCCCTTCTCGCGCCAGGACCTCGAGGACGTCGTCCGTCGCGCGCTCTTGCGCCGCCAGGCTGATCTCGGCGCCCGCGGGCAGGTGGCCCGGCTCGTCGAGGACATGCGGCGCCTGTCGACCAAGACCCGCGAGCTCGAGGAGGCCGCGCGCGGCGAGGCGGCGGAGCAATCGCTCCGCGTCACGCAGCTCTCGATCCTGCGTGAGATCTCACGGACGATCGTCGGGCAACTCGATCCGCAGCACGTGACGGCCGCCGTGACCGAGCAGCTCCGGACGGCGCTCGGCTACGACAGCGTCGCGATCGTCCCCGAAGCCCCGGCCGACCTCGACCGGGCCGACGCGGCCGTCATCGACTGCGCCATCCGGGACGTCCAGGGGTCGCTGGGGCACCTCGTCGTCGACAACCGGCCGTCGCGGCGCGCGATCGATCCGCGGGAGCGCGAGCTGCTCGAGATGCTTTCCGAATACCTGGCGATCGCGCTCCGGAATTCCCGCCTGTACGGCGAGATTGCCGACACGAAGCAGTTGCTCGAACAGACCATCGCCTCCGCCGGCGAGGCCATCATCTCGGTTTCGCCCGACGATCGCATCGAGAAATGGAACCCGGCGGCCGAGCGCATCTTCGGGCTGGGCGCCGGGCAGGCGATCGGCCGACCGATCACCGACCTGCTCCATCGCGGCGACTACACCGAGGCCAAGCGACGGCTCGCCGAGGGGACACCGATACACGCCTTCGAGACGACGGCGACGGCGGGGCAGCCGCGGCCGCCCGAGCTGGCGGTGACGCTGTCGGCCCTGCACGGGCGCCACGGCAGGCTCGACGGGCTGATCGCGATCGTCCGCGATATCACCGCGCAGCGCGAGATCGAAAAGCAGCATCGCCAGTCCGAGAAGCTCACCGCTCTCGGGCAGCTCGCAGGCGGCATCGCGCACGACTTCAACAATCTCCTCCAGGCCATCCTCGGCTACGCCCAGCTCATGAAGCAGAATCCGCAGGACGCCGAGTTCGTCGCGCGCTCGCTCAACGTCGTCGAGGCGGCCGCGGTGGACGGCTCCGAGACGGTGCGACGGATCCAGCAGTTCGCGCGCCTGCGTCCCGACGAGCAGTTCGTCGGGGTCGACGTGAATCAGATCGTGCACGACGCGGTCGCGATCGTCCGTCCGCGCTGGGAGGAGAAGATCGCGCGCGACAATCGTCCGCTCGACCTCCGGCTCGACCTCGGCACGATCGAGACGGTCAACGGCCGGCCGGCGGCGATGACCGAGCTGATGACGAACCTGATCCTCAACGCGCTCGACGCGATGCCCGACGGCGGCACCCTGACGGTCACCACCCGCGGGGAGCCCGGACGGCAGATCACGTTGATGGTGACCGACACCGGTGTCGGCATGCCGGAGCCGGTGCGCCGGCGGATCTTCGAGCCATTCTTTTCGACGAAGGGAGAAGCGGGCTCGGGACTCGGCCTGTCGATGGTCTACTCGATCGTGCGGCGGCACGGAGGCGAAATCCGCGTGGAGAGCGAGCCGGGTCGCGGCGCGACCTTCACGCTCACCTTCCCGGTCGCAAGCGAGCCCGTCGGCGCGGAGCCCGAGACGGTGCTGCCGCGGGCGCGCCGCCCGGCGCGCGTCCTCCTCGTGGACGACGATCCAAAGGTGCTCGGCACCCTGACCGAGATCCTGAGAAGCGTGGGCCACACCGTGACCGCCGCGGCGAGCGGGTCCGCCGGCTTGGCGGGCTACAGACCGGGACGCTTCGACGTGGTGCTGAGCAACCTCGGGATGGCCGGCATGAACGGCTGGGAGCTGGCCGAGCGCGTCCGCCACGTGGACACGAACGTCGCGATCCTCTTCATCACCGGCTGGGGGTTGCGCGACGAGGAACACGGCCGGCTCAAGATGCTCAAGATTCGCAAGTGTCTCTTCAAACCCGTGCGTCCGGTCGAGCTCGACGCAGCGATTCAGGACGCCATCGCCGCCGTCTGAGGCGGCGACGAACCGCAGCCGCGACGGATCAGGCCCGCTTCATCGGGCGGCCGCAACAGATCTTCTGCGCCATCGCGACCTTCCCACACTTCGCGCAGCGAAATCCGGCCATCCCTCCTCCTTAGCGACCCGGCTACAGCCGTTCGATGATCGTGGCGATGCCCTGGCCGAATCCGATGCACATCGTCTGCAGGCCGTAGCGCTTGCCGGTCCGCTCCAGCTCGTGCAGCAAGGTCGTCATGAGCTTGCCGCCCGAGCAGCCGAGCGGGTGGCCCAGGGCGATCGCGCCACCGTTGACGTTGACGCGGCTCATGTCCGGGTGGAGCTCACGTTCCCACGCGAGGACGACCGACGCGAACGCTTCGTTGATCTCGATCACGTCGATTTGCTCGAGCCGCATGCCAGCCTTCCGCAGCACGCGCTGGGTCGCCGGAATGGGCCCCGTGAGCATGATCGTCGGATCCACACCGGCGAGCGCCGTCGCGACAACGCGGGCGCGCGGCCTGAGCCCGAGGGCCTTCGCCCGGTCGACGGACATGAACATCAGCGCGGCGGCGCCGTCGGAGATTTGCGAGGAGTTCGCGGCCGTCACCACGCCGTCGGGCTTGAAGGACGGGGCCAGCGCCGCGATCTTCTCGCGGTTCACCGGGACGCGGACACCCTCGTCGGTGTCGAAGACGGAGCCGTCGGGAAGCGACAGGGGGACGATTTCCCGCTTGAAGCGCCCTTCGGCGATGGCCCGACCGGCCTTCTCGTGGCTTCGCGCGGAGAACTCGTCCAGCGCCTCCCGCGTGAGGCCCCACTTCTCGGCGATCATCTCGGCCGAGATACCCTGCGGGACGATATTGAAGCGCTCCTGAAGCCTCGGCGAGAGCGGGCCGTCGCCCGGCCCCATGGCGTTCGAGCCCATCGGCACCCGAGTCATGTGCTCGACCCCACCGGCGACGACGACGTCGTACTGGCCCGCCATCACGCCCATCGCGGCGAAGTTCGCCGCCTGCTGGCCGGAGCCGCACATCCGGTCAAGGGTCGTGCCGCACACTTCCACCGGAAGGCCAGCGATCAACGCCGCATTGCGCGCGATGTTGAAGCCCTGTTCGCCGAGCTGATCCACGCAGCCGAGGATGACGTCCTCGATCTCCGCCGGGTCGACCTTCACTCGCGCGACCAGTTCCTTGAGCACAAACGCGGCCAGGTCGTCCGGGCGGACACCCGAGAGCTTGCCGCCCTTTCGCCCCACGGCGGTGCGCACGGCCCCAACGATAACCGCATCCCTCATGGCGACCTCCTCGGCAAACTGAACAGCAATTCATCTTACCGGCTCGTCGGGGGGTGGTGCAAACCGCGCCGGAGCGCGGCCGTGGGTCGGGTTGACGGGTGCGGTGGGGGTCGAGAGGACCACGCGGCGCGCGTGCGCTGCTCCGGTGCGGCTGGGCTCCATCCAAGCGCTCCGCTCCCGTCGCCACGTGCCGGGAACGGGCCCCTTCGACCCCCACCGCACCCGTCAACCTGACCCACTGCCGCGCTCCCCCCCCCGCGGGTCAGGAAACCCGGCGCTTGACCTGGTCAGCCAGCTTGCAGAAGGCGCAGATCGTCCCGGTCGTCACCTGGCCGCAGCGAAGGCACTCGTTCAGGACAACGGCCTCCGCCCGCTCGAACGCGGGGCGCGCCCGGTCGAGGAAGCCGAAGAGAAAGTTGTGCTTGGCGCCCGGCGAGGCGTCCTCCAATCGGCTCAGGATCTCCTTGTGGGTGATCGAGGTCGCCCCCGCGGCGAACGGGCACTCCTCCACGATGTAGTCGATCTTCCGGAGGAACGCGAAGGCGGCCGTCTCGCGCTCGGACAGCCGATACAGCGGCTTGACTCGACGCACCAGCTTCGGATGCGTCGACGGGAGCGCGGGCGACTGGCGGGGCAGCGCATCGGTTTGCCAGTGCATCACCGAACCGAAGAGCGTCGCCGCCTCGTCGTCGAGGTTGTGGCCGGTCGCCACCACCGGCATACCGTGCTCGAGCGCCGCACGGTTCATGAGGTAGCGCTTGGAGAGGCCGCAGCCCGAGCACGGCGGCCGCCGCGTGACGGTCTTGATGACCGGGACCGGCGCTCCCACCTCGTCGCGGACGGCGGAGACGATCAGCGGGACGTCGCGAGCCGCGGCGAAGCGCTCGCACTTGGCCTTCGACTCGACGGAATACTCGAAGATCCCGAGGTCGAGGTGAAGTCCGGTCGTCCGGTATCCTTCGTCGATCAGCACGTCCCAGAGCGCGAGCGAATCCTTGCCGCCTGAGACGGCGACCAGCACGACCTCGTCCTTGGTGAACATCCGATGCTTCCGGATAGCCTCGCGGACCTGATTGCGGAAGAACTCGAGGAAGTCCGGCGCGCAGAACGCGGCGTTGTGGCGCCGCAGCTCGAGAACGGCCGGCTCACCGCACTTGCGGCACTTCATCGCGGATCTCTCTGACCACCGCCGGACATCACCGGCCGCAGCTCGATCGTGGCGTCGTCACGCACGACCTGATCGGCGGTGATGAGGTCGTCTCCGCAGATCACCAGCACCGTCTCGGGCACGATGTCGAGCTCGCGCAAGATCTCCTTGACCCGGCGGTTGCCAGCGACCGCAACCTCCCGGCGCGGGTTTCGCAGGATGACTTTCACAGGCGCGCCCCGCGCTTCAGTCGGCCTGGCGCTGCGTGAGCCCGTCGGTCTCTCGGAGGACCTCGGCACGCACCGACTGGAGCTCGGTCCAGAGCGCTTCGACGGGCTTCGGAAGTGACATGGAATCTCCAGTGACCATGAGGTCGAATGCCGCGCTCCCGAGTATACCTCCGTTCCGCTCGAAGACGGCGCGTGCTAGAGTCCTGCAACCGCAGCGAACGCCGGAGGTGCGCGGATGCGCTGGACCACGTTGTGACCGATCGTCAGCGACTGGCGCGCACGCCTTGGCGCATGCTCACGAGTCGGCCCGTCTACGAGAATCGCTGGATCCGCGTGCGCGAGGATCAGGTCGAGCTCCCCGACGGTCGGACGACGATCTACGGCGTCGTCCAGTGCCCTGGCTGCGTGGGCGTGCTTCCATTCCTCGATCCGGACACCACCATCCTGGTCGGGCAGTACCGCTACGTCGCCGGTAGCTTCTACTGGGAGATGCCGACGGGCGCGGTGCGGCCCGGGGAAACCGAGGAGGCCGCCGTCCAGCGCGAGTTGGCTGAGGAGGCGGGCTACGAGGCCGACCGACTCGTGAAGCTGTGTGCCTTCCATCCCTCCAAGAGCGTCGTCGAGGAGACTGCGAACATCTACGTCGCCGAAGGGCTCCGCCCGGTCCGGCGACAGGCCGATCCGACGGAGTTCATCGAGGTACGCGCCTTCCCCTTCGACGAGGTCGTGCGTATGGTCGAGCGCGACGAGATCAAGGACTCGATGACGATCATCGCGGTCCTGCACACCGCACGGCGCCGACGCCGCTAGAAGCCCGCGGGCCGCGCTACTTCGACGCGAGGACCATCGGCCCTGTCGGCACGGGCACGCCGGCCTCGGGCTCGAGGGTGACGGCGAAGACCTTCACCGGCTTGCCGCCCTCCACCGCGGGGATGCGGTGCGTGCCCCGTCCCGAGCCGTCGACCTGGAAGACACCCGCGGGCTGCGGCGCCGCTTCCCCGATCGTCCACAGCTCATACGCCTTCCCCGGCGGCGCCGCCGGCAGGTTGGCGACGAATGCGTGGCCCCCGTTCACCGGGTGCCAGATGACCCGGCCGGTGGCCGCGGGGTTCGGCCCGAGGCCGTGCAAGGCGACGATCTGGGTCTCCGGATCGCGCAGCAGGTCGACCGCGTTCCGGTAGACTGCGATCTGCTCGCGCAGTCCCTCGTAGCGCGCCGCGACGAACGCGCCGGTGAACGCGGCGCCGGCGATCATCGCGGCCAGCGTCCCCACCGCCCAGACGAGCGGGCGCGGACGCGCCTCTGCCCGTCGTCCGGGCGTCGTCGCCGCGATCCGGCGCGAGAGCTCGTCCTTGACCTCCGGCGGCGGGAGCATCGGTGGTCCCGAGCGCGCGAGCGCCGCCAGCGCCTCGGCGGCCCCTCGTAGGGTCGCCTCGCAGACGGCGCACCCGCCGGCGAGATGGCGCTCGAACTCAGCGCGCTCGTCCCCGTCCAGAGCGCCGAGCGCGTACGTCGCCGCGAGCGTGTCGAACGATTCGTGACTCATGAGTGCGTCGTCACCACGTCTCGGAGCCGCTCGAGCCCGAGTCGCATCCGCGTCTTCACCGTGCCGAGCGGCTGCTTGAGCCGGTCGGCGATCTCCGTCTGGGTGAACCCCACGTAGTACGCGAGCTCGATGACCTCGCGCTGCGACTCGGGCAGCCGATCGAGAGCGCTCGGGATCGTCCCACGGTTCTCACCACGCCGGCGCGTGGCGCGAACACGATCGATCGCACGCGTGCGCGCCCGGGTGACCATCCAGGCCTCGGGGCTGCCGCGCGCCGAGTCGTAGCGGCCGGCGTCCCGCCAGGCCTCCCAGAACACCTCCTGGAGCACCTCGCTCGCGTCGGCGCGCTCGCGGACGATCCTGAGAATCAGCGGGAAGACGACGGGCGCGTGGCGATCGTAGAAGAGGGCAAAGGCCTGCCGGTCACCGGTCGCCATCTGCATGATGAGATCCGAGCCCCCCGTCGCCATGCTCGCTTGTCACTACCATGACCGCGATCGACATCCAACTGCGGATCGGCTTCCTGCTCTTCGACGTCGATTCGACGCGCTCGCTCCGCTACGGCGCCTCGGTCGTCAGAGACTACCTTGCGGCGATCTCTGGGCCCGAGCTCATCGCGCCGGCGCGGATCATCGGAAAGCTCCACGCCGACCTTCGCTACGATGACTAGGCCCAGATGCGCCGGGGCGACTTCGTGGGCCTGCAGAGACGGGAGCCCTCGCAGAGCCATGCATGGGTCGAGTTCCACTCGCCGGCGGCCGGCTGGGTCGCCTTCGATCCGACGCACAACCGTGCGGTGGACGAGCGCTACGTCGTCGTGGGTCACGGCCGTCACTACGACGACGTCCCGCCCAACAAGGGGATTTACCGCGGCATCGCCAAGGAGACGCTGAAGGCCGAGGTCGTCACCGAGGACGTGCCCGGCAAGATCGTCGCGACGCTCCACGAGGAGATCCGGCAGATCGACCTGCCGGTGTTTCGCGAGGTCCCCGCGCGCCCGCCCGATCGGATCGTCACCGGCGTCGAGGACGTCAGCGCCCAGCAGCAACAGTAGCCGGCGCGACGCGCCGGCGGGTCCGAGCTACGCCACTGGCCCTGGATTCGCCGCCTGAGCTCCAGGGGATCGCGCACCCGATGGAAGACCTCCCGAACTCCGCTGGTGCCGGTGAGCGTGTTCGACCCAGTCCCCGTCCGTAGCGATCGGCGGGCATCCAGGGATCACCCGTGCGCGCCTTCATCGCGCCGGCCCGCCCGGCCGCATGAACCTCGACGCCGACGACGACGGTCCAGGTGGTTTCACGCGCACGATCAGCTCACAGGTCACGACCTCGGCGGGGTCGGGGTTGAAGACCGCGACCCAGACCCCGAAGTGGTGCCGGCCGAGGCCCGGCAGCGACACTCCCGCCACCGGGAGCAGCTTCGGGTCCGAGCGCACGCTCAGGCTGTCCCTCACCGTCAGGTACCACGCCCGGTCCGAGGGCTGGTCGTTCGCCGTCAGCCTCATCTCCACGTCGCGCGCCGTGTTCAGCTTTCCCGAGGTCACGTAGAAGAACCGGCTGGTCAGCGGCTGCATCGTCACCAGAAAGCGTCGCTGGGCGCCACGATCTCGAAGCTCGGCGAGCTGCACCGTCTGCTCCTGCGGGTCGCCGACCGTCGCCGTCGGCCGCGAGATCAACACGGTCGCGTCGTCGCGCTCGACCACCCCGGCGTCGGCCCACATCCCGGGCGTCGGGACGGCGACCTGGATGACGTCGCGCACGAACGCCGCGTAGGTCTCGCGCAACCGGCCGCCATCCACGAGGAGCTGGTAGAGCTTCGGTCCGAGTGCCCGCGGCTCCACCCCGGCCTCGTCGATCGCGCGCTCGAGGATGGTGCGCATGAACCCCGGTGAGAGGTTCTCGACGTGCTCGAGGAGGAGGAAGTAGCCCCCCGCGAGTCGTCCGTCGTCGTGATCCGCGCTGGCCCGGAGCTGGACGCTCAGGAGGTACGGATACCTCCGGATCTCCTCGCGAAGCGCATGCGCCCAGGCGAGCCCGGACGGCTTCCACTGGCTCCAGGCCGCATACGCGGCGGACCACCAGCCGACGCCCGCGGCCCGCTCGTCGAATGGCGGGGGCGCGAGCGCGTCTGCGACCGCGCTGCGCGCTCCCACCGCTGGCTCCGGCTCCTTCACCCGCTCCCGTGCGGCCGCCGCGTGCCCGGGCTTCTCGGCGGTACCGATACCGGTGGACAGCCGGCCTCGAGCGGCCGCGTTCACGAGCGGTCGGCCGAAGACCCGGGCGACCGCGGCGTCGAGCGGAGCCCAGCGTTCCTCGGGCAGCGTCTCCCGCTCGAGCGTAAGGGTCAATAAGTTCTCGAACGGAAGGATCTGGTCCAGAACCTCTTTCGCGGTGGCGCCCCGCCGATCGCCGCCGGCCCGAGAGAAGGCCAGGCGGAGCTCGCTGGCCTTCGCCTGGCACTCGAGGAGAGCGGGAAACGCCGAATCGTCCAGGTGAACGATGCCGAGCACGCGGGTCAGCACTCCGTTGGCTCGCTGGACGGCCGCCTTGAACGCGAACTCCTCCTCGCCGGTGGAGGGCGCCTCGGCGCTTGCGGTTGGCTCGCCGAAGGTGGCCGGGTGCCACGTGACTTCGAAGAGCCGCTTGGCCTCCGGGAAGCCCTTCAACTCGTGGAGCCCGCGATCGATGTACTCCACGGCTCCCCCGTCGGATCGCCGCAACTCGATGCGGCCGGCAACGTACCGGGTCGACTCCGCGACGAGGATCTGGCGTGGCCCGGCGGCGGCACAGATGCGCGCCGCCAGGTTCACTGTGCCGCCGATATAGTCGCCGTCTTCCTGGCGGATCGGCTCACCGGTGTTGATGCCGATGCCGATCCCCATCCGGGGACCGGCCTGGTTCCGGTTCGCCTCGGCAACGGTCCGCTGGATCGCGATCGCGCACAGGATGGCGCCACGGGCAGCGCTGAAGGCGACCATGAAACTGTCGCCCTGCGTCTTTACGACAACGCCGCCGAATGCCTCGATCTGGCTCCGGACGATGGTGTCCTGCTCGTGCACGATCCGGGAGGCCGCCTCGTCGCCGAACTCCTCCGTATAGTCCGTGAAGCCCCGGATATCGCTGAAAAAGATAGAGACAGTCCCGCTGAACGGCACCGACGCTTCGGGTGCGGCCTGGGAACTGCTTCCTTCGCCCTGCACGTTCTCGTTCATCTTCGGCGGCGCTTCAGGTGGCACTGAAAATAGTAGCCGATGCGCGGGGAAAACGGGGCGCCTTTCCACTCGGCCGTCGGCGCTCTATCTCCGAACGACGCGCCGCGCCTTCAGCTCGTATCGCGGCAGGCTACGCAGCGGCACCGGCGCCACCTCGAGCCGGATGCCGAGGCTCGCCCGCAGCGCTTCTTGCAGTCGGGGCGCGGCCGACGCATCGCCCACTTCGACCAGGACGCGGACCTCGTCGAGCTCTCCCGCCCGGAAGACCTCGATCTGTACACGTTGACGCCGCGGACGATGAGCATGTCGTCGAGTCGCCCGAGGATGCCGCCCTCCAGACGACTGAAGGTGCGACCGCACGGGCACGGCGCCGCGGCCAGACGGACGTGGTCACCGGTGCGGTACCGGACGACCGGCGAGCCCACACGCCCGAGATTCGTCAGGACCAGCTCGCCGTCGCGTGCGGGCGCGGCCGTCACCGGATCGATCACCTCGAGGATGAACTCCGATTCGTTGACGTGGAGTCCAGCCTGCTCGGCGCACTCGTAGCCGTAGGCGCCCATCTCGGTCATACCGCCATGGTCGAACGCGCGGGCGCCCCAGCCATCTTCGATCCGCGCGCGCACCGCCGGGATCCCGGCGCCCGGCTCGCCGGCGTGGACCGTGATCCTCACCGGCAGCTTCGCGGGGTCGATGCCGCGCCCGCGCGCGACCTCCGCCAGGTAGAGAGCATAGGACGGTGTGCAGACGAGCACCGTCGCGCCGAGGGCCTCCATCCAGGCCAGCCGCGTCGCCGAATCCTGCCCGCCGCCCGGAATCGCCAGCGCGCCGAGCGCCCGGGCGCCCTCGAAGCCCGCCCAGAACCCGATGAAGAGGCCGAACGAAAACGGGAAGAAGACGCGGTCGGCGGGCCCGACGCCCGCGCCGCGCAGCACGAACCCCCAGCAGCGCGCCCACCACTCCCACGACTCCTGCGTGTCGAGCCACCGCAGAGGCGAACCGCTCGTCCCCGACGTCTGATGCACGCGGACGTAGCGCTCGAGCGCGTACGTCCGATTCGTGCCGAATGGCGGGTTGGAGGCCTGATCGTCCACGAGCTCGGCCTTCGTCGTGAGCGGAAGCCGCCGGAAGTCGTCCCAGCCGCGCAGGTCCTCCACCGACCCGACGCCGGCCGCGCGCCAGCGGCGCGCGACGAATTGATTCGACGCGAGCAGCTCCTCCGCCATGGCGCGAAGGCGGCGCCACTGATGGCCGAGCAGCCGCTCCCCTCCGAGCGTTTCCAGCGTGCGGTCGAACACCGTCGCGCGCGCCCCGGCCCTCAGGCCCGCAGCTTGAACCGCTGGATCTTGCCGGTCGCCGTCTTGGGTAGCTCGGCCACGAAGTCGATCCAGCGCGGGTACTTGTAGGGCGCGATCCTGTCCTTCACGAACGCCTTGAGCTCGTCGGCGAGCTTCTCGCCGCCGCTCGACGGCTCCTTGAGGACGACGAACGCCTGAGGCTTGACGAGCCGATCGCTGTCCTCGCGGCCCACCACCGCCGCCTCGAGCACCGCGGGATGGCGCACGAGCGTCGCCTCGACCTCGACCGGCGAGACCCAGATCCCGCCGACCTTCAGCATGTCATCCGAGCGCCCGCAGTACCAGAAGTAGCCGTCCTGGTCCTCGTAGTACTTGTCCCCGGTCTGGATCCAGGGACCGAAGAGCGTCTCCTTGGTCTTCTCGTGCTTGTTCCAGTAGTACGCCATCGTCGAGTCGCCCTTGACGCGCAGGTTGCCGATCTCGCCCTGCGCCACCGGATGCCCTTCGTCGTCCACGATGGCGAGCTCGTAGCCGGGCACCGGCAGCCCGGACGAGCCGGGTCGCGTCAGGCCGGGACGATTCGAGATGAAGATGTAGCCGATCTCCGTGGTGCCGATGCCGTCGATGATCTCCACGCCGAACCGCTCGCGCCAGCGCGTGTAGAGCTCGTCGGGCAAGGCCTCGCCCGCCGACACGCAGAGGCGGAGCGACGAGGTATCGAACCGCGTCGCCGCGTCCTTCACCGCGAGCATCCCGGCGTAGAGTGTCGGGACGCCGAAGAAGATCGTCGGCCGGAAGCGGGTGATTGCCTCGAACACGCCCTCGGGCGTGGGCCTGTGCGGATAGAGCATCGCCTGAGCGCCCACGCTCATTGGCATGAAGCCGGTGGCGCCGAGCCCGTAGGCGAAGAAGAGCTTCGCCGCCGAGAAGACCCGGTCGGTCGGTCTGATCCCGAGCACCTGCTTCGCGTAGGTCTCGCAGCAGATCACCATGTCGTGATGCAGGTGAACCGCGCCCTTGGGGAAGCCCGTCGAGCCGGACGAATACTGCCAGTACGCGGGGTCGTCACGCGACGTCGTGGCGGCCACGAGCTTCGTGGACGCCTTGGCGATCCGCTCGTCGTAGGACAGGTACGCCCCGGGAGACCCGCCGGCGACCAGCACGTGCTTGACGTGCTTTGCCTCGGCGAGGGCGGGACCCGCCTCGGCGAGCAGCGGCGCCGAGACGATGGCCACCTTGGCGCGGCTGTCGTTCAGGAAGTAGAGATAGTCGGCGGTGCGCATCAGGGTGTTCGTGGGGACCGGCACCGCGCCGATCTTGATGGCCCCCCAGAAGGCTCCAAGGAACTCCGGCGCGTCGAGGCAGAGCATGAACACGCGGTTCTCCGCCTCGACTCCGATCTCGCGGAGCGCGTTGCCGGTGCGGTCGACCAGCTCCTGCACGTCGGCGTAGGTGAGCGTCCGGCCTTCGTAGTGGAATGCCGGCGCGGCGCCGCGTCCCTCGGCGACGTTACGGTCGACGAACCACGTCGCCGCGTTGAAGTCGGCGGGGAGCAACTCCGACGCGTTCATACCCTTGGAGAGGGGGGCTCTGTCTGCACGGTCATGCGTTCAGCCTCCGCCCCCCTCTCGACTCCCCCATGCTCAGGCCAGGCGGACGTACTCGAAATCGATCGGCTGGCCGTTGACGCCGCGGGGCGGCGGCGCGATCCAGTTGGCGAAGCGGCCGCGCTCGGTGACCGGCTGCATCAGGCTCTGGAGGTACGCCTGGTCGGTCTCGGTCGGCAGCCACTCGGGCCTCTTCGCATCCCACTCGGCCTCGCTGAGAACGCGACCGTCGGGCGAGACCTTGACCTCGCCGAAGTGGCCGATGGCGCGGTGGAAGGCCCGGTGGGGCAGCCGCAATTCGAGGTCGATCTCGTGCTTCTTGATGATCTGGTTCCAGCGATCCACCCCGCGCTGGCAGTCGGTGATGTAGTCGTCCCGCAAGCGCTCGTTGAGCGAGGGCAGCGCGGGCGCCTCGCGGGTCGTGATCCGGTCGCCGTCGAGCTCGCTCACCGCGTAGGTGGCGTCCTTCAGCCGGTGGTCGTCGTGCTTCTTGGTCTCCTCGAAGCGCCCCTTGAGCCCCATCGTGTAGAAGTTCGCGGCGTTGGTCGAGACCTCGGAGCCGAACAGGTCGAGCGACACCGAGTAGTGGAAGTTGATGTACTTCTGCAGGGTCGCGAGGTCGAGCCCGCCGAGCCGCCGGACGTCGTCGCTCTTCCCCTCGCGCATGAGCTCGCACGTGCGCTGCACGACGCGCCCGATGCCGGTCTCGCCGACGAACAGGTGATGCGCTTCCTCGGTGAGCATGAAGCGGCACGTCCGCGACAGCGGATCGAAGCCGCTCTCGGCGAGGCTCGCGAGCTGATACTTGCCGTCGCGGTCGGTGAAGTACGTGAACATCAAGTACGAGAGCCAGTCCGGCGTCTTCTCGTTGAACGCCCCGAGGATGCGCGGCTTGTCGCCGTCGCCCGAGCGCCGCTGCAAGAGCGCGTCGGACTCCTCGCGGCCGTCCCGACCGAAGTAGGCGTCGAGCAGGTAGACCATCGCCCAGAGGTGGCGGCCTTCCTCGACGTTGATCTGGAACAGATTGCGCAGGTCGTAGAGCGACGGGCAGGTCGCGCCGAGGTGGCGCTGCTGCTCGACCGAGGCGGGCTCGGTGTCTCCCTGGGTGACGATGAGGCGGCGCAGGACCCCGCGGTATTCCCCCGGGACGTCCTGCCAGGCCGGCGTGCCCAGGTGGTCGCCGAAGCGGATGGTGCGGCCGGGCTCGGCCTCGGCGAGAAACAGGCCCCACCGGTAGTCGGGCATCTTGACGTAGTCGAACTGCGCCCAGCCCTGGGCGTCCACGCTCACGGCGGTGCGCAGGTAGACGTCCTTCTCCTGGAAGCCGGTCGGGCCCATGCCCATCCACCATGCGAGGAACTTCGGGTGCCACTCCTCGAGCGCGCGCTGGAGCCGACGGTTCTCGCTCAGGCTCACGTTGTTCGGGATGCGCTCGCTGTAGTCGATGCCGGCCATCACACTCTCCTCCGGTCGAACTCGCTGCGCTGGCCCGTGCCGTAGACCTCGAGCGCGCCCTTCGGGCCGACAGCGTTCGCGCGCTGGAAGATCCAGTTCTGCCACGCCGAGAGGCGGCCGAAGATCTTGCTCTCGAGCGTCTCGGGCCCGCCGAACCGAATCGACGCCTCCATACCGGTGAGCGCGTCGGGAGAGAACGCCGCGCGCTCCTCGAGCGCGATGCGGACCTCGTCGTCCCAGTCGATGTCGTCCGGTGTGAACGTGACGAGCCCGGCCTCCGCCGCGGCGGCGGCGTCCAGATCTTCGCCGAGACGCGCGCGGAGCTTGTCCGCTCGGCCGGGCTCGGCCAGGAATCGGCTCGCCAGCCGCGTGAGGCCGTTGACCATCGGATAGGCGCCGAAGTTCGTCTCGGTGAGCCGGACCGTGGCGGCCGGACGAGGGTCGCCCGAACGCGCGCCGGCGAGCATGTACGAGCGGTCGGCGGCCAGCGACAGCTCGAGCAGGGGGCCGGTGAAGCACGAGCCGGGCTCGATGAGGGCGAAGACCGACCGCGAGGAGACTTCGATCCGCTTGAACGTCCGCTTGAGGTACAGGCGGACCTCCCGTACGAGCCAGTCGTCGCGATGCGTCACCAGCGCGCGATCGTGCGCCTCGACGAGATCGGCGCGGCCGGATGTCCTGAGCACCCAGAGGCCGATCTCCTCCTCGTTGGTGCGCAGGTGCAGGATCAAATCGTCGAGCTCGCGCGCCAGCGCCAGCGGCCAGAACGCGCAGCCGGCCTCGCGGATCCCCGCGGCGTCGGCCGGGGGCGCCACGCTCGGCCCGCTCACCGTGATCTCGGCGAGACCCCGGCCCCGATCGATGTCGCACGCCACGTGCGGGTAGCGGATCCGGGCGCCGTCGATCGAACGCGCGAGCGGCACCAGGGCGATGCCGCGCGCGCCGGCCGGCCGATCGGTGCGGGCGGCGAATTCGGCCGCGCGCCGCTTCACGACCTCGTCGAGCTTCGAGCGTGGCACGACCTCGTCCACCAGGCCCCACTCCACCGCCCGCGCGCCCTTGATCCCCTCCGCGACCGTGCAGAAGAAGTCGGCGCGATCCCGGCGCACGCGCCGCTTGTCCACGAGCCGCGTGAGCCCGCCGGTGCCGGGGAGCACGGCGAGCAGCGGGACCTCGGGAAGGGACACCGCCGTGTTGCCGTCGTCGGCCATGACGATCCAGTCGGTCGCCAGGGCCAGCTCGTAGCCGCCGCCCGCGCAGGGGCCGTTGACGGCGCAGAGATAGAGCTGATGCGACTCGGCAGTGGCGTCCTCGATCGCGTTGCGGGTCTCGTTGGTGAACTTGCAGAAGTTCACTTTCCAGCCGTGGGCCGATCGCGAGAGCATGCGGATGTTGGCGCCCGCGCAGAAGACTCGCTCCTTGCCCGAGGTCACGATGACCGCGCCCACCTCCGGGTGCTCGAATCGCAGCCGCTGCACCGCGTCGTAGAGCTCGACGTCCACGCCGAGATCGTAGGAGTTGAGTTTCAGCTCGTAGCCCGGCCGGATCCCGCCGTCCTCCTTGACGTCCATGGCGAGCGTGGCCACCGGGCCGTCGAAGCGCATCTTCCAGTGCCGGTACCCGGCCGGCTCCGTCCTGAAGTCCACGCGAGCGCGCTCTCCAGTCTCCGCCATGGTTCCTATCCCAGAATGACCCAGAGCGCCTGGGCCTGCCGGGCGCCGAGATTCTCCCAGCCGTGCGGCACGCCGCCGTCGAGGAGCGCGCTATCGCCCGCCTCGAGCAGGTGGCGGTCGCCGTTGTACTGGAGGGCAACCTTGCCCTCCAGCACGTAGAAGAGCTTCATCTGGCCGGGCTTGATGATGACCTTTTCGGTCGTGACGCCGCGCGCCTTCGGACCGAGTGTCGTCACCACCGCGCGGATCTTGCCCTGGAAGAGTCCCGCCCCCAGGACCGCCCAGCGCTCGGAGGAGCCATCGAACGACACGACCGGATAGTCGCGCTTGCGCGAGACGACGATGCTGCCGGCCGGGGTGCCGTCGAAGAGCGCCGCGATCGGAACGCCGAAGGCGGCGGCAATCTTGCCCAGGGTGTGGAGCGAGGGCGAGAGCCGTCCCGACTCGATCTGCGAGACCATGCTCGGGGTGAGGTCCGCCTTCTCGGCGAGCTGGCGCTGCTGCAGCTCGCGCTCGGCCCGGAGGTGCTTGATGCGCTCGCCGAGCGCCGTCATGCGACTTCCTCCGACGCGGTCCCGCCGGCCACGAATCCGGCGAGGGCGGCGAGCGCCCGTGCGACGAACACCCGCGTCACCTTCTTGCGGTACGGATGCGTGAAGTCGGTGTTGTCGAGCGGCTTCGCGGGGCCCGCCGCCAGGTCGGCCACCCGGGCGATCAGCTCGCGCGTCATCCGCTCGCCGACGAGCGCGGCCGCCGCCTTCTCGGCCGGCCGCGGCTGCGAGGCGACGGCGCCCAGCACGATCCGAGCCTCGCGGACGAGGTCACCGTCCATCCGGGCCGCCACCGCCACCCCGAGCACGGGAAAGTCGAACGAGCCGCGACGCCGCAGCTTGAGATACGCCGAGCGCCAGCCGTCGGCGGCTGGCAGCAGGATGTCCGTGACCACCTCGTCGGGCCGCTTGGCGAGGTATTCGATGCCGTCGTCCCGATAGAGCGCCGGGATCGGCACCGTCCGCTCTCCGCCGGCGCCGATGAGCCGTACCCGCGCTCCGAGGGCCCACAACACGGGCGCGGTATCCGAGGAGGACACGGCCCAGCACCGCGAGCTTCCGGGCGCCACCAGACAGATGTCACCGTCCTTCTTCATGCAGAACCCGATCGCCTTGCGCCACTCGTAGGACTGATTGTAGTAGTTGCACCGCGTGTCTACGCACACGTTGCCCCCGATCGTACCCATGTTCTGGAGCTGTGGCGAGGAGACGAGTCCAGCCGCCGTCGCGAGCGCCGGAAAGTCGCGCGCGATCCCGGGGTGCGCGGTGACCGCCGAAAGTGTCGTCGCCGCCCCGATCGTCCAGCCGGCGGCGGCGGAGCCTCGCACACCGCGTAGCTCTCGGATCCCCCGCAGCCCGACGAGGACCTTCGGCTCGAACTGCCGTCGCTTCATGTTGGGATAGAGATCGGTCCCTCCGGCCACGAGCATCGCGTCCGGCCCATGCTCGGCCATCAAACGGGCGGCGTCGGCGGCCGTGCGGGGCGCGAGATACGTGAAGGGCGGCAGCCTGATCATTGTAGCGGGGGCCGTGAGGCCGGTTTGTACCGAGGGTGGCCTGAGACTGGGGCGACCTGGCTCCGTTTCACCTGTTTCACGCGAATGGCCTCGAGACGACCGCGTCGGCCGGCTGGCCGAACGCGGATTCGACCACGATCGGCTCCTTGAACGTGAAGAGCGGCAGCTTGACCGGCCCGACGCGCGCCGGCTTTCCCTGCCGCTTCAGCTCGAGGGCCCTGAGAACCTTGTCCGGGGTGATCGGCACCTCGTCGATGCGCACGCCGACCGCGTGATAGATGGCGTTCGCGATGGCCGGAATCACCGGCAGGAGCGGTCCCTGCCCCGCCTCCTTGGCCCCGAACGGCCCCTCCGGGTCGTTGGTCTCCACGAGGATGGTGTGGATCTCGGGCGTCTCGAGCGTGGTCGGACTCTTATATTCGAGCATCGAGGGCTGCTTGTGGAGATTCTTCCT
>QHSR01000243.1:38059-68559 GCA_003221635.1 Candidatus Rokuibacteriota bacterium | reverse complement strand
CATCATGATGAGCCGCGCGCTCACCCAGAGCTGCGAGCTCACCGGCGACATGCTGCAGCGGCTGGTGGTGCTGTTCGGCGGGCTCCAGGTGTTCCCGGCGCGCATGCGCGAGAACCTCGACCTCTCCGGTGGCTTGATCATGGCCGAGGCGCTCATGCTCGAGCTGGGCAAGCAGATCGGACGGCAGCGAGCCCACGACGCGGTCTACGATGCGGCGCAGGCTTCGGTCACTCAGTCGCGCTCATTCCGCGAGATGTTGGCCGCCGACCCGCATGTGAGCGCTCGTCTCACGATGCCGCAGGTCGATGCCTTGCTCGACCCCGCCCGCTACACCGGCCTCTGCCGCCAGTTCGCCGAGCGCGGGGCCGCGATGGCGCGCAAGGTCGCCGCGACCATCGATCGCCGCCCTTCCTAGACTTCGCGGGGCCCTAATGCTTCAGGCCCAGGAGGATCTGCGCGTTGTGATGAAGGATCTTGTCGACGTCCTCGGGCGGCAGGATCGACTCGCGAAGATAGAAGAAATTCTGCCGGTAGGTCTCGAACGCGAGCAGGACGGGATAGTCGCTCCCCGCCACGAGGTGATCGGCGCCGAAGGCCTTCCAGGCGCAGAGCAGCGCCGCCTGTGAGCCGTGGCCGACGATGTCGTAATGAAAGCGGCGCGCGGTCACGCTCGGGCGCTCCGGGAGGTTCGGGTGCTGGCGCGGGGCCTGATTGTCGAGCCGCTGGAGCAGCATCGGGATGATGCCACCCAGGTGGGGGACGACGTACTTGATGCTCGGGAAGCGCTCCGGCACCCGCCGGGCGATCAGGTGCAGGACGATCGCGGCGTCCTCCAGCGACGCGCCCACCGAGACCGTGAAGCCGTAGTCGTTGATCATGGGCGAGCAGATGCCGTTCTGGATCGGGTGGTAGTTCAGCACGGTCCGGCGCCGGTTCATCTCCTGGTAGAGCGGCTCGAACTCCGCTTCCGCGGTCGAGCGGTCGAAGCAGGAGCAGGTCAGCGACACGCCGAGCATGCCGAGCTGGTCCAGCCCGCGCTCCATCTCGCGCAGTGAGGCGTCGATGTGGGGCAGCGGGAGCGAGACAACGGCGTTGAATCGGCCCGGGTACTTCCGGGCGAGCTCGGCGTAGCTGTCGTTGATGAGCCGCGCCGCCGCGACGGCGTCGGCTTCCTTTTCGGCATACGGCGGGCTCGCGGCCGGCGAGAGCACCTGCAGCTGCACGTCGGCCTCTTCCATCTGTTGCAGGCGCGTCGGGATCCCGGCAGCGTCGTCGTTGCGCATCGGCCGCGCCGTGCTCGGCCGCGCCGCCTCGGGCAGGCTGCGACCGCCGATGCGCAGGAGGAGATCGTTGTACGCCTTCGGGAAATAGTGGGCGTGAATGTCGACGATCATCGGGAGCTCCTCCGAGTCAGATTGCGGTGTAGCCGCCGTCGATGAGCAGGTCGCTGCCCGTCATGAACGCCGAGGCATCGCTGGCGAGATAGACGGCGGCGCGCGCGATCTCCTCGGGTCGGCCGAGCCGGCCGAGCAGGTGCTTGGGCCCCATCATCTTGCGCGCCTCGGCCATGTCCTTCCAGCGTCGGAGCATGCGCCGGGTCTCGATCGCGCCCGGCGAGATCGTGTTGGCGCGGATGCCCTGCGCCGCGTGGTCGGCGGCGAGCACCTTCGCCAGCTGGATCAGGGCGCCCTTGGTCGCGCAGTACGCCGGGCGCCCGGGTGAGGCGGGATCGCGGCCTTGACCATCAGGAATGCGCCCGTGAGATTGATCCGGATGACGCGGTCCCAGGCGGCTTCGTCCATCTCGAGCACCGTGGCGGTCCGGTCGCTGTCGGCCGCGCCGTAGAGCAGGACGTCGAGCCCGCCGAAACGCTGGACGGTGGCGGCGACGGCGGCGCGGCAGCTCGCGCCCTCCGTGACGTCGAGATGCACCGGCAGCGCCTGCGCGCCGCCCTGCTCGATCTCGGCCGCGGTGGCCTTGGCGCCCGGCTCCTCGACGTCGCGGCAGGCGACGCGGGCGCCGGCCGCCGCGAACGCGAGCGCGGTCGCGCGCCCGATGCCGTTCGCCGCGCCGACGACGATGGCGGTCTTTTTCTCGAGCGTGAACGCCGGGTCGATCATCGCGTCCTCCTGCGCGCCGCGCGCTAGAGTGTCGGTCGCTGAAAGTGGGGTAGGCCGGTGTGGGCCGTGAGGCCGCCGTCGACGACGATGGCGGCGCCGGTGATGAACGACGCCTCGTCGGAGGCCAGGAAGAGCACGGTGCTCGCGATCTCACCGGCTTCGCCGACGCGGCCGATCGGGTGCGCGGCGGCGTGCTGGCGCCGCAGGTCATCGGCGCGGTCGCCGCCGAGAATCTGGATGCCGCGCGTGTCGATGGCCCCGGGGCACACGCAGTTGATGCGGATGTGGTGGCGGGCGTTCTCCAGCGCCGCCGAGCGGGTCAGGTTGATGACGCCGGCCTTCGCGGCGTTGTAGGAGGAGAGCCCGTAGTCGCCGCGCGTGCCGGAGACCGACGCGGTGTTGACGATGACGCCTTTGCCCCGGGCGCGCATGATCGGCAGGCAGTGCTTCATGCCGAGGAACACGCTGGTGAGGGTGACGGCGATCACGCGGTTCCAGCTCTCGAGGGTGATCTCGTCGAGCGGCGCCGGCTCCGCCAGCCCCGCGTTGTTGACCATGACGTCGAGCCGTCCGAACGAGTCCACGGCCAGCTGCAGGGTGCGCCGCACCGCCCCGGGATCGGACGCGTCCATCTTGATGGCGGCGGCCCGGCCGCCGCTCGTCGTGATGTTGGACGCGACCGCTTCGGCGCGCGTGCCGCTCAGATCCGCGATCACCACCGCGGCGCCTTCCTCAGCGAAGCGCCGCGCCGTGGCGGCGCCGATCCCGGAGCCGCCCGCCGTGACGATCGCGACCTGGCCGGTGAATCGTCCGGGCACGGCTCTCTCGCTAGGCGACCTGGTAGCGTCGCACCGCCGCTTCGTCGAGCGCGAGACCGAGACCGGGACCTGACGGCGCGACCAGCTCGCCGTTCTCGACCCGCGGCATCGACGTGAGGATGCCGGCCGATCGGGGGACGTATTCCACCATGTGGCCGTGCGGGACGGCTGACAGCAAGTGCACCTGGATCTCGGGAACCACGTGACCACACACTGGAATGCGATACGCCTGCGCCATCGCGGCGATCTTCCGCCATGGCGTCACCCCCCCGACCCTGGCGAGGTCGAGAATGACGACGTCGACGGCCCGCGCCTCCAGGAGCGTCCGAAAGGCGTCCAGGTGATACAGGTGCTCCCCGGCTGCGATCGGCACCTCGAGCTGGCGCCGGAGCTCGGCCAATCCCACGACGTCGGAATGGTGGACCGGGTCTTCCAGCCACGCGATGCCCGCCTCCTGCAGAATGCGACCGGTGCGCCGGGCGCGAGCCAGCGACCAGCTTTCGACCGCGTCGACCATGATCCGAACGTCAGGCCCGACGGCCTCGCGCACGGCGTGGACGCGCCGCGCCTCCAGCTCCGGTGTCGCCTCCCGGCCGAGCCGTAGCTTCACGGCGCCGAAGCCGCCTGCGACGTGGCGTTTCGCCGACGCCGCGAGCTCGGCGGGAGACAGGCTGACCCACAGGCCGTCGCTCGCGTAGGTCGGGAGTCGATCGCGATACCCGCCGAGGAGACGATGCAGGGGTTGGCCCAGGGTCTTGCCGGCCGCGTCCCAGACGGCGATGTCGAGCGGGGCCAGCGCACAATGGAGCAACCCCCCGGGCCCCACCCAGTCGCCGCGTCTCGCCAGTCGGTCCCAGGCCGCCTCCGGCTCCAGCACGCTCATCCCGATCAAGTGTTCGCCCAGCTCGCGCGCGGCGTGGCCGATCGTCGTCATCAGATCGGGGCGCGGGTAGACGACGTAGCCGACCCCTTCGACGCCATCGGACGTCGTGATCCGAGCGAGGACATGCCAGTTCGCGTCGACCGTTCGCCCGCCCGCGACGTAGGGACGGTCGACGGCCACCCGCAGCACGCCGACGTTGACCTGTGTGATCTTCACGTTGGGACTCAGGCCGAGAGGATCCGCTCGCTGACGATGTAGTGCTTGTTGTACGTGTACGGCCGCACCTCGGGTTTCCAGCGCCCGATGTCCGAGGTGTCGTTCCACAGCTTCGACATCGGCAGGTCGGTGCGCTCGACCTCGTACGCGCACAGGTAGCGCGGCTGGCCGGCGGCCGTCGTGCGATAGCGAACCGCGTTGACGGACCCGGGCAGCTTGAGCAGCAGCGGCAAGTGCTCGTTGTCGTACAGATCGTTGAAGAGGGCTTCGCGGTGGGGCTCCACGTCCATCATGACCCAGAACACGTACGGAGTCTTCCCAGTGAGCGCCGCGTTCCCGCCCACCCACTCGTACAGGACCCGATAACGGTTCATCGTGTTCGGGCGCACCCGCGTGGGCCACTGTCCCAGCTCGCCGGCCGTCTTCCACGCCGCGCTCTCGACGACCCCCGGCCCGTCCATCTCGTAGGCGGCGAGGTAGCGCGGCTCGATCGGCGAGGGCTGCCGGTAGCGGCTGGCTCGCCGCACTCCGGCCACCGCCCGGAGGTTGGGGACATGCTCGCGGTCGTAGACTTCGTTGAAGGTGGCCTCGTGGTCATGGGCCACGTCCATCCGGACCAGGTACAGTGCGTGAGCGCTCATGGGATCCCTCCTGGCGCGCTAGCATAGCCCCCGGGGGCCGACCATGACCAGGGCGGGGGCCGCAGCGCGCAGCTCGCCGCGGGCGGTCGAGGGCGCAGTATACCGACATTCGCGAAGAGCGACGCCCTTCGGTTACGATGGCAGTAGGGAGCTACCATACCGATGAGCGAGTGTAAGCACGGCTTGAAGGGCGGCTGCTCATACTGTCACGCCCCCAGCCCGACCGTGGTGCGACAGCCGCCAGCCAAGAAGCGGACCAAGGCCTCGGCCCTCTCGGAAAAGATGAACGATCGGATGACGGCACTGAAGCGGAGGCTTCGCGAGATTCGCGGGGAGTAAGCCCCCGCAAGCTTGGCGGGCGTTCGTGCGCTGGGGCATAGTAAGAGGATGCCCGTCGTTACGCAGCCCCGCGCCTCCAGGGCCGCGTCCAAAAAGGCGCGCGCGCGTCGAGCCCGGATTCCCTCCGTGCGGCCGCTCGTTCGGGTGGGCCGGCGGGCACTCCTGGTGCTGCTGGCCATGCCGCTGGTGCTCCGCATCCTCGTGGTCGCCGCCGTCATCCTGGCGGTCTGGTCGGCGGTGAATTGGGCGTATCAGGTGCTCCGCAAGCCGACCGAGCTGTTCTTTCCCGTGAGCGGAGTGCTGTCAAAGACACCGCCCGAAACCTGGCGGCAGTACGCGCCGCTCTTTCGCGAGCATTCCACCCCCGTCATCACGCCCGACCTGCTGGCCGCGCTGGCCCAGGTCGAAGGCGCGGGCAACCCCGTGGCCCGGACGTACTGGCGGTGGCGTCTGACGTGGAATCCGTTCGAGATGTACCGGCCGGCCTCGAGCGCGGTCGGAATGTACCAGATCACCGACCCGACGTTCCGTGAGGCCAAGCGCTACTGCATCCACGACCACGTGGTCGTCGAGGATGGCCCCTGGCACGAGTGGAGATCGTGCTGGTTCAACGGCGTCTACACCCGCGTCGTGCCGAGCCACGCCGTCGAGATGACCGCCGCTCTCCTGGATCGCAGTGTCGCGACGACGATGGGGCGCCAGCGGATCCCCGCCGCCACGCTCCAGCAGAAGCAGGATCTCGCCGCCATCATCCACCTCTGTGGAGGAGGGCCGGGCGATGGCTTCGCACGCCGCGGCTTCCGGCTGACCGCTGGCCAGCGGTGCGGCGACCACGACGTCCGCGGCTACCTGGCACAGATCAACGCGATGAAGCGGCAGTTCGTGCGATTGGCGGGGACCGGGTAGCAGCGGCCCTGGAGGCTGAATGATGGTGACCTTCACGATCAACGGCGCGAGCCAGACGGTCGACGCCGGCAGCGACGTCCCGCTCCTGTGGGTGCTGCGCGACGAGCTCGGCCTGACCGGAACGAAGTACGGGTGCGGCATCGCGCAGTGCGGCGCGTGCACCGTCCACATCGACGGGCGCGCCGCGCGCTCGTGTGTCACCCCGGCAGCCGCGCTCCCGGGCCGTGACGTCGTCACCATCGAGGGCATCTCGGGCAATGTTGCCCAGGCGGTCCAGGGAGCCTGGCGCCGGCTCGACGTCGCCCAGTGCGGCTACTGCCAGTCCGGCCAGATCATGTCGGCGATCGCGTTGCTCGCGGAAATTCCTCGCCCGTCCGATGCCGATATCGACGCCGGGATGTCGGGCAACGTCTGCCGATGCGCCACGTATGTGCGCATCCGCGCCGCCATCCACGAGACGGCGCGGACGCTGGGAGGCTAAGCATGCTGACCCGCCGACGCTTCGTCCAGTCGACCGCGCTTGCGGGCGCGGCGTTGCTGGTCGGGTTTCGACTCGACGGCGGTCAGGCGGTCGCGGCGGACGACGTCTTCGCGCCGAACGCCTTCGTGCGGATCGCGCCGGACGGCACCATCACGATCATCGGTAAGCACCTCGAGATGGGGCAGGGCAGCCATACGGGGCTCGCGGTCATCCTCGCTGAAGAGCTCGACGCGGACTGGTCCCAGGTCCGGGTCGAGACGGCCCCGGCCGACGCCACGCGTTACAACAACCTCCGGTGGGGCCCCCTCCAGGGGACCGGCGGCAGCACGGGCCTGGCCGAGTCGTGGGAGCAGCTCCGCCGCCGCGCGCGAGTGGGGCGTGCCGGCGTCCGACATCACCGTCGACCGCGGCGTCCTCTCCCACGCACCGTCCGGTCGCCGCGCGACGTTTGGCGAGCTCGCGTCGAAGGCGGCGGCGCTCCAACCGCCTTCCCAGGTGACCTTGAAAGATCCAAAGGACTTCAAGCTCGTGGGCACGCGCGTGCCCCGGCTCGACGGGGCCGCGAAGACGGACGGATCGGCGAAGTTCACGATGGATTTCGCGGAGTCCGGCATGCTGACGGCGCTCATCGCGCGGCCGCCCAGGTTCGGCGCCACCGTGAGGTCGTTCGACGCGATCGGCAGCCGGCGAGTGAAGGGCGTGACACACGTGGTGCGGGTTCCCTCGGGCGTCGCCGTCGTCGCCACGAGCTTCTGGGCCGCGCGCAAGGGGCGCGACGCGCTCCGCGTGAGCTGGGACGAGAATCGTGCTGAAAAACGCGGAAGCGACGACCTCTTCGCGGCGTATCGAGTGCTGGCCCGCAGCCCGGGAAAGCCCGCGCGTCGCGAGGGCGACGTTGCCCGAGCGCTTCGGAGCGCGCCGAAAGTATTCGAGGCGGTGTACGAGTTCCCCTATCTCGCGCACGCGCCGATGGAGCCGCTCGATGCCGTCGTGCGCATCGGCGCCGACGGCTGCGACTTGTGGGCCGGCTCTCAGATTCCGACGATCGACCAGCAAGTCGTCGCCGGCATCGTGGGGCTGCCCCCCGCCAAAGTGCGCGTCCACACCCTGCTCGCCGGCGGCAGCTTCGGCCGCCGGGCCACCCCGAACGCCGACGTCGCCGGCGAGGCGGCGGCCGTCGCGAAGGCCATCGGCGTCGACCAGCCCGTGAAGCTCGTGTGGACCCGCGAAGACGACGTCCAGGGTGGCCGGTATCGGCCGCTCTACGTGCACCGCTTGCGGGCCGGGCTCGACGCCCAGGGGAACATCGTCGGCTGGGAGCACCGCATCGTCGGCCAGTCGATCGCCATGGGGACGCCGTTCGAGGCGATGGTGAAGAACGGCATCGATCAGACGTCGGTGGAAGGCGCGTCGACGCTTCCGTACGCGATCCCGAACATCACCGTGGAGCTGCACACGACGAGCGTGGGGGTGCCCGTCCTCTGGTGGCGCTCGGTCGGCAGCTCGCACACCGCGTTTTCGACGGAGACGTTCCTGGACGAGCTCGCGCACGCGGCCGGCCGGGATCCTCTCGAGATGCGCCGCTCGCTCCTGGCGGGGCATCCCCGGCACCTGGCCACGCTGAACCTCGCGGCCGAGGAGGCGGGCTGGGATCAGCCGCTCCCCGCCGGACGGGCGCGCGGCATCGCGGTTCACGAATCGTTCGACAGTGTCGTCGCGCAGATCGCCGAGGTTTCGCGGCGCCCGGATGGCCTGCCGAAGGTCGAGCGCGTCGTCTGCGCCGTCGACTGCGGCATCGCCATCAACCCGGACGGCGTGCGGGCGCAGATGGAAGGCGGCATCGGCTTCGGCCTGGCCGCCGCCCTGTGGAGCGAGATCACGCTCGTGCGCGGCCGGGTGCAGCAGCGGAACTTCGACGGCTACCGGCCGCTGCGCATCAACGACATGCCGGCGGTCGAGGTGCACATCGTTCCCTCGGGCGCGGCGCCGACGGGCGTGGGCGAGCCCGGCGTCCCGCCGATCGCTCCGGCGGTCGCCAACGCGCTCTTCCAGCTCACGGGCCAACGGGTGCGGCGGCTGCCCTTCGCGCGGCTGGCGCCGGCCGGAACGAGAACGGCATGAGGGTCGAGGCGCGCACGATCCTGGCCGCGAGCGCGGCGGTCGTCGTGATGGTCGCGGCGCTCGCGCCGAGAGCGATTCATGCCCAGGCCTCGTCGCCGGTGCGTGGGCGGACGGTGCGCGAGCTCCGCTCGCCGAGCGCCTTCGCGAGCATTGCCGATCCCGCCGCGCGATCGGCGGCGCTGTTCGTCGAGGCCGGCAACGTGCTCCAGCACCCGCGCTGCCTCAACTGTCATCCCGGCGGCGACCGCCCGTCGCAGGGCACCGGCTATCCGCATCAGCCGCCCGTCGAGCGTGGCGCCGACGGCTTCGGTGTCACGACCATGCGGTGCACGACATGTCACGGGGAGGCGAACTTCGATCCCGGTCGCGTGCCCGGCGTTCCGGGGTGGCATCTCGCGCCCGCCTCGATGGGGTGGCGGCAGCGCTCGCTCGCCGAGATCTGCGCGCAGGTCAAGGATCCCGGGCGCAACGGTGGCCACAGCCCCGACGAACTCGTCGAGCACGTATCGACGGATCCCCTGGTGGGCTGGGCCTGGAGCCCGGGCGCCGACCGCGAGCCGGCACCGGGGACGCAGGCGTCGTTCGTCGCGCTGATCAAGGCGTGGGCGGAGTCGGGCGCGGCCTGCCCCGCTCGATGAGCGCGTCGCCCCGGCTACCGGCTGCGCCGCCTCGTCAGGACCGCATCGCCGCCGCGTAGGCGTCGAGCCGCGGCAGCACGGCGTCGCGCGGCTCGGACGGCACGCCGAAGATCGCGCGCTCGACGCCCGCCGCTTCGAGCGCCTGCAGCGCCGGCCTCTTGGGCGGCGCGAAGAAGATGGACACGGGCGCCGACTTCGGATCGCGGCCCGCCTTCTTCAACCGCTCGCGCAGCTCGGGGATGCGCTCGACAGGGTTCGTCTGCGGACGCATGATCGGCATCCAGCCGTCGCCGAACTCCACGACGCGGTCGAACGTCGTCGCTCCGTCGCCGCCGATGAGGATGGGCGGGTGCGGCTTCTGGATCGGCTTCGGGTCGGCCCAGATCTTGTCGAAGTGCACGAACTCGCCATGAAACTCCGCCTCGCGCTTGGTCCAGATTTCCTTCATGGCCAGCATGCGCTCGCGGAGGAGACGCCAGCGGCTCTTCCACGCCGTTCCGTGATGCTCCATTTCTTCCGCATTCCAACCGCCGCCGATCCCGAAGAGGACGCGGCCGCCCGACAGCCGGTCGAGGGTGGCGACCTCCTTGGCCGTGGTGATCGGGTCACGCTCGATGACGAGGCAGATGCCGGTGCCGAGCTTGAGACGCTTGGTCGCCGCACCCGCCGCCATCAACGCGACAAAGGGGTCGTAGGACGACCAGTAGTCCCGTGGGAGCTCGCCCCCGCCGGGCCAGGGACTCCGCCGGCTTGCCGGGATGTGCGTGTGCTCCGGGAACCATACTGACTCGAAGCCGCGCTCTTCGAGCGCTCGCGCCAGCTCGTCGGGGGCGATCGCGTACTCGGTGGGAAACATCACGACGCCATAGTGCATGGAGACCTCCCTCGTGTTTGCGAGGTAGCATACGCCGGGTGATACCTCCTCGGCACGTCATCGTCTGCGGCGCCGGCGTCGTGGGCGCCTCGGTGGCCTACTTCCTGGCCCGCCGCGGCGCCGGCGTCACCGTGGTCGAGCGCTCGGGGGTGGCCTGCGCGGCGTCGGGCAAGTCCGGAGGATTTCTGGCGCTCGACTGGTGCGACGGCTCGCCGCTCGGGCCCCTGGCGCGAAAGAGCTTTGCGCTCCACGCCGAGCTCGCCAAGCATCTCGGGACCGACTACGGCTACCGCCGGATGGACACGTTCATGCTGGCGGCGCGCGAGCGCGGCGCGGCGAGCGGCGGTCATCGCGTGGCCGCGCCGGGCTGGCTCGACGGCGCCGGCGTCGTCACCGCAGCCCTCGGCTCCACGGAGACCACGGCCCAGGTCACACCGGCCCGTTTCACCGCGGCCCTGCTCGGCGCGGCGCAGGCCCTCGGGACCAGGCTGTGCATGGGCGTCGTCGACGGCGTCGCTCGGCGCGAGGGCGCGGCCCGTGGCGTCATGATGGCGAGCGGCGAGACCCTCGAGGCCGACGCCGTCGTCCTGGCCATGGGACCGTGGACGGGTAGAGGCGCCGAGCGTCTACCGCTCCCGAACGTCTACGGCCTGAAAGGCTACAGCGTGACCCTCGAAGGGATCGATGTGCCCGCCCACGCGCTCTTCGTCGACTACCGCACGGCCGACGGCCGGGCCCTGGAGCCAGAAATCTTCCCGCGTCCGGATGGCGAGGTCTACGTGTGTGGGATGGCCGATCCGGCGCCGCTGCCCGATTCGCCGGAGGGCGTCGAGGTGAGCAAGACGGCATGCGACACGCTGGCGCGTGCCGCCGGCCGCGTGTCCACCGCGCTGGCCGCCGCGCGGATCACTCGCGGTCAAGCCCGCTACCGGCCCGTGACCGACGACGGCCTGCCGCTGATCGGCCGCGTGCCAGGCGTGGCCGGCGCATACGTCGCCACCGGCCACGGCCCGTGGGGAATCCTGAACGCGCCCGCCACCGGGCTCGCCCTGGCGGAGCTGATCACCGAAGGCGCTGTGTCGCTGGTGGATCTTCGCCCGTTCGATCCCGCCCGGCTGCCGGCCGCGCGCGCACGGGTGATATAGTCCGGCCAACGAGCATGAGCGGCGACGTCCTTCTCGCGGGTGTGCGCGTCATCGACGCGGCGAGCTTCATCGCTGGCCCGGTGGCCACGACCATCATGGCCGACCTCGGCGCCGACGTGATCAAGATCGAGCCGCCCGACGGCGACCCGTATCGCCACCGTACGGGAGGCCCCGGGGTGGCCGAGAGCCCCTACAACTATCGCTGGATCGTCGACAACCGGACGAAGCGCGGGCTCGCCCTCGACTTGCGCGAGCCCGCGGGACGCGCCGTGCTCCATCGTCTCGTCGAGCGAGCCGACGTCTTCGTCACCAACACGCCGCTCGACTCACGCGCGAAGCTCGGCATTCGCTGGGCGGACCTGGCGCCGCTCAACGCACGGCTCGTGTACGCGTCCATGACCGCGTACGGGGAGCACGGCGACGAGGCTCCGCGCAGCGGCTTCGACGCGACGGCGCTGTGGGCGCGCACCGGCTTGATGGATCTGCTGAAGCCCTCTCCGGATTCTCCGCCCGCGCGCTCGCTCCCCGGCATGGGCGATCACCCGACCGGTGTCACGCTCTTCGCCGCGATCATGACCGCCCTCTACCGGCGCGGTCAGACGGGCCGCGGCACCATGGTGTCGACCTCGCTCATGGCCAATGGCCTCTGGTGGAACGCGATCCAGGTGCAGGCGGCGCTCTCCGGGGCGCGGGTCGAGCCGCGGCCGCCGCGCGAGGAGCCCGCGACCGCGCTCGCCAACCTCTATCGGTGCGCCGATGGACGGTGGTTTCTCCTGAACTTGTTGAACGACGACCGGGACTGGCCCCATCTTCTCCGCGCGATCGAGCGGCCCGATCTCGCCGCGGACCCGCGCTTCGCCACGACATCGGCCCGGCGCGCCAACGCGCGCGTTCTCGTGCCCGTCCTGGACGAGGTCTTCAGGTCGAGGGCATGGGCGGAGTGGCGCTCGATCCTGAACCGCCATCGCCTCACCTTCGGCGAGGTCGGCACCGTCGACGACACGCGGGACGATCCGCAGATGGTCGCCAGTGGCGCCCTCGTGCCCTTCGACGACCCGCGGGCGGGGGCGCCGCTCACCGTGTCGAGCCCGCTCTGGCTCGAGGGCGTCGCCCGGGTCACGCCGCGATTTCCGCCGGAGCTCGGCGAGCACTCGGCGGAGATCCTTCGCGAGGCTGGGTATGGCGAGGCCGAGATCGATGCGCTGCTCGCCGCGCGCGTTGTCGTGCAGGGCAAGACCGCGCGCTGAGGCCGGCGTGAGCGTGGCGGCTGGCCGCCGTCCGGGAGTCACTCGTTCTTTGCGCGAGCTTCACCAACGAAACGACAGCTGACCGGAGGCGTCATGACGGGATTTGCGCTTCGTCCTCGGATCGTCGTGCTGGCCGTTCTGCTGCTGCTCCCGATTCTGCCCGCGCGGGCCGCGGCGCAAGTGCCCGCAGGGCGCTCGGAAACGCCCGCGGGGCGCTCGGAAGCGCCTTTGGGGACGCTGACCTGGGGAGTCCACGTCACCCTGGCCGCGCGCTGGCTCGACCCGAGTGACACCGAGGCGTTCATCACGCCGTTCATGGTGCTCTACGCCATTCACGATGCGCTGGTGAAGCCGATGCCGGCCGGGGACAACACGCCGAGCCTCGCCGAGTCGTGGACGGTCTCGAAGGACGGGCTCAGCTACGAGTTCGTCCTGCGCAAGGGCGTGAAATTCCACAACGGTGACCCCGTGACCGCGGAAGACGTCAAGTTCTCGTTCGATCGCTACCACGGAGCCGCGGCCAAGCTGCTCAAGGATCGCGTGCGAGAAATCCAGGTCGTCGATCCCGGCCGCGTGCGCTTCAATCTGAAGGAGCCGTGGCCGGACTTCATGACCTTCTACGGCACCTCCGCCACGGGCGCGGCGTGGATCGTGCCGAAGCGCCACGTGGAGAAGGTGGGAGACGACGCCTTCAAGAAGGCGCCGATTGGCGCGGGGCCGTACCGCTTCGTGAGCTTCAACCCGGGGATCGAGCTCGTCATGGAGGCGTTCGAGGGCTACTGGCGCAAGACCCCGGCGGTCAAGCGCCTGGTCTTCCGCAGCATGCCCGACGAGACCACGCGTGCGGCCGCGCTCAAGGCGGGCGACGTCGACATCGTCTATCTCTTGAGCGGACCAACGGCGGCGGAGGTGAAGCGGACACCGACGCTGCGGCTGGCCGCGGCCATGCCTCCCGGCGTCGTCTTCCTCGACCTGCCGGAGCAGTGGGATCTGAAGTCCCCCTGGTACGACCGGCGCGTGCGCCTGGCGGCCAGCCACGCCCTCGACCGCAACGCCCTCAACCAGGCGGAGACCCTCGGGCTCTCGCGCCCGACCGGAGGTCTCGTCCCGCGGGTCCTGGAGTTCGCCCGCGTCTACGAGCCTCCCGCCTACGACCCGGCGCGCGCCAAGCAGCTCCTGGCCGAGGCCGGCTATCCGTCCGGGTTCGACGCCGGCGACCTCACGCCGTTTCCTCCATACTTCTCGCTCGCGGAGGCGCTCGGCGGGTATCTGCAGGCGGTCGGCATCCGGACGCGCATGCGCACGATGGAGCGCGCCGCGTTTCTCACCGCGTGGCGCGAGCACAAGATCAAGGGCGTCGTCATGGGCCTCGGGGCGCCGGCCGGCAACGCGGCGACCCGGATCGAAGTCTACGTGACCAAGAGCGGCATCTATTCGACCGGGGTCGTGCCGGAGATCGAGGACCTCTACCAGCGTCAGGGCCGCGAGATGGACCGGAAGAAGCGCGAGGCCCTCCTGCACCAGATCCAGGAGATCATGCACGACCGCGTGCTGCACGTGCCGGTCTACGAGCTAGCGTTTCTCTGGGGTGTCGGGCCGCGGGTCGACGAAGCGTGCGTCGACCACATCAAGGGGTTCTCGTACTCGGCGCCGTACGAGGACTTGAAGCTCAAGCCGGGCCGTTGACCACGTCGGCCACCGCCACCGCCGCGCGACGCTACCGCTTCGCCTCGCACGCCGCGAGCCGCGTCGCGTAGAACGTCTGCTCGCGCGCGTTGTCGGTGAGCTCGAGCGCCCGGCGGTATTCGGCCGCGGCCTCGGTCCAGCGCCCGAGACGGCGGAGGAAGTCGGCGCGGGCCGCGGGCAAGAGGTGATAGCCGCGTAGCGCCGTGGCGTCGATGTCCTCGAGCGCGGTCAGTCCCGCCGCCGGCCCGTGCGCCAGTCCGATCGCCACCGCGCGATTCAGCTCGACGACCGGCGACGGCGCGACGCCGGCCAGCGACGCATACAGTCCGACGATTCGCGACCAGTCCGTCGCCTCCCAGGAGACGGCGCGCGCGTGGCAGGCGGCGATCGCGGCCTGCAGCTGATAGGGACCCGCGCGCGCCATCGGGCCGGTGTGCGCGAGGAAGGCGAGACCCCGGGCGATCCGCGCCTGGTCCCAGCGAGAGCGATCCTGGTCGGCGAGCAGGACGAGATTGCCGTCGACGTCGGTGCGCGTTGCGGCGCGTGAAGCCTGCAGCTCCATCAGCGCGGCGAGACCGCGCACCTCGGGCTCGTGGGGCATCAGCTCGGCGAGCATGTGCCCGAGGCGAATGGCCTCCGCGCACAAGTCGTGGCGCACGAGGGCGTCGCCGGTGTGCGCGGCATAGCCCTCGTTGAAGATCAGATAGACCACGGCGAGCACGGCCGGCAGGCGCGCGATCAGCTCGGCGCCCTCGGGTACCTCGTAGGGCAGGGCGCGGTCGCGGATCGTTCGCTTGGCGCGCACGACCCGCTGGGCGATGGTGGGCTCCGGCGCCAGGAAGGCCCGCGCGATCTCCGCGGTCGAGAAGCCGCCCACCAGCCTGAGCGTGAGGGCGACGCGGCTGTCGGCCGCCAGGCCCGGGTGACAGCAGGTGAAGATCAACCGGAGCCGATCGTCGGGGATCTCCTCGGGATCGGTCACGTCGGGAATTGCGTCCATGGCGCCGAGCGCGGCTTCATAGGCGAGCGCATCGGCGCGCGCCCCGGCCCGGCGGGCGTGGCGCAGGCGGTCGAGCGCGCGTCGGCGCGCCGTCGTGAGGAGCCAGGCGCCCGGGCGGTCCGGCACACCGGTCGCGGGCCAATGGTCGAGCGCCTGCTCGAACGCCCCCTGGACGATCTCCTCGGCGGCGTCGATGTCGCGCACGATCCGAAGCACGGACGCGACCACGCGCGCGTACTCCAGACGGAAGGCCTCGGCGACGCGGGCGTGAACCTCGGCGCGCGGCGTCTGCCCGTGGTCGATCGATCCCACGAGCAGAGATGTTACTCGATACGCCTCGCCACCTCCGCCCCCCCCACGCGGAGCTCGCGCCCGTCAGGGCAGCGCGCCCCTCACATCGGCCAGATCGGCCGCACCTCGACGTAGCCGCCTTCGCGGAGCGGGATCTTCTTCGCCCACTCGACGGCCTCCGTCTTGGTGTCGCAGTCGATCAGATAGAAGCCACCCAGGACCTCTTTGGTCTCGGTGAAGGGTCCGTCCGTGACCTGCCGCTGCCCGGCCTTGAGGCGGACGCGGCTGGCTTCCTCGTCGGGACGCAGGCGTTCACCGTGGACCATCTTGCGGGCGGCCTGGAGCTCGTCCGCGAACCGCTTGTGGCCTTGCAGGAGGGCCTCCATCTCGGCCCTCGGCGAGGGCGGCGCCGCCTTGTCGGAGCTGATGAGCAGCACGTAGCGCATACGGCCTCCTTCATCGCGAAAGTCCGGCCCGGCTGCGGCCGGGAGCGGCCCCGGTGACCACTCACCCATTACGACGCCGGGGACCCTCCGGAATCGACATCGTATGCCGCATCGGCTCGACGACGTTGACCATATCGTGGAGACCCGCTACCGTACGCGCATGGCCGCATGCCCGTCGGGTCCATGACCATCGGCGCCGTCGACCGCATCCGCATCACGACCGTCGTCGACAACTACATCGACAACCTGCGCCAGGACGACGCGGTGGCGCGGCGCTACAGCGCCTTCGTGGCCGGGAAAATGCCGGACCTGCGCGCCGAGCACGGTCTCGCGCACCTCGTCGAGGTCACGCGGGGCGGCGATCGCTTCACGATGGCCCTCGACTTCGGCCTCACGCCGGAGACGCTGAACCACAACTTCCGCGAGCTGGCCCTCGATCCGGCATCGATCGACGCGATCGGCCTCTCCCACGGTCACCGCGACCACTGGGGCGGGTTGACCGGGTTCCTCCACGCGTGGCGGCGGCACCTTCGCCGCGATCTGCCCTTCTACGGCGGCGTCGATCACTTCCGCCCTCGCTGGCAGCAGCGCGGCGAGCGCCGGGTCTACAGCGGCCGGCTCTCCCGCGACGAGATCGAGCGCTACGAGATCGCGGTCCGGCTGGTGGCGCAGCCGACGCCGATCGTCGAGGGGATGTGGCTCTCCGGCGAGATGCACGCGACCGAGGAGTGGGAGACCATCCCGTCGAATCTCCGGGTCGAGGAGAACGGCGAGCTGATCCAGGACACGTTCATCGGCGAGCAGGCGCTGGTCGCCAATGTGCGGGACCGCGGCCTGGTCGTGGTGACGTCGTGCTCTCACCGCGGCATCATCGGCATCTGCCGGAATGCGATCCGCGTCACGGGTGTCCCCCGGGTCTACGCGGTCATCGGCGGCTTCCATCTGAGCGGGCTCGACGAAGCGCGCATCACGCGGGTCGTCGACGCCTTTCGCAGCCTCGACCTCGAGCACGTGGTCCCGCAGCACTGCACGGGGATCGAGGCGATCTGCGCCGTCGCCCAGCGGATGCCCGGGCGGTTCACCGCCAGCTCCGTGGGCACCACCTTCGAGTTCGCGGCGCCCAACTAACCCTTCACGGGAGGATCAACGATGCGCGAACACTGGATCAAGTTCGTCTACGAGGGCCAGGGCGAGCTCACGTTCGGCAAGGGTGACTGCATCCTGCAGCCGCCCGGGATCGTGCACAACGAGCTCGACTGCTCCGACGATCTCGAGGTTCTCGAAATCTACTCGCCAGCCGTCCACGAGACCGTGGTGGTCGGCCGGGTGTCGGACGCCGTCGCCGCGGCGCGCTGACGACGCCCGGGCGACTGCGGGAAGGGACGACCATGCCGAAAGTATGGCGCGTGTACAGCGGTTCGGACGGGAAGTCGCACATCGCCGAGGTGCCGATGGCGATGAAGCCCTTTGCCGACGTCGAAGGCGCTCACGGCGAGGGCACGCCGATGGAGTCGGCGACCGGAATCGCGTTTCGAATCGCGCCGCCGGGCTACGTGCTCTCCTGGCACTGTGCGCCCCGGCGGCAGTACTCGATCTCGCTGTCGGGCGCCGCGGAGATCGAGGTCGGCGACGGCACGGTGGCGCGCGTCGGGCCCGGCGACGTGGTCCTCGCCGAAGATTTGACGGGCCAGGGCCACATCACCCGCGTCGTCGGAAATCAGCCGCGGATGTACGCTCTCGTGCCGCTGACCGACGGCTAGGATCCGGCTTGAGCGTCGGAATCTCGCGATACCGCGTGACCGGGGGGGAAGCAGCGGGGGGAGGGGCAGATGACCGTCTCAGAATGTCCCCTCGGATTTGACCGTCAGGTCAGGTCGGGCAGGTCGGGGACTCGGGGGAGCGCCGGGGTCGACCTTCTGCCCGGTGTGGCGTATCTAGTCGTCCACACTTGCGACCCGACCCGGGGCGCCCTACCGTCGTGCTCGTGGCGCGTGAGGACAAACTGGTCAGGAACCTGGATGCTTTCTTCGGCGCTACTCGATGACCCGATCCGCCCGCAGCAGCAGCGTTTGCGGGATTGTCAGCCCGAGCGCCTTCGCTGTCTTGAGGTTGATGACCAGTTCGAGCCGGTCAATCTGCTCGAAGGGAAGGTCCCTCGGCTTGGCACCCTTGAGGATCTTGTCGATTAAGACCGCCGCCCGGCGAAACACCTCTGGACGGTTCACCGCGTAGCCCAGTAGACCCCCGGCCTCCGCGTACTCCCCGTCTCCGACCGAGAGCAGCCGCCGCTTGGCCGCCAGTTGGGCGATGGTGCGCACGTGGCTCCTCAAGAACGGGTCATCCGCCAGGATGAAAGCCTGGCTGCGACGCTCGGCCATCGCGCCGAGAGCTCCGTCGAAGTCGTGCGGGCTCCGGGCCTCGATCTGCTGAAGCTCGACCTTCAGGTAACGGGCGGTCTCCTCCATCATCTTCAACGCCGGCCGTATTGATGGGTTGCTGGGATTGAAGAGGACGGCGATGCGGGCCAGATGCACCATCGCCTGCGTGAGCATTTCGATCCGCTTCCCCATCAGTTCAGGATAGTGGTATTGCGAGCCGGTGATGTTGCCGCCTGGACGCGCGAGGCTCGGTACCACCCCGGTCGCCACGGCATCTCCGATGAGCGCGACTACCACGGGAATCGTCGTCGTCGCCTGCTTGGCCGCCAACGCCCCAGGCGTTCCGTAGGAGACGAGCACGTCGACCTTGAGCTGGACCAGCTCTGCGGCGAGGCGCGGCAGGCGGTCGTAGTCGCCCTCCGCCGTTCGGTATTCGATGACAAGGTTCTTGCCCTCCTCGTAGCCGAGGTCTCGAAGCCCCTGGGGCAAGGCGGCGAGAACCGGGACGTCAGACCCCGACGCGAGTCCAAGTAGCCCGACGCGGTAAACCCTCCCCGCCGGCTGCGCCTGGACGGCGAGCGGCGCAAGAGTAAGGCCCACAGCAAGAATGACCGCGAGCCCGATTAGCCGCATGCTGCCGGGGAGTCTAGCCGAATGCCACGATGCGCACCAGCGCCCCGGCTGGGACTGCACCGGGGCGAATCCGGGCGCTCGCGGACAAACGAAAGGCCCCGGAGCGAATGGTCTGCGCTCGGGGCCTCGTGGAACTACCGTATGCTGTTATGCGGCGAGCACTCGCGTCCCCTCGTCGCTACTTCACTTCAGCAAAGAGCGGCTTGCCCTCGCATTACTTCTGGATAATGCGCACGCTCACCCGCCGGGCGCCAAACCGTGCCTCAGACCGCGTCTGAACGGGTTCGCGGCGCCGGTCGGGTGGAGCGCGTTGTTGGGCGGATCGGCGGCACCCCTTTCGCGTGTCGCGCGGTTCAGTTCGCGGCGAGAAACTTGCGTGCCTCCGCCAGCTCCGGGCGTGAGTCTCCCTGGCCAGCCATATCTACCAGCCGCGCGAAATGGCGTTTCGCCCTTGCGAGGTCGCCGCTCTGCGCCGCCGCCCGAGCGGCGCCGTAGAGGCCGCGGAAACGATCCGGCTCGCGCAACTGCGAGGCCTCGAATTCCTTGAGTGCTTCGGCCGGCCGCTTGAGCTCGAGCAGCATCTCGCCCAGGAGCTCGCGCGCAGGAACGATCCGTCCAGGCGTCACGATATGCTTTTCATTCTTGTCCTCGGTGTCGGCCGCGCTCTGCATCAGGCCGACCGCTTCCTCGTGCTTGCCGCGTGCCCAGGCAGCCCAGGCGACCGCACCGAGCCGACTCACCTCCACTTCGGTCGCCCAGTACTCGTTCTTCGCCGCTTTGAGCGCGTCCCGCAGCACGGCGAGCTGTTGTACGTCGTTTTCCGCCGACGCGGGGTCGCCGCTGCGGGCGGAGCCGAGCGCGCGCGCGAAGTACGTCAGCGCGTCTGCGAACGGATACTTGCTCGGGATCGGCTGGACCTTCGAGGCCTGGCGCCAGTCGCCGCGCTCGACCGCGTAGCGCGCCGGGATTGCCGCGAGCGCGTAGGGCCCGGCGTAGCGGTTGGCCCCCGACACCTGGGCGGCCTCCTCGACGACGCGTCGCGCGTCGCTGTCGCGCGCGAGCTGCAGGTAGGCGTACGCCATGTAGTCGAGCGAGTGCAGCAGGGTGTCGGCGTCCTTGTCGCCCTTGGCGGCTGCCGCCGAGCGCTGATTGGTCGCGGTCGACTCCGCCCACGCGCCAACACGGGTGAAGATGTGCGAGGGCATATGCAGCGCGTGCGGCGCCGAGGGCGCGATCGCAGCGTAGCGTCGGGCGGCGGGCAGCCCTTTCTGCGCGATCGGCGGGGCATCATAGCTGTGGATCAAGTAATGGGCCACGCCCGGGTGGTCCGGGTGCTTCGCGAATTGCTGCTCCAGGATGTCTGCAGCCTTGAGATAGGCCACGTAGCTCTGGTCCGCCAGCAACTGCGTCCCTGCGAGATACAGGGCGTAGAAGATCTGGGCTTCGTCATCGCCGGGATAACGGGCCGCCAGCGCCTCGAACGCCTTGGCGCGCGATTGCTGGCGGGCTCGCTCTGGGCGGTTCGCCCAGTCCTGGTAGTAGGCGGCGACCGCCTCGATGTAATCACCCTCGCGCTGGGTCTTCGCGCCGATCCGGCGTCCCTCGTCGATCGCGCGCTGCGCTCGCTCGGCTCCCTGCGGGGATGATCCGAGGCCGCCGAGCGGGTTGTCCATCAGGATGGCGGCGATGCCCCACGTGGCGATCGCGCACGAGGGATCCTGCGTCAGCACGTCGCGAAACGTCTTCTCGGTCTCGCCGTAGCGGAACGAGTGCAGCATCGCCACACCCCGCTGGAATGTCGCCTGCACGGCGGGAGTGCACGAGTTCGCGAAATCGACCGTGCCGAACTGTTCCGCCGACTTGGTCTGGCCTTGCGTGAAGCTCGACGTGCAAAGCACGAGGAAGACCAACACTGCTGCCATGAGGGTGTACGTGTTCATCGCATCCCCCTTTTCCGGCTTCGAAGTCGCCGGCCAGCGGCAATTCCTCTGTCTCTGCCGCTTTTGTCGCCTTCACGATTGCCCAAACGCGCCCGCAGACGCCGGGTCGCTTCCGACATTCTAAGTAGAGACCGGAGCGCCTCGTTCACGGCGGCCGAACTGCGGAACGCCTTTGCCACGTCAGGGTCAAGAACGACGACGTTCGCGCCTTCCTTCAGCAGGCGTCGATAGTACTTACCGCGCACAGCCTTCGAGTAGTCGAAGTCGTACTCGGCGCGCATGTCTTCAGACGACATGGTGGTCCTAGCCTTCATGACGTGTCCTCTCGCGGGCAGTGGCGCGGCGTGCGCTGATCAACCGGGTTGCGGGGCCTCGCTCGACATGGCAGACGACCAGGAGTCGCCCTCGCGCCGAGTAGCCGACCGTGATGAGACGACTCTCGTCCTCGGACGGAGATCCAGAAGTCTTGCGATCCCTGCTGTTAGCGGCGTCATTACTCATTCCGTCGTCGCGTTACACAGATCTGTATATCTCACCATTCCCCGTTTCGATAATGTCCAGAGAGCGAGCATAACCGCGAGCCCGATCAGCCGTATGGGCACCTCGGTTGAGGACGACTGCCGGGGAGTCTAGCCGAACGCCACGCCACGCACCAGCGCCCCGGCCGAGCGCACCGGAGCGTGGTGGGGCAGCTAGGCTAGGCTCGGCGCTCGAAGTGGGCCGTGAACGGCACCGTCAGGGGAGAATCAGCAGAGACGGTTACGTGGGGAGCGGCGCTCGCTCCCCCCTATATCTAATGACCGATCTTCGCGGCCTCCCCGGTGAGCTTCACGATGTGCATGCCCGTGTTGGCCCGGTCGGCGAGGTAGACGTACCCGCGCTCGTCCGCCTCGACGTTGTTGGTCTGGATCGCCACCTTGCAGCCCCGCGTTCCGTTCGTGACGCAGCGCTCGGCCGTCCGCTCGGTCGTGGCCGGAATGTAGAACGCGGCGTCGCGCGGCGCGTAGGGATTGCGGATGTCCATGGCTCGCACGCCGCCGTTGAAGTAGGCGATGAACACGAGCTTCCTGTAGAAGATCGGCGCGAACGACTCGCTGCTCGAGTGGGGGCCGAAGCGTCCGCCGCGGCGGCAGAAGTTGCCGCTCGACTCGGGCACCTCGAACGTCGCCACCGAAAACGGCCGGGTCTCGGTCGTGATGTCGACCATGAACGTGGCGTGCCGGAACTCGCGGCACTCGTTCGCGGTGGCCTCCGACACCAGGACGACGAAGTCGCGAACGCGACCCTTGGTGTTGGGAGCCCAGTCGGCGATCGGGATGCCCAGCACGGGGAACGCCGTGTGACCGCCCCAGTTGGGCGACATGTAGAGCCGGCTGATCTCGGGGGCGTTGAGGTTCGCCGCGGTCGGCTCCTTCGGACCGGTCACGAGCTTCTGGCGGTCGACGATCTGCAGCGCGCCGTCGGCGCTGGTGCCGTACGCGAAGTAGACGCGATTGCCGAGCACGATCGGCCCGTGAGCGCCGTGGGCCACGGTGATGGGGCCGGTGGAGCCCGGCTCCTGGCCCGCCAGGCCGAAGTCGCGGATGAACACGGGCTTCGCCGGGTCGCTGAGGTCGTAGATCTTCGTCATGCGCCACGTGCGCCAGCCCGACGGGCCGAGCTGCAGCGGGTCCGCCTTGGCGAGATCGCCCGAGACCAGGTAGGCGATCCCGGTGTCGCACTCCCACCAGTTCTTGTGCGTCGCGCTCAACCCCGAGACGACCGTGCTCACCTTTTGCGGCTTCGCGGGGTCGGTCACGTCCCACACCTCGTGGCCCGAGTTGGGGACGGAATTCCCAATCGTCCGCAGCAGGTACGTCTTGCTCCGCCGGTCGCATACGCGCGCCATCTGCGCTCCACCCTGCTCGGAGCCGCCGGGCGCTCCCGGGATGTGGGCGAGATAGCGCGGGCGTGCGGGGTCCGTGACGTCGACCACCGATGTGCCGTTGTCCTCGTCGCCTCCCGTCAGCGGGTTGCGCGCCCGCCCGCCGTGATGGCCGACATAGGCGATGAAGCGGCTGCCCTGCTTGTGGATCGTCGGCTGATAGGCCGAGCGAGATTGCAAGGGTTCGTGGCCGACCAGCTCCATGTCACGGGCTTCGGCGCCGTGACCGCGCGCCGGCGTCTGGGAGGACGCGGGCCCGGCCGCGAGCAGTATCGGGAGGAGGGCGAAGATGACCGCCGAAAGCCGTCGTAGCAGGGAAGTCATGGCCCAGCTCCTTTCACCGTCCGATCATCGCGGGCGCTTCCACGCGCCCGCGAGCACCGCGGGGATGATACCGCGTTCCTCGGCGTATCCACGACTCGACGTTGATCGCATCATCCTGGCCCGCTAGAGTGATGGCATGACACAAGCCCCGCTCACCCTCCGGCGCTGGAAGCGGATCGAGTACGACCGCCTCGTGGACCTTGGTGTGTTTGAGGGCGAGCCTCTCGAGCTCATCGGTGGTCAGCTCATCGTTGCGGAGCCGAAGGGCACGTATCACAGCTCGGCGGTCAGCACCGCCGAATACGCGCTGAGAGCCTGTCTTCCCTCGGGATGGATCGTGAGGACCCAGTTGCCCGTGTCGCTCGACGACGAATCCGAGCCCGAGCCCGATCTTGTCGTGGTACCGGGGCGCCCGGCCGACTATCGCCACGCGCACCCTGAGCGCCCCGCGCTTGCCGTCGAGGTCGCGGATTCGAGCCTTTATTTCGACCGGCAGCACAAGGGCGGCCTCTACGCGCGGGCAGGAATTGAGGACTACTGGATCGTCAACCTCGTCGATCGCGTCCTCGAGGTCTACCGCGATCCGGGTCCGGACCCGTCGGCGCTCTACGGATGGCGGTACCGCTCCGTCACGACGCTGGCGCCGCCGGCCGTCGTCGTTCCGCTCGCGTTCCCGTCCGGTCAGATCGCCGTGCTCGATCTGCTGCCCTAGCGGCAGCGTCGCTCACCCGCGGCGGCTCAGATCGCGCCCTCGTCGCGGAGCTTCGCGATTTCCTCTCTGCCGTAACCCAGCCCCAGCAGCACCGCGTCGGTGTGCTGGCCCAGGCGCGGGGGTGGAGTCTCGATGCTCGGTCCGCCGTCGGCGAACTTGAACGCGGCCAGCGGCACGGTCACGGGCCCCTCGACGCCCTCGATCGTGAGGTGCTGGTGCAGCACGCCGCGCGTCTTCAGTTGTGGATCGGCCAACGACTCGGAAAGCCGCCGCACGCGGCCGGCCGGCACGTGGCTTCCTTGCAGATGCTGCTCCCACTCGTCGGCGGTCCGCTGCCCGATGACCTTCTGGAGCTCCTCGGTCTGCTTCTCGTACAGCTGCTCGCGCTCGTCGTGGCTCGATTGCGCGGCGATGTCCGGCCGGCCGACGGCGCGGAACAACCGCTCGTGCTGGCCGCGGTTGCCGGCGGCGATCATCAGCGGCGCGTCCTTGGCCTGATAGAGCTGGCTGCTGGCGCGATCCATCTGATTGCCCTTGGGCCTGGGCTCGTGGCCGGTGCGCAGGTACGACGTGATGTGCGAGCCCATCAGCATGAGCGACACGTCGAGCATCGAGCTGTCGATGTACTGGCCGCGCCCGGTGCGCTCGCGCTGGAAGAGGGCGGCCGAGATCGCGAACGCGCACATGGTGCCGGTGGCATAGTCGATCACCGGCGCGCCGGTCTTGATCGGGTTCACGTCGGGCGTGCCGGTCATGGCCATCATGCCCGACGTGGCCTGGATCAGCTGATCGTAGGCGGTCTGCTCTCCCCGCGGGCCTTCCTGCCCGAACGCCGTCATCGAGCAGTAGATCAGGCGCGGGTTGAGCGGGCGCAGATCGTCCCAGCCCAGCCCCAGGGCGGGGAAGGCGCCGGAACGCCAGTTCTCCACCAGCACGTCGGCGTCCTTCACGAGCTTCTTCAAGATCTCACGCCCCTTCTCGTGCTTGAGGTTGAGCGTGATCGCGCGCTTGTTCGAGGCCTGCGTGAGGTAGCCCGTGCCCATCTGCTGGCGGTTCAGGGCACGGTCGCCTCCCGAGTCGCGGCTCTGATCGTAGTTCTTCGGGTGTTCGACCTTGATGACGTCGGCGCCGAGCAGCCCCAGCTGATAGGCCGCGAACGGCCCCGCCAGCACGTGCGTGATGTCGATGATCTTGATCCCCTCGTATGGCCTCATCGCTCCTCCCCCGGCGTTGGTCTGCGCTATTCTACAGGCCGCCGCGCTAGGTCTTGAGGACCTCGGCGCCCGGCGCCGCCTCCAGCTCACAGGCGTTGACCGTCATCGACAGCATGCTGTAGTAGCCGATCGCGCCCGTGAGCTGGATCAGCCCGTCGTTGCCGAACCGCCCGATGAGCGTCTTCAGGGTCCCGGCGTCGACCCGGTGCTTTCGCATGAGCTGGCGCGTGAATTCGACGATCTGCGCATCCTCGGGGGGGATGCCGCGGCTGTGGTTCTCGCGGATCGCGGTGATGGTAGACTCCGGCACCCCCAGCCGGCGAGCGCCGCCGGTCTGCGCGCCCCAGACATAGACCGCCTCCAGCTCCCGCGCCACGGTCATGGCGGCGAGAACCCGCACCCGCATGTCGAGCGAGCCCTCGAACCGGACGAAGGCGCCGAGATGCGCCAGACGGCCGGCCAGCTCGGGGCAGTGCAGGAACATCGTGAACGGGCCCTGGAGCGCGCCGCGGCTCGCGACGATCGAGTCGACGATCGCCTGGTCCTTGGGAGCGACCTGGTCCTTGCTGGTGATTGGGGTCAGCCTTGCCATGGGTTCCTCCTCTCGAACGTTCAATGCGGCGTGAAGCCTGCCTCGCGCAGCAACGCGTACACGCGGTCCGGCGTGAAGACGGGCGTCTTGATGCCGAGCCGTCCCTCGAAGGCGTCGGCCACGGCGTTGGCGATCACCGCCGTGGGCGGCACGGTGGCCCCCTCGCCGACCCCGCGGACGCCGAGCGGATTGTGATCGGTCGCGAAGTGAAGGTGCTCCAGGACGAGCGGCGGCATGTCGTCCGCGCGGGGCACGGGATACTCCATCAGCGTGCTCGTCAGCAGCTGGCCGTCGTCGCCGTACACGACGTGCTCGCCGAGCGCCACGCCGAGGCCCTGGGCGAAGCCGCCCACGATCTGGCCGTCGACGATCACGGGATGGAGCTGTCGGCCGCAGTCGTGCACGATGACGTAGCGGACGACGCTGACCCGTCCCGTCTCCGCGTCGACCTCCACCACGGCCGCGTGGACGCCGCTCGACCACGTCACCGTCGGCGGCGCGTAGAACCGCGTGGCCCAGAGCCCGGGACCGCCGAGCTCGACCAGGCTTCGCTCGCGCAGCGCCACCCGGGCGAGTTGGCCCAGCGAGATCGCGCGCGCCGGGGTCCCGACCACGAATGCCCGGCCGTCCTCGATTCGCACGTCGTCCGGCGCGCACTCCAGCAGGCCCGCGGCGACCCGACACGCCTTGACCTTCACGGCGGTCGCGGCATCGGCCACCGCGTTCCCGGTATTGACGGCCACGCGGCTGGCTCCGGTCCCGTAGCCGTGGGGCACCAGCGTGGTGTCGCCGCCGCGCACGCGGATGTCGTCGAAGGCCGCGCCGAGGAATTCGGCGCAGACCTGGGCGAACACGGTCTCGTGCCCCTGGCCCGAGCCGGAGACGCCGATGAGCACCTCGACGTGACCGCGCTCGTCGACCTTCACCGTGGCCCACTCGCCGGGACGGACGCTGCCGCTCGCCCTGCCGCCCGCTTCGAGGTACGCGGCGATGCCGACGCCGACGTGGCGGCCCTGGCGGCGAAGCTCGACTTGCCGCTTGCGCCACCCGTCGTAGTCGGCGAGGTCGAGCGCGCGGCGAAGCTCGAGCGGATAGTCGCCGCCGTCGTAGCGGACGGGCACGCCGTCGCGATAGACGAGATTCGGCGCGTACGGCATCTCCTCGGGCTGCACGAGGTTCTTGAATCGAACCTCCGCGGGATCGATGCCGAGCCGGCGTGCGAGGCGATCGAGGAGGCGCTCGATCACGAAGACCGCTTCGGGGCGTCCGGCGCCGCGATATGGAGAGCTTGCCGTCTTGTTCGTGACCACCGACACCGCTTCGGCCCGAAGCGCGGGGATCCGGTACAGGGACGGAAGGTGAATGATGGTGTTCGTCGGCTCGCTGATCGAGAAGGCGTGATACGCGCCGACGTCCTTCACGATGCGCACGTCGAGGCCGAGGATACGCCCGTCGCGCGTCGCCGCGAGCCTGGCGTGATGTGCCTGCTCGCGCGCCTGGTGAGTGCTCGACATGAATTCGGTGCGCGTCTGGATCCACTTCACGGGCCGCCCGAGGCGACGCGCAAGGAGGGGAACGAGCACGTCCTCCGGATAGACGCCTTCCTTCGGGCCGAATCCGCCGCCGGTGTCCGGCGCGATGACGTGCACGCTCTCGGTGGGCAGCCCGAGCCGCGCCGCGACCGCGGCGCGCAGGTTGTACGGCCCCTGGTGAGGCGCCCAGACGGTCAGGCGCTCGGTGGCGGGATCGAACTCGGCGCACAGACCCCGCGTCTCGATCGCCATCGACGATACGCGCCCGTGCGAGGGATGATCGTCGACGATCACGTCGGCCTCGGCGAACGCACGGTCGACGTCGCCGATGATCGTGGCGACCTGGCCGACGACGTTGCTCTCGCCCTCGTGCACCGCCGGGGACGCAGCGCCCATCGCGGCCTCGGCGTCGACCACGGCGGGTCGCGGATCGTACTCGATGCGAATCATCGCGGCCGCATCGGCCGCGCGATACGGGTCGGGCGCGACGACCGCGGCGATCGGCTCGCCGACGTAGCGCGTTTCGCCAAGGGCGAGCGGCCGCTGCGGGCGCGGCGTGTCCAGACGCACGTAGGGGTTCGCGCGATCCGCGCGCGCGGCCGGCAGCGGCTCGGCGAGCTCCGGCATGTCGCCGGCCAGAAAGACCCGGACATCGGGGAGCGCGCGGGCCGCCGCGGCGTCGACCTCGACGATCCGCGCCCGAGCGTGGGTGGAGCGCACCAGTGCGAGGTGGAGCAGCCCGGGCAGGACGATGTCGTCGATGAAACGCCCGCGCCCGGTGAGGAGGCGCTCATCTTCCTTGCGTCTGGGGGACTGACCAATCACAGAAGCGTCTACGCCATTGCCTGCTTCACCCGCTCGGCCGTGAATGGCAGCGCTCGCAGCCGCTTGCCGGTGGCGTTCGCGATCCCGTTGGCGATGGCGGCCGCCGTCGGACCTTGCGAGCCCTCGCCCACGCCGAGGAACCGCTCGGCCGGCTGATTGAGAAGGACGACCTCGACCTCCGGCACCTCGGTGAAGCGCACGATCGGATAGTCGGCCCACGATCGCGTTGTCACGCGTGTGCGATCGAAGCGCATCGATTCCATCAGCGTCCAGCTCGCGGACTGGATGATGCCCCCTTCGATCTGGTTGATCACGCCGTCCGGACTGACGATCTGGCCAGCGTCCACAGCGGCGACGACACGGGTGACGCTCACCCGGCCGGTCTTGCGATCGACCTCGACGTCTGCCACGGTCGCGCAGTAACAGGCGAGATTCTTGTACCTGGCGAAGGCGAACCCTCGACCGCGAGTTCCATCGCCGCGGAGGCTGGGCCGCCAGGCGGCCCGCTGCGCCGCCGCCTCGATCACGCCTCGGGCCCGCGGATCTTTCGTGTGACGGAGACGGAAGTCCACCGGATCGGCGCCCGCCGCGGCCGCGAGCTCGTCGACGAAGGACTCGAGGGCGAAGACGTTGGCGTAGGCGCCGAGCGTCCGCAGCGCGGAGGTGCGCAGCGGCGCCTCGGCGATGTAATGCTTGACGACTTTCACGTTGGGAACGTCGTACAGCGGGATCGCGTTGCGCGCCGCGCCGCCGGACGGCTGCGGGACGTCCGCCGGGAGGACCGGCGGAAACGCTTGGGCCAGATGCCGAGCCGCGAGCAGGTTGACGCCGGCCGACGACGTCGATACCGCCCAACAGCTTCATCACCATGGCCGAGCCGTACGGCTCCCACATGAACTCGTCGTCGCGCATCCACTGCAGCTTCACCGGCCGGCCGCCCGTCGCCCGCGCCACCAGCGCCGCATCAAGCGCCACGTCGTCCGCGCCGTTGTGGCCATAGCACCCTGAACCTTCAGCATGGATGCAGCGAATGTCTTGAGGCTTGAGACCGAACACCTTGACGAGGTCCGCGCGCAAGGGAAACACGCCCTGGCTATGGGTCCACACGCTGAGCTTGTCGTCCTGCCACTGCGCGACCGCGCACGACGGCCCGATCGAGCCGTGGGCCTGGTAGGGCCGCGTGTAGAGCGCCTCGAGTGTCTTCGCCGGCGCCGGCGCGACCGGCGAGGTCTTCTCCACGACCGTTTCGCCCGGCGCCGGCGAGCTCAGCAGCTGCCGGTACAGCGCATCGCCAGACGGCGGCAGCGACTCGGTCTCACCCCAGCGCGCGCTCCGCCGGAGCGCTTCGCGTGCGCGAATGGCTTGCTCTTCGCGCGTCGCGGCGACGGCCAGGAAGCTCCCGTCGCGAACGACGGCGACGACCCCCGGCAAGCGGCGTATCGCCGCCTCGTCGACGGACAGAAGCTGCGCGCCGGGCGAGGGCGGGCGCACCACGCGGCCGAACACCATGTTCGGGAGGCGCACGTCCTGCACATAGGCGGCGCCGCCCGTGAACTTCTTCGGAATGTCGCGGCGGGGGATGCTCTTGCCGACCCACCTGTGCTCGGCAGGCGGCTTCGGCTTGGCCCTCGCGGTCGCCTCGCGCTTGAAGTCCGCTTCACGCGCGAGGTCCCAGTACGTGACGCTCGCGCCGCTCGGCGCGGCGACGACGCCGTCGCTCACCTTGAGGTCGGCCGCCGGCACGCCGAGCTTCGCCGACGCGGTCGAGACCAGGATGTCGCGCGCTTCGGCACATGCGAAGCGCAGGGCGGTGCCGCTCTGCTCCACCGAAAGGGACCCGGCGGTCTGCCCCTCATTCGGAGTCCGGGCGGTGTCGCCGTGGATCATCTCGATGCGCTTGAGGTCCACGTCCAGCTCGTCCGCGGCGACCTGCGAGAGCGCCGTGCCGATACCCTGGCCGAGCTCGATCTTCCCGGTGAGGATCGTGACCGTGCCGTTGGGATCGATGCGCAGCCATGCGTCGAGCATGCGGTTCGCGTTGAGGCTGCCCGGGAGGGGAGCGGGTCGATCCTGTCCCAGGGCCAGGCGCGGCGCGAGCGTGAACCCGACGACGAGCCCGCCGCTCGTCCAGAGGAAGTCGCGTCGGGAGACGTTCCGTACCGGCCTCGTGCTCATGACTGCATCTCCCCGCTGAGCGGCCCACCGGCCCGTAACGCTTCGGCGGCGCGCCGCACGGCGCGGACGATGCGATTGTGTGAGGCGCATCGGCAGAGGTGACCGTTCAGCGCCTGCTTGATCTGCCGGTCGCTCGGCCGAGGATTGCGATCGAGCAACGCCTTGGCCGACATGACCATGCCGTTGCCGCAGAAACCGCACTGACACGCCTGCTCCTCGATGAAGGCCCGCTGGAGGGGATGAAGCCGGTCGACGGTGCCCAGCCCTTCGATCGTCGTGATGCGACCCGTCGCGACCGCCGAGACCGGCGTCACACACGAGCGCGTGGGCTTTCCGTCGACCAGGACGGTGCAGGCGCCGCACTGCGCGAGCCCGCATCCGAACTTCGGACCGTTCATC
>QHSR01000243.1:0-38022 GCA_003221635.1 Candidatus Rokuibacteriota bacterium | reverse complement strand
CTCCGCCGTGTGGGCGAGGCCTTGGATACCTTCAAGCGGCCGTGAAGACAGGATGATACACGGAGTCGCCGTTCGCTGCCCGGAACGTCCAGGGGTGGCGACGGCTGGGGGAATTCAGGTCTTGCTGCTCGGAGTGGTTGGTCGAGTTGGGGGGCGTCGGGCCCCCCCAACTGACCCCACTGTTGCTAGTCGTGACGATCGTGGCGATCGTTCACCTGCCCGCGGATTTCCCCACCGGGGAAGCGGTCGGTGTGGACATTCGCGTAGATGGCATTGTTCTCGATGGCCTCGAGAAGGGCATCGAAGGCGTCCACGCCGTCGGGGAACCCCTGGCCGGCAAGCGTGAGGATCTGCGCCGGTCGAATGGTCCCGGTCACTGTTCCGGAGGGGCTCGGGCACATCGGGGTGCTTGGCCTCACGTCGAGAGGCGCCATATTGTCCGCCGACTGGCACAGCCACACGTTGATGCCGCCGGTGGTGTGCTTCTGGCCGAAGTGGAGATGCGCCTGGTTGACGAACTGGGCGCCCGTTGGCGTGGCGGGGGCGTCGGGGAACTGGTAGAAGAGCTCGTAGTCGATCTCCCGATTCTGCTTGTCGATCTTGAGCTTGAGGCTGCCGCTGCCGGTCGTGAAAACGGCACCGGCGCCGGCGCTGAATGCGCCACCAGTCGGGAGGCTCGGCGCGATCACTTCGTTGAATCCCGAAAGGTTCGTCCGCAGCTGTCGGTCGTCGTCGTCCGCCGTGCCGATTGCGGGGACTATGAGGGGGAGCAGAGCGACCGCCGCCACGAGGGTCCTGACGAATCTGTTCATCCCTACGCCTCCTTCAAGGATCACTGGGACACCGCGTCTGTCGGTTACCTCAGTTGCTCTGCACCCTCCTTTCTCGCTGCGCTCGCCGGAGCGTCTGATACCGCGGGCGTGCCATGCTCTCGGCGCCCGCCGAGTCCACTCGTCAGTTGGGTAGTTCGGGGATGTGCGGCAGGTGGTCGCGCGCGTCATCGCCGGGTATCCTGTCTGCCGAAACTACGGACGGGGCCGCGCGGTTCCCGCGATACGGGGCCGTGGGCCCAAGCCTTCAAGGGACTCGCCTGTGGCGGCGACGCGAGCGCGTCTTCTTACGCGGGTGTTGCGCTAGCCATACGAGCGTTACACGGGCCCGTTCGGCGCCACCAGGATCTTGCCGCTGCGCTCGCCACGCTGCGCGTGTGCCACGGCGTCCTTGATCTCCTCGATTGGATAGACCATCTCGACGGGCGCCGACAGGACGCCCTTCGCGATCTGCTGGCCGAGGTCGGCGTAGATGGCCCGGATCTGCTCGAGCGGACGAGTGCCCAGCGCGCGGCCGAGGATGAAGCCGACCAGCGTCTGGCCGCCGGAGATCAGCGCGTTGCGGGACATCACCGGGTCCTCGCCGCTCATCGAGCCGTAGTTGCACACCACGCCGCCCTCGCCGACGCACGCCGAGAGCCGCGCCGTCGCCCGACCTGACACCGCGTCGAGGCCGAGACGGATCGGCGCTTCGCGCGTGTGCGCCTTGACCATGTCGGCGAGGTCCGGGCCGTCGACGACGCAGGCGTCGGCGCCGAGCGCCTTGAGCTCGCCGAAGAGCGAATCGCGCCGCACCACGTTCATGGTCTTCACGCCGCGCGGTCGGGCCAGGCGGATCAGCAGGCGGCCGACCGCCGAGTTGGCGACGTTCTGGATGACCCAGTCGCCCGGCTTCAGGTCGACGACGTCGGTGAGCAGCAGGAGCGCCGTCGCCGGGTTGATGCGCAGCATGGCGGCCTGTTGAATGTCGATGCCGGCCGACGCCGCGATGACGTCATCGGCCTTCACGCGCCGCCGCTGAGTCCAGTTCTCGCGCTGCAGGTTGATGACCAGATCGCCGGGGCTCACGTGCGACACGCCCGCGCCGACCGCCGTCACGCGGCCGACGCACTCGGCCCCCGGCGTGGCCGGCAGCGGCGGCTTCAGCCGATAGCTGCCCCGGCAGAACGAGACGTCGGCGGGATTGATCGGGAACGCGAGGACGTCGAACACCACCTCGCCGGCGTCCGGCGCGCCGAGGTCGGGCACCTCGGCGCAGCGCAGGCCCTCTTCCGGCTGGCCGTACCGCTCGAGCAGTACCTGTTTCATCTTTTCATCTCCTTCATCCCGGCACCTCGCCAACCAGCAGGGAGCCCGGGACAGCCTCTCACGTCTTCTCGAAGTCGATCCGCTCGTACACCGGCAGCCCCTGGAGGTGGCGGCGCAGGCAGTCGAGCCCCATCTCGCACGCACCCAGGCGCACCCACTCGCGCCCGCCGAGAATGCGACTGCGCCGGGAATCGGCGCCCTCGGCGGTCGCGATCGCCAGGCAGATCGTGCCCCCGAAGTCGATCCGGTCCGGGCCGTCGTCGAGATCGATCAGCACCGCCAGCGCGTGCGTGGCGCCGGTGCGTCGCCGCGCCGCGTGCGCCACCGCTTCCGCCGTCTCGCGGGTCAGCTCGCCCGGTGGCGGGGTCCCCTCGAGGCCGACGCCGGCGAAGATCTCGGCGAGATCGCGGGACACGATGCCGCGGCGGACGATCTTCTCCGCGCCCGGCAGGGGCGTGAGGCGGGCGGCGATCTGTCCGCCGGTGAACGTCTCGACCATCGCCAGCGAGCCCTGACGGTTCGTGAGCTCCGCCAGAATGACGCCCTCCAGCGTTTGATCGTCCTCGGCGAGGATGAAGTTGCCGAGGCGCTTGCGCACTTCGCGCTCGACCGGGGCGAGCTTCGCCCGGATGTCGTCCATGTCGGTGCCGCGCCCGGTCAGCTTGGTCTCGAGCTGCGGGTAGTGGGCGCGGAAGCCGAGCTTCACGCTCCCGTCGGCGACGAGCTCGTCGACGCCGGTGAGCAGCGCGTCCACGTGCGATTCGCCGAGGCCGTACGAGTGGAACCGCTTCAGGTAGATGGCCGCCTGCAGACCGCTCTTCGCGAGGAGCCGCGGGATGATCTGCTCCTCGAGCATGCGCCGGAGCTCGCGCGGCACCCCGGGGGTGAAGAAGAAGCGCGCACGGCCGATGTCGAGCGCGAAGCCGCAGGCGGTGCCGATCGGGTTGTCGATCACCTCGGCGGTGGTCGGCAGCATGGCCTGCTTCTTGTTGTTGGCCGGCATGACACGGCTGCGCCGGCGGAAGAACTCTTCCATCCGGGTGAGCCACTCTTCGTTGAGCGCGAGCTCGACGCCCGCGGCCTGGGCCGCGATCTCCTGGGACAGATCGTCGATCGTGGGACCGAGCCCGCCGTTGACGATGACCGCGTCGGCGCGCTGTCCCGCCAGCTTGAATGCCAGCAGCAGATTCTCCCGATCGTCGCCGACGGTCGTCTCCCACTGCACCGAGAGCCCGGCGTCCTCGAGCTTCTGGGTGATGTAGCTGAAGTTGGTGTTGACGATCTTCCCCGTCAGGACTTCGTCGCCCGTGCAGATGATCTCGATGCGCATTTGTCGATATCCTCAGTGGAGAACCTTTACGAGTGCGTCGACCACGGCACCGGGATCCTCGCGCGGCATGAAATGACCGACACCGGGGACGACACGCCGCTCGGTTCCCGCCGGAAATCGTGACAGCTCGCCCTCGGAGCGGCCGGGCGGCCCCACCGTGTCCTCGGCCCCGTGAAGGATCATGGTGGGCACGGTGATCGGCGGGCGAGCCGACAGGCGGCGCTCGACGTCGGCGAAGCGCGGATCGCTCGGCGCGTTGCCGTACGAGGCGGCCGTGCGCTCGAAGGTCGCGTCGTCGAATCGCCAGCTCGGCGACCACTCCTTCCACAGGAGCCGGCAGATCTCGCGCCGGTTGCGTTCGAGGCCCATCCGTCCGCGCTCGGTATTGAAATACCACTGGTACCAGTACGCCCGCTCGGCCACGGCCGACGCCGGCGGCGCCGGCGTCACCGTGTTCTGGACGTTGTAGCCGCCGATGGTGACGAGAGCCAGCACCCGCTCGGGGGCGATGAGCGCCGCGATGCACGCGGCCCGACCGCCCCAGTCGTAGCCGGCCAGGCCGGCGGCGGGCACGGCGAGCGCGTCCATGAAGTCGAGAAGGTCCTGCCCGATGGCGGCCTGCTGAGCCATCCGCGGCTCCGCGCTGTCGAGAAACCGCGTCGGCCCGTAGCCGCGCAGGTACGGAACCAGCGCCCGATAACCGGCCGCGGCGAGCGATCGCGCCACGTCGTCCCACGCACGCGCGTCGTCAGGGAACCCGTGGAGCAGGATGACGGGGACACCGTGGGCGTCACCGTGCGCCTCGTAGCCGATCTCCAGCGTCGGCGTCCGCACCCTGAGAATTTCGGCCATCGGACGGCGCCTCTGGGTCATCGGCTCCGATCATACGTCAACCGCGTCACTCCATGACGATCGCGATCCTTCCGTCCAGATTTCCCGGCCGGGCCATGACCCACGGCTCCGCATGTGCGACTTGACGAGGCGCGGCAGAGGTCGCAGGCTCGGGCGAGGCTGGCTCGGACCGACGTGGCGTCAGAGGATGCGTGGGAGGGGCGAGATATGGCTGGACGGCTCGAGGGGAAGGTCGCGGTGATCACCGGCGGCGGGAGCGGCATTGGACGGGCCTGCGCGCTGCGATTCGCGCAGGAGGGGGCGAGCGTCTGTGTCGCCGACATCGATCTGACGGCCGCCGCGGAAACCGCGCGGCGGGTCGACGCGGCGGGACGGAAGTCGCTGCCGGTTCAGGTCGACACCACCGACGAAGCCTCCAACGACGTCATGGTCAAGCGGTGCGTCGAGGCGCTGGGCGCCGTGGACGTCCTCGTGGCCGCCGCGGGCGTCGGAGGTCCTCGAGTGCCGGGATCGGACGCGTACCAGCCGTACACGGTGCTGAAGATCCCGATGGAGCAATTTCGGCGCGTCATCGACATCAATCTCTACGGCGTGTTGTTCTCGAATCGCGCGGTGGCTCGCTGGATGACCGACAACCGGCGCGGCGGGAGCATCATCAACCTGGCGTCCATCATGTCGAGGATGCCTTCGACGAGCGGCGCCTACAGCGTGAGCAAGGCCGGGGTCTGGATGCTGACGAAGTGCCTGGCGCAAGAGCTCGCGGGCCAGGGGATTCGCGTCAACGCGATCGGGCCCGGCTTCATCGAGACGCCCATGACGGCGGCGATGCGCGAGGACGCGACGCGCTCGCGCTGGGCGATGAGCGTCACCCCGATGGCGCGGTACGGCCGGCCCGAGGAGATCGCGGCCACCGCGCTGTTTCTCGCTTCGGACGACGCGTCCTATTTCACCGGTGAGCTGTTGCACCCGTCGGGCGGGGTGTTCGTCGGCTGAGCGTCGCTCAGGTCGCGGCGGCGAGCGCGCCGCGTGGTCGCCCGACCCCTCGCCCGATGGCCGGCCCGGGCGGCGATCAACCCCAGAGCCGCGCAGTGGCCAGGTCGGCGCCCTCGCGCAGGGTGCGGAGCTTCGTCCAGACGACGCTCTCCTCGACGAGCTGGGAGCCGGCGAACGTGCCGAACCCGCAGTCGACGCTGGCCAGGACACGCGTCCGGTCGCCGACGGCCTCGACGGCCGCGATGATGCGGTCGGCGACGACCTCCGGGTGCTCCACGACATTGGTCGTCGAATCGATGACCCCCGGGAGAAAGAGCATCCCGTCCGGGAGGGGATGGCGGCGAAAGGCCTTCAGCTCGTGCTGGTGCCGCGGGCTGGCGAGCGGCAACGAGAGCGCACCGACCCGCGCGCGATAGATGATCGGCAGAAGCGGCTCCAGCGCGACGTCGTGCGTGTGCGGCCCGTCGTAGTTTCCCCAGCAGAGGTGCAGGCGCACGCGATCGCGCGGAATCGCCGCCACCGCCTCGTTGATCGCGTCGATGTGAAGGGCGATGGCGTCGAGGAAGCGGTCCAGCGGCTCGTCCTGGAAGAAGCGGACGCGCTCCATGGCGAGATCGGGGCAGTCGAGCTGGAGCACGAACCCGCGCTCGACGATCAGCTCGTACTCCTTGCGCATCTCGCGGGCGAGCGCGCGGATGTAGCGCTCGTGCGAGCCGTAGTAGGCGTCGAGCATGATCGTCGCGATGACGCCGGGGGACGCCGCCGTCATGAACGGCTCGGCGAACCCCTTGCGCTCCCCGGAGGTGGCGCGCTGGAACAACTCGCATTCGGCCGTGGCCTCGCCCAGGTCGGTATAGGCCACTTCGGCCACCGCCTGGGGCGCGTCGTTGATGCGAGCGGCGCCGGAGCGCTGGCGGGCCAGCCGCGCCATGTAGTCCGGGTGATCGGCGATGTCCCGCGACATGCGCCGCTTGCTCGCGCCTCCGAAGCCGCGCATCCGTTTCGCCGGATAGGTCGAGAATCCGACCCGGGGCTGTTCGCCGTCGTTGCCGACGTCGACGCCCGCCTCGAGCTGCCTGGAGATCACATGGCGTACGGCCGCCTCGGCCTCGCGGATGAGGACGCCGCCGTCGACAGCCTCGCCGCGGTCCTGGCGCACGAGCAGATCGCGGAGCGCGGGCGGGCGGGGGAGGCTGCCGACATGGGTGGTCAGGATCCGGTCCTCACTTCGTTTCATGGAGCCCCCCGCCTGGCGCGATAGTACTCGTGCAGGAAACGACGCGTGCTCTCCGCCGTCGCCTTGGCCCACCCGGGACAGGATCATACACGCTCCCGAGGACGCGGGCCGTGGTATACCCTTTGGGCGCCGGGCCGCTGATCGGGGCCCGAGCCCAGGTGGTGCGCGCCGCAGGTCGTCGCGGGGCTGGGGCCCCGCCGACCGAGGCGCGACTCTAATTCGAGGTGGTGCGCGCCGCAGGTCGTCGCGGGGCTGGGGCCCCGCCGACCGAGGCGCGATTCCAATTCGAGGAGGCCGGAATGTTTTTTGAGCTGCGCCAGTACCACATCCGTCCGGGTCAGCGTGACAAGTGGGTCAAGTGCATGGAGGAGGAGATCATCCCGTTCCAGGTCAAGATGGGAATGGTGATCCTCGGCAGCTTCGTCGGCGAGGAAGACGAGAGCGTCTACGTCTGGATCCGCCGATTCGAGAACGAGCAGGAGCGCAAGCGCCTCTACGACCTCGTGTACCAGAGCGACTACTGGAAGAACGAGATCTCCCCGAGAGTCCCAACCTTGATCGACCGGGAGCAGATCAAGGTCACGCGCATGGTGGCGACGCCGCACTCGGTCATCCAGTAGCGGGCGCGATGGGCTTCTCGGCCGACACGGCCAACCGCGAGGACGACAAATGAAAGTGGCCTTCGGTATCAGCCTGAGCCCGGGAACCCCGCTGCTTCACGAGAAAGACACGCGCCGGTTCATCGACCTCGCGAGGATGGCCGACGATTACGGCGCCGAGGCCATCGGCACGCACGATACCGCCTTCATCGGCGGTGACGCCTACGTCCGGGCCACGCTGATCGCCCTCGGCTCGGCGCGGGCCCGTGTCGGCCTGCGTCCGACGAACCCGCTCACCCGCGAGCCACAAGTCATGGCGTCTTTCCTGGCGTCGATCGACAGCCTGACCGGCGGTCGCGCCTTCATGGACATGGCCAGCGGCGACAGCGCCGTGCTCAACATCGGCTACGGCGTCGCGACGCGCGCCCGTATCGAGGACTACGTGAGCTGCGTGCGGGGTCTGTTGGCCGCGGGCGAGGCGACGTATCAGGGCCGACCGCAGCGGGTCCGCTGGGCGTCCACCGTGACACGCCAGCGCATTCCCATCTCGATCTGCGCCGAGGGTCCCAAGATGCTGCACCTGGGCGGGCGGATCGGAGATGGTGTCACCGCCGGCACGGGACTGCTGCCGGACGTGATCCAGGACACCATCGCCAGGGTCCACGCCGGCGCCCGCGAGGCCGGCCGCAATCCATCCGATGTCGATATCTGGTTCACGACGCGCACCTCGCTGGACGAGGATCGAGACAGGGCGATCCAGGGCGTCAAGGCCTCCGTGTCGTCGATCCTGAACCACTCCATGCGATTCGGGCTCGAGGGCAAGCACGTTCCCGACGCGCTCAGGCCGAAGATCCAGGAATACGTCGACGGGTACGAGCTCTACGACCACGTGCTCCACGAGGGCCGGAATCCCAGACGCATGGCGCAACTCGGTCTGACGGACTACGCGCTGGAGCGCTTCGCGCTCGCGGGCAATCCGAGCGACTGGATCAAGCGGATCGAGCAGATCGCCGATGCGGGAGCGCGAAAGCTCTGGGTGAGTCTCCGGGCGGCCGACATGGACAGCCAGCAGCACTACATGCGGATCCTCGGTGAGCAGATCATGTCTCGATTCGTGTAGGTCAACTGCGTCAGCTCTTCCCCTTCCGCGCGGCTTCCCCGAGTGGGACCAGAAGCCGCATCAGCTCGGCGGTGTCCAGAGGCTTGACGAGATGGTGGTCGAAGCCCGCATCTCTCGAGCGGGCTCTGTCCGTCTCGTTGCTCCAGCCGCTGACGGCGATCACGCACGTGCGCGCCCCCCAGGGCTCGCGTCGGAGCCGGCGGGCCACCTCCCGGCCGTCCGCTTTCGGCATCCCGATGTCGAGCAGCACCACGTCGGGCCGGAATTCCTCCGCGAGCTGCAACGCCTCGAGACCGTCGTAGGCCGTGCGGGTCTCGCTGCCGTAGCTATGAAGCAGGATCGCCAGGCCGTCCGCCGCGTCCCGGTTGTCGTCCACGATGAGAATGCGAAGCGAGGAAGCCGCGGACGGGACGTCCCCCCCGCGCGTCCCGGGCCCGGTGAGCTGAGCTTCGTCCGAGATCGGCAGGCGGATGACGAACGCGCTGCCCGCGCCGGGACCCTCGCTGTGCGCGGTGACCGTCCCACCGTGGAGCTCCACCAGCCGCTTGACCAGCGTGAGACCGATGCCGAGCCCGCCCGGGGCCCGCGCTCGAGATTGCTCGCCCTGGGTGAACATCTCGAAGACGCAGGACAGCATCTCCGCGGGAATGCCGATTCCGTCATCGCGCACCGTGACGACCGCCTGGTCGCCTCGCCGCTCCGCGTCCAGCCGGATGTGTCCGCCTTGCGGGGTGTACTTGGCGGCGTTGTTCAACAGATTTGCGATCGCCTGGGCCAGCCGGGTCGGATCGGCGTTGAGGTGAATCGGTTCGGCTGGCGCGGTGAGCGCGAAGTGCTGGCCGCCGGTCTCCAGGAGCGCGGCACTGGTCTCGACCGCGGCTCGCAAGACCGCCGCCAGCTCCACCCGTTCCTTACGGAGCTCCAATCGATTGCTCGAGACGCGGGCGATGTCCACAAGGTCGTCGATCAGCCGTGCCATCTGGTGCACTTGCCGGTCGATCACGCTCAAGGCCCATTGCGATTCGGGTCCGCGCGTCCCATTGAGTTGCAGGATCTGGACGGCGCTGCGAATCGGCGCCAGCGGATTCCGCAGCTCGTGAGCCAGGATCGCCAGGAACTCGTTCTTCGAGCGATCAGTCACCTTCAGAACGTCCTCGGCCTGCTTGCGCGCCGTGATGTCCACGAGCATGTTGACCGCGCCGAGGACCTTGCCGGACTTGTCGTGTATCGGGTTGGCGTGAGCCAGTGCCGTGCGACGTTGGCCGTCCGGCCGCTCGATGACGATCTCGTGGCCGTTGTATTCCCGGTCGGTCTTCAATGCCAGCGCCATCCAGCACTGATCGTGCGGTATCGCGGATCCGTCGGCCTTGAAGAGCCGGAACGAGCCGCAGAAGCGGTCCAACGGATCGTTCAGCTTGGGAGCCCGGCCCCAGAGCTCGAGCGCGCGCTGATTGAAATAGGTGATGAGCCCGTCGCGGTCGCAGGTGTAGGCCCCGGCGGGCAGGTCCTCAAGCAGACGGTGAAGATCCCTGTGGCTCGTCGCCAGGCCCGGAGCAGTCCGCGATTCTTTGCCAGCGCGGGCGTTTTCAACCATAGCCGTCTGCCGAGCCTCAATACAAGGGGCATGCCAGGGCCAAGAACCTGAAACATAGAGGGTACGAACCCGGACGGTCGGGCGCTCCCGCGTAAGATTTTCATTACGACCGTGTAACAACGGCGCCCAAACGAACCGCTGAGCCACGCCCGTGACGAGCTCGAGCATGAGGGGCTGCTCGTTGATTTCGCCCGCTGAGTCTCGACGACGGAGTGAGCAAGCCGAATACCGGGTGTCATGCCAGGCGTGGATCGCGGTCCGAGCCCGACTCGTCAGGTAGGATCTACTCGGGGACCGAGTAAGTTCTACCGCTTCCCCTGAACGAGGGCGAGGGCTCCGGGACGCTCACGGAGCCGCTCGCCCTCGCTGCGTGCGCGAACGGACGCGGCTGAATCCTGCTAGAGTTCGCACCTGTGGGAGTCGTGCTCCGCGTCGTGGGTGCGTGCGCGCTCGCCGTCCTGGTGCCGGGCGCGGCCTGCGCCGCCGCGCTGACCGGTCCGGCCGCCGAGGCGTGGACGATCCTCACCAACTTTCACGAGGACCTCGCCAGGCTCGATCACGCCCGTGACCTTCTCCAGAGCGAGGTCGCGCGGGCGCCGACCCTGGAGACGCTGGTCCTCCTGTCCTGGGCCCACCTGGCGTGGGCCGACCACCGCGCGATGACAACGGAGGCGAAGCTCGCCAGCTACGAGCGCGGTCGCGACGTCGCCAAGCGCGCCATCGAGCTGGCGCCGCGCAGCCCGGACGCACACTTGTGGTATGCGGCGAACCTTGGCCGCTGGGCGATCACCAAGGGAAAGCTTCGCGCCGCGTTCCTCCTTTCCACGCTGAGGGAGGAGATCCACACGGTCCTCGAGCTCGATCCCGACTACGTCCCGGGGTTGGCGCTGGCCGGCTCGTTCTACCTCGAGACGCCCGGGATGTTCGGCGGCGACGTCCAGCGCGCCGAAGGGTACCTCCGAAGGGCGCTCGCGCTGGACCCACACTTCACGCGCGCCCGCGTCGAGCTGGCCCGCTGTCTTATCCAGCAGAGCCGCTACCGAGAGGCGCGCGAGGAGCTCCAGCGGGTCGTCGACGAGCCGCGGCCCAGCTACCGCGCCGACTGGGTCGTGCGACACCGTCCCACGGCTCAGCGGCTGCTGGGAGAGATTCGAGCCAGGTCCTAGCGACCAGCGATTCCCGAATGGCCACCGACGATCGCACCGACGTGCTCGTGATCGGAGCCGGCGCCGCCGGCGCCGCGGTCGCCTGGAGGCTCGCGCGCGCCGGCATCGGCGTGGTGTGCCTGGAGCAGGGCGACTGGGTCGACCCGCGCGCCTATCCCCACTGGGGCGCCGACTGGGAGCTTCACCGGCACACCGACTGGAGCGCCGAGCCGAACGTGCGGCGGCTGCCCCAGGACTATCCGATCAACGACACGGGCTCGTCGATCGCGCCGCTCATGTACAACGCGGTGGGCGGCAGCACCATCCACTGGAGCGCGCACTTCCCGCGCTTCCGGCCGTCGGACTTCCGCGTGCGAACTCTCGACGGCGTGGCCGACGACTGGCCCATCGACTACGCCACCCTCGAGCCGTTCTTCGACCTCAACGATCGCATGATGGGCGTGGCCGGGATCACGGGCGATCCTGCCTATCCCCCGAAGTCGCCCCGCCAGACACCGCCGATTCCGCTCGATACGCTCGGCGTCACCATCGCGCGAGGATTCGAGAGGCTCGGCTGGCACTGGTGGCCGTCGGACAGCGCGATCCTGACGCGCGACTACGACGGCCGCCGCGCCTGCAACAACTGCGGCCCTTGCGACCTCGGCTGCCCGATCGGCGCCAAGGCGAGCACCGACGTCACGTACTGGCCCAAGGCGCTCGCCGCGGGCGCGCGGCTCCTGACACGCGCCCGCGTCCGCGAGATCACGCTCGGTCCGGACGGGCTCGCCGACGGCGCGGTCTACTACGACCGCGCGGGAAACCTGCACGCGCAGAAGGCGCGCGCCCTGGTGCTGGCCGCCAACGGAGTCGGCACGCCGCGCCTCCTGCTGAACTCGCGCTCGGCGCGATTTCCCGATGGCCTGGCCAATCGCAGCGGTCTCGTCGGCCGCCACCTCATGTTCCACCCCTACGCGATGGTACGCGGCGTGTTCGATGGGCCGCTCGGCGGCCACCGCGGTCCGATCGGCTGCAGCATCATCAGCCAGGAGTTCTACGAGACCGATCTCGCGCGCGGCTTCGTGCGCGGCTACTCGTTCCAGGTGGCCCGTGGGCTCTCGCCGATCGCGTCGGCCAACGGCGGCTCGGTCGGTGACCGCGTGCCCTGGGGCCGCGAGCACCGCCGGGCATACGACGACCGGTTCGACCGCACGATCACGGTCGCCATCATCGGCGAGGACCTGCCCGAGGCCGGGAACCGCGTGGATCTCGATCCGACGCTCGCCGACGGGCAGGGGATCCCCGCGCCCCGCGTGTCCTACACCCTCAGCGAGAACAGCCGGCGCATGCTCGACCACGGCATCGCGCGCGCGCGCGAGGCGCTCGAGGCGGCCGGCGCCCACGAGGTCGCCTTCAATCCTCTCCTGCGCGCCGGAGGGTGGCATCTCATGGGAACGGCGCGCATGGGGCGCGATCCCGCCACCTCGGTGATCGACGCCGAGGGCCGCTGTCACGACGTGCCCAATCTCTACATCGTGGACGGGAGCACCATGGTGACCTGCGCCGGTGTGAACCCCACCTCGACGATCCAGGCCGTCGCGCTCTACATCGCCGAGGGGATGATCCGGAGGCGCGCGTGAAACGGGTGGCGCTCGCCGCGCAGCGCGACCTCCTGGCGCTGGTGCTCGACACCCTGGTGCCGGCGAGCGGCGAATTCCCGAGCGCGGGCGCGGTCGCGCTCGACCACGTCCTTGCTGTCGCCGCGACGTCCCTCGAGCTCGAGTCGCGGCTCGCGCGCACGCTCCAGGCGGTGGAGGAGGCCGCGCGGGTCGACGGCACCGGTGACTTCGCTCGGCGTGGCGTCGACGATCGCGAGAGCATTTTGCGGCGCGTCGAGCAGTCGCACCCCGAGCTCTTCGAGGTGCTCGTCCGCCACACGTACGACGGGTACTACGGTCACCCGACGGTCATTGCGCGGCTCGGGCTCGAGCCCGGGCCCCTGCACCCGCGCGGTCACCAGGTCGAGACGGCGGCCCTGCCCGATCTCGCGCGGGTCTCGGCGCGAGGCCCGATCTACCGCCAGACGTAGGCGAGGGGGAGCGATGTCGTCGCAGCCACCACGATGTCGCCTTCAGGCGACATTGACGCGTGGCAGCGGGCGCAACTAGACTTCTCGAAGGTGAGCGTCTCCATGCCGGGCCCAGATCTCCAGCTCAAGCGGTGGAAGCGGATCGAGTACGAGCAGCTCGTGGACAAGGGCGTGTTCATGCCCGGCGATCGTATCGAGCTGATCGACGGCCTGCTGGTGGTGGCGGAGCCCCAGAGCTCGTCCCACTACATCACGATCCGGCTCGTGGAGCGGGCGCTCGCCCGGGCCTTCGGCGAGGGCTGGGACGTGCGCACCCAGGCGCCAATCGCGCTCGACGACACCTCGGAGCCCGAGCCCGACGTGGCGGTCGTACGTGGCGATCTTCGTGACTACGCGGCGGCCCATCCCGCCGATCCGGTCCTGGTGGTGGAGGTCGCCCTCACGAGCCTCGTCTCCGACCGGGTGCACAAGTCCAGCCTCTACGCTCGCGCCGGCCGTCCGGAGTACTGGATCGTCAACTTGATCGACCGCGTGCTCGAAGTGCATCGCGATCCCGCGCCGTCGGCGTCGGCGCCGTACGGGTGGGACTACGGTCGCATGGAGGCGCTGGGCGTTGGCGACATGGTGCGTCCGCTCGCCGCTCCCGCTGCGCGAATCGCGGTCGCCGATCTCTTGCCGTGACCCGAGCTCGTGGACACGAGAGGAATCGGCATGTATGTGGCGGGCCGAGGCCCGTATGATGATCGCCGATGACGTCGTGAGGGAGAGCCTCGTGAGGGGGAGCCTCGTGAGGGGGAGCCAATGACCAGACCGAGCGGACGGATTCAAGAGCTGGAGCACCACACGGCTGACCGGGCGACCACGCGCCCGGTGGTGTCGGGCACCCAGGGCGTCGTCGCGGGGGGCCATCCGCTGGTATCGATGGCCGGCATGCGCATGCTGCTCTCGGGGGGCAACGCATTCGACGCTGCGGTGGCCGCCGGCTTCGCTGCCGCCGTGGTCGAGCCGACGGCGTCCTATACGCTCTGCGGCGAGTGCGTGGCGCTCATCCACGACGCCCGGAAGCGAGAGAGCGTCGCGGTGAGCGGCCAGGGCACGGCGCCGGCTCTCGCGACACTCGCGTTCTTTCGCGGGCGGGGGCTCGACCGCATCCCGACCGGGCCGGGACCGGACGCGCATCTATCGTTTACCGTTCCCGGAGCCGTCGACGCCTACCTGACCGTGCTCGAAACGCATGGCACGAAGACCGTGAGCGAGGTGCTGGCGCCGGCGCTCCAATACGCCGAGCGCGGATTCCCGATGTACGAGTACATGCACCGGCTGCTCGCGATCCCGGAGAGCCGGAGCCAGTTCGATATCTATCCGCCCGGCGGCACCGCGGTGTTCTACCCGGGTGGTCGGGTGCCCGACGTCGGCGACCTGTTCGTGCAGGAGGCGCTCGCCGGCACCCTCCGGCGCCTCGTCGAGGCCGACGGTCGGGGCCGCGGCCATCGTGCCGCCGGCATCGCCGCCGCGCGGGCCCGGTTCTACCGCGGTGACATCGCTGCGAGCATCGGCGCTTTCTCCGAGCGGCTGGGCGGCCTCCTGCGCGCCTCCGATCTTGCAGGGTACCGGGCGCGGCTCGAGCCGCCGCTGCGGACGACCTTCGCGGGGCGGGAGATCCTCGGGCAGTCCGCGTGGACGCAAGGGCCCGTGCTCATGCAGGCGCTCGGGATGCTCTCGAGCGTCGACCTGCGCGGGCTCGGACACAACTCCGCGCGGTACATCCACGTGGTATCAGAGGCGCTCAAGCTCGCGTTCGCCGACCGCGAGCGGCACTACGGAGACCGCGAGGACGCTCTCGCATCGGTCGGCGCGTTACTGGCTCCCGCGTACCTTCAGGCGAGAGCAGCGCTCATCCGCATGGACCGCGCCACGGCCGTGGCGCCGTCGCCCGGCGACCCGCGGAGCCACGACGGCGTGTCACGCGGCGGGGCGGCCGCGGGCCTGCGCGCCTCCGGAGCTGCCGCCCCCGAGGCGGCCGCCGACGGGACGACGCACATCGCGGCCATCGATCGCGACGGCAACATGATGTGTCTGACGCCGAGCGGTGGCGTGTTCAGAAAGTCGGCGTTCGCTCCGGAGCTCGGCTGCACGCTCAGCACGCGGAGCGAAATGTTCGTCCTCGAGGAGGGGCACCCGAATGCGCTCGCCCCGGGCAAGCGGCCGCGCACCACGCTCGTGAGCTATCTGATCTGTGAGGGCGGCGCGCCCATCATGACGGTCGGCTGTCCGGGGGGCGACGATCAGAGCCAGGCCGACCTGCAGCTCGTCCTGAACCTCCTGGTCTTCGGGATGAACCCACAGCAAGCCGTGGAGGCCCCGCGCTTCTCGACCCAGACCCTGGTCAACTCGTTCTATCCGCGCGTCTACCGGCCCGGGCAGCTCAACGTCGAGTCGGGGATCGCCGAGAGCACCCGCGCGGAGCTGCGCGTGCTCGGCCACACGGTCAGCGAGATCGGAGCCTGCGGCATCGGCGCGGTGGTGACTCGTCGCGATCCGGAGACGGGGGTGCTTTCGGCCGGGGCCGATCCGCGCCGCCCGACCTATGCCCTCGCCTGGTAGAGCCGCTGCTGACGTCCGAGAGGAGGCGACGATGAGCGCAGCGAAGCCGCCGTTTCGCGCCGATCACGTGGGCAGCCTCCTCCGTCCGGCCGAGCTGCAGCAGGCGCGGGCCCGCGCCGCACGGGGCGAGATCGACCGCGCAGCGCTGCGAGCCGTGGAGGACCGGTCGATCCGCGGCGCCGTCCTCCTCCAGGAATCGGTCGGCCTTCAATCCATCACCGACGGGGAGTTCCGGCGGGACTGGTGGCACATCGATTTCCTGCGCGGCTTCGACGGCGTGGAGACGTCCACCCGGAGCTTCGGCGTGAAGTTCGAGGGCGCCGACGAGCAGCCGCCGCTCATGCGGGTGACCGGGAAGATCCGGCGCACGAAGCCGAGCATGCTCGATCACTTCACCTTTCTCAAGTCGGCCACGACGCGGACGGCGAAATTCTGCCTCCCGTCTCCGGTCATGCTGCACGCGCGGGGCGACCGGCCGACGCTCCAGGCCACCTATCCGGACCTCGGTGAGTTCTGGGCGGACCTGATCGCCGCGTACCGGGAGGAGATTCGCGCGCTGTGCGAGGCCGGCTGCACGTACCTGCAGGTCGACGACACCACCGTCGCGATGATGTGCGACCCCAAGGTGAGGGAGCAGGTCACGAAGCTCGGCGACGATCCCGATCGGTTGCCGGCGACCTACGCGGACGCGGTCAATGCCGTCCTCCGCGACGTCCCGCGTGACGTCACGGTCGCCATCCACACGTGCCGGGGCAACTTCAAGAGCACCTGGATGGCGAGCGGCGGCTACGACCCGGTCGCCGAGACCGTGTTCACCCGGTTGAACGTGAACGCGTTTTTCCTCGAGTACGACACGGGCCGCGCGGGCGGCTTCGAGCCGCTCAGGTTCGTGCCGCAGGGGAAGAAAGTGGTGCTCGGGCTGATCAGCTCGAAAGTCCCCGAGCTCGAGAAGAAGGACGATCTCAAGCGCCGCATCGAGGCGGCCGCGAAGTACGTGCCGCTGGAGAACCTCTGCCTGAGCCCCCAATGCGGCTTCTCGAGCACGCACCACGGCAACAAGATCACCGTCGACGATCAGCGCCGCAAGCTCGCGTTGGCGCTCGAGGTCGCGCGGGACGTCTGGGGCTCCGCCTAGCGCCGGGCCTCACGCAAACTCCGGCATCACCTCGCGGGCGAAGCGCTCCATCGAGCGCATCACGCGCGCGTGCTCGAGGTCGCCGAACCAGAAGCTGCAGTTGAAGTGCGTGATGCCGACGAGGTCCTTGACGCGCTTGATCTGGCGGATGCACGTGTCCGGCGTCCCGATGACCAGGAAGCGGTCCAGCAGATCGTCGGTGTCGGGCTCCTTCGGCGCCGGCACCGGGATGGCGCGGCCCCGCTCCACGCGCTCGTACTGGTTGCGCAGGGAGAGCGTCACGCGCATGTTCCAGCGGGCCTCCTCGACCGCGGCGCGCGCGTCGGCCTGGCTCTCCGCGACGTAGACCGCGCGCTGCACGCCGACCTGGAGCGGGTGCGAGGGCTTGTTCTCGGCGACCAGGCGGTCGAGGAGCCGGCGGAACTCCGCCATCCGCTCGATGGGGACGCCGAAGCCGCCGGTGAGCACGTTGAAGCCGCGGCGCACGGCCGCCTCCACCGACTCCGGGCTCTGCGCCGTGATCCAGATCGGCGGGCGCGGTTGCTGGAGCGGCTGTGGGAACACCGTGGTCTCCGGGATCTTGAAGAGCTTACCGTCGTAGCTGAAGGGCTGACCGCTGAAGGCCTTCAAGATAATGTCGATCGATTCCTCCCAGCGCGCGCGGCCGCCCTCCAGCTCGAGGCCGAAGCGCTCGAACTCGTAGGGCTGGTAACCGCGCCCGAGCCCCACGTCGAGGCGCCCGCCGGACAGGAGGTCCAGCGTCGCGATCTCTTCGGCGATGACCAGCGGATGATGCAGCGGCACCACGATGACCGCCGTGCCCACCCGGAGCCGCGTCGTCTTCGCCGCGATGTATGTCGCGAGCTGGGCCGGCCGCGAGAGATAGCCGTAGGTCGAGAAGTGGTGCTCGGCGAGCCATACGCTGCCGAAGCCGAGCGTCTCGGCCGCCTGGGCGATCTCGAGCCCGCGCGCGTAGATCTCCTGCGAGGAGCGCGCCGACGGCGATTGCATCAGCAGGAACGTTCCGAAGTTCATGGTCGATCTTTTCCTTCCACGACCCGCTTTCGCTATCGCTTTCGGACACGATACCAGGGGTGGGGCTGGCCCGGAACCTTCATCCGTAACGTGTAGACCGAGGTGCGGGCGGTGAAGAACAACGTCCGGAGGTCGGCACCGCCGAACGCGAGATTCGCCGGGACCTCCGGCGTGCGAATGATTCCGAGCCGGGTGCCGTCGGGCGCGAAGACCCAGGTGCCGCCCGGGCCCGTGCAGAAGACGCGGCCCTCGACGTCAACCTTCATGCCGTCGGGGACGCCGTCGGTCTCATCGGAGGACATATCGGCGAAGATCCGGCGCCGTACGAGCCCGCCGCCGGCATCCAGCTCCAGCGCGTGGATGTACTGGGTCCAGCGGGTGTTGGCCACGTAGAGCACGCGCTCGTCCGGCGAGAAGGCGAGCCCGTTCGGGTACTCGCAGTCCGCCACTAGCGTGGTCGTTCCGTCCGGGGCGATGCGATAGACGCCCGCGGACGGTAGCTCGCGCTCGCCCAGCGGCACGCGTAAGCCCGGATCGGTGAAGTAGATGCTCCCGTCAGACTTGCACACCACGTCGTTGGGACGATTCAGCCGCTTGCCCTGGAAGCGGTCCATGAGGACGTCGCTCTGCCCGCCGGCGGCCCAGCGAGTGACGCGACGGTTGCCGCCCTCGCAGATGACCAGCCGGCCCTGCAGGTCGAACGTCGTGCCGTTGCCCTCACCGGTATTCGCCCGCACGAGCTCCGGCTGCTTGCCGGGCGTCAGGCGGTGCAGGTGGCTCTGGCGGATGTCGACGAAATAGTAGAAGCCGTCGGGGTGCCACAGCGGGCCTTCCGTGAAGACGAATCCCGTGGCCAGGCGTTCTGCGTTGGTCGTCTCGAGGATCCCGGACAGCGCGTCGCTCATGGTGTCAGGCTCCTCGCTTCCCCGTCCGGAGCTCGACCCCGGCCCGCTCCTCCTGGAGACGGAAAAACGTCATCGAATCCTTGTCGCCCCAGCCGCGCCGCAGCGCTTCCTCCAGCTGCTGCTCGGCCAGCGCCGCGATCATCATGGGCACGTGATACTCCCGGCCGAGCTCGGTGGCCAGCCCCACGTCCTTGCGCAGGAGCTTGAGCGCGAAGTTCACGTCGTCGAACGCGCCCGGGAAGACCGTGTTGGGAATCATGTCCTTGAGCACGCGGCCCTGGCCGAACGAGCCCTTGGACAGCGCGTCGAGCAGCACCTCGGGCGCCACGCCGGCCTTGACCCCGAGGGTCATGCCCTCGGCGATGGCCATGCGCGAGCACGCCGACACCATGTTGTGCACGAGCTTCGCGACGGTGCCGCAGCCGATGCTGCCGACCCAGGTCACCTTGTCGCCGATGGAGTCCAGCACGGGCTTGACCCGGCGGTAGAGCGCCGCGTCCCCGCCGACCAGCACCGCGAGCTTCCCGGAGCGCGCCCCGGGCACGCCGCCGCTGACCGGCGCGTCCAGCACGTCGACGCCGCGCTCGGCGCACACGCCGTGGATCTTGCGGATGAGGGTCGCCGAGTTGGTGGAGAGATCGACGTAGACCGTGCCGCGCGCCGCGCCCTCCAGGATGCCGCCCGCGCCGAGGGCGACCGCCTCGACCTCGCGGGGCCCGGGCAGAGAGGTGAAGACGACCTCGCTCACCTGCGCGACCGCCTTGGGGGTATCCCCCCACGTGGCGCCCTGGGCGAGGTGCGGCTTGGCGAGCTCGTGGCGGAGGTCCGTCACCACCATGGTGTGTCCAGCCTTGAGAACGTTGAGGGCCATCGGCCCGCCCATGTTGCCCAGCCCGATGAAGCCGATACGCATGCGTGTCTCCTCCTCGCCTCGACCGTCTCTCGGGTTCCACCGAGATGATAAGCTTCAGGACGATGTGTTAAGGTACACCAACGCCGGCCCGGGTTGTTGGCGAGCGGGCCCGGGCGCGTTGACTATGCTCGGGTGAGCATAGTATGGTCCGAGACGCAGTAGAGCCGGCTCGGCGCCCCGTGGCTTGGCCGAGTCTTCGCGGAGACCTCGCGTGCGACGATTCGAGCTCGTCCTCCCCGAGAGCGTAGACGACTGTGTGCGGGCCCTCGCCCAGCGCGGGCCCGAGACGAAGCTGCTGGCGGGAGGGACGGACCTCTTGCCGCAGCTCAAGAACGGCCTGCTCAAGCCCGCGCGCGTGATCGATCTGTCCGGCGTGGCGCGGCTGCGCACCATCGAGCCCGCGGACGGGCAGGGGCTGCGGATCGGATCCGCGGTGACGGCCCGGACGCTCGAGCTCGACCGCGCCGTCCGCGCCCGCTATCTCTCGCTCGCCGAGAGCGGCGCCCTCGTGGGCTCGGTGCAGGTGCGCAACCTGGCGACGCTCGGCGGCAACCTCTGCAACGCGGCGCCGTCGGCGGACATGGCGCCGCCGCTCCTGGCCCTCGACGCCGAGGCGGTGATCACCGGCCCCAAGGGCGAGCGGCGCGTGCCGATCGCGGCGTTCTTCACCGGGGTCCGGCGCACGGTGCTGGCCCCGGACGAGCTGCTCGTGGAGTTGGTCGTGCCGGCCCCCGGGCCGCGAAGCGGCGGCAACTATCTGCGGCACACGCCGCGGCGCGAGCTCGACATCGCCGTGGTGGGCGTGGCCTCGCAGCTCACGCTGGCGAACGGCGTCTGCACGAAGGCCCGGATCGCGCTGGCCGCCGTGGCCCCGGTGCCGGTTCGCGCGACGGCGGCCGAGCAGGCGCTCGAGGGCCAACCGGTGACGCCCGATCGGATCGCGCGCGCGGCCGACCTCGCGGTGGAGGTCGCGCGCCCGATCAGCGATCAGCGTGGCTCGGCCGAGTTCCGCCGTCATCTCGTTCGTGTCCTGACGCGTCGCACCCTGACCACCGCGCTCGCCCGTGCGAGCGCGTGATGTAGTGGCAGTGCGAGCCGCAAGCCGTCGCGGGGCTGGGGCCCCGCCGGCCGAGGCGAGCCTATGAAAGTGGCAGTGCGAGCCGCAGCACGGCCGGGGGCTCGGGCCCCCGCGTGCGAGGCGAGCCTATAAAAAGAGGGGATCAGACGTGGCGAAGCTAGTTCTGAACTGCACGGTAAACGGCGAGTCGGCCGAGGTACTGGTTCAGCCCTGGGACACTCTGCTGGACGCCCTGCGGGAGCGCATGGGCCTGACGGGGCCGAAGGAAGGGTGCGGCACCGGCGACTGCGGCGCCTGCACGGTGCACCTCGACGGTAAGCCGATCGCGAGCTGCCTCCTGCTCGCCATGCAGGCTCGTGGCCACGCCGTGCTCACGATCGAAGGACTCGGGCGTCCGGGCGCGCTGCACCCGCTGCAGGACGCGTTCGTCCGCCACGGCGTGCCCCAGTGCGGCTTCTGCATCCCGGGCGTGCTGATGGCCGCCGCCGCGCTCTTGACGGAGAACCCGCATCCGACCGAGGAAGAGATCCGCTACGGGATCGCCGGCAATCTCTGTCGCTGCACCGGCTACACGAAGATGCTAGCCGCGATCACCGAGACCGCCGGCGCCGCGGCCGGCCGGAGGAGCTGATTCATGTCCAGCGTGATGAAGACGACCCGCGACGTGAAGGGAATTGGACTGTCGATCCTGCGGCCGGACGGGCCCGAGAAGGTCACCGGCCAGGTCCAGTACGTCGCGGATCTCAACCCGCGCGGGCTCCTGCACGCCAAGCTCCTCCGCAGCCCGCACGCGCACGCGCGGATCCTCCGCATCGACGTGAGCCGGGCGCGCGCGCTGCCGGGCGTGCGCGCGGTCCTGACCGCCGCCGACATTCCCGAGCTGAAGCGGAAGGCGCCGACGCGCGCGCACGCGGTGCTGGCGATCGACCGGGTGGTCTTCGCGGGCCAGCCGGTCGCCGCCGTCGCCGCCGACGAGCTGGCGATCGCCGAGGAAGCGCTCGACCTCATCGACGTGCAGTACGAGGTCCTGGCGGTCTCCGCCGATCCGCTCGAGGCGATGAAGCCCGGCGCGCCGCCGGTCGCCGACGCGGGGACCGAGGCGGACACGAGCGAGGCTCAGGCTCACGGCAGTGTCGCGGGCGTGACGACCGAGGCCAAGCCGGCGAAGGCGGTCAATATCTCCCAGCAGGCGCGCATCCAGCGCGGCGACGTGGCGAAGGGCTTCGCCGAGTCGGACGTCGTGATCGAGAAGACGTACCGCGTTCCGATGGTCCATCAGGGCTACCTCGAGCCGCACGCGGTGCTGGCCCAGTGGGACACGACCGGGTTCCTGACGCTCTGGGCGAGCACGCAGGGCTCGTTCAACACGCGCTCGGAGGTGGCCGACGTCCTGGAGCTGTCGGAGAACCGCATCAAGGTGATCCCGATGGAGTGCGGCGGCGGCTTCGGCGGTAAGATCCGCGCCCTCTGCGAGCCGATCACGGCGATCCTGGCGCGCGCGACCGGGCGGCCGGTGCGCTACGTGATGACCCGGCGCGAGGAGCTGGAGGCCGGCATGCCGGCGCCCCAGGTCATCATCCGCCTGAAGACCGGCGTGAAGCGCGACGGCACGCTCATGGCGCTCGAAGGAGAGGCGATCCTCGAGTCCGGCGCCTTCTCCGGCGCGGTGCTGGCGGTGAGCGGCGTGTTCCTCGCGAGCCTCTATCTCTGGCCGAGCTTCGACGTCAAGGGATTCGAGGTGCTCACGCACAAGCCGAGCATCGCCGCCTACCGCGCGCCGGTCGCGCCGCAGACGATCTTCGCGATCGACTCGCAGATGGAGCAGCTCGCGAAGGCGCTCGGCGTCGATCCGGTCGAGTTCCGGCTCCGCCATCTGCAGCGCGAAGGCGACAAGATGGCCAACAACCAGCCCTGGCTGAGCAACGGCGGCGTCGAGGTGCTGACCCGCCTCGCCGAGCATCCGCTCTGGAAGAAGCGCGCCGAGTGGAAGGCGAGCAGCCCGAAGGGCCGGCTGCGCGGGACCGGACTATCGCTCGGCGGCTGGCTCGGCGGCCTCCAGCCGACCGGCGCCACCGTACGGCTCAATCCCGACGGCTCGCTCCAGGTGCTGACCGGCCAGGTGGACATCGCCGGGACCAATATCGCGCTGGCGCAGATCGCCGCGACCGCCTACGGCATCGACATCGACAAGGTGCGGATCACGACCGGCGACACGGACGTGGCGCCGATGACGGGCCTCAGCGCCGGCAGCAAGACGATCTACACCGTCGGTGTCGCGGTGATGGAAGCCGCCAAGGACGCGCGCAACCAGACGCTCGAGATCGCCGCCAAGGAGCTGGAAGCCTCGGTGCATGACCTCGAGATCGACAACGAGAAGGTCGTGGTCCGCGGCGTGCCGAACAAGGGCATCACGCTCGCGCAGATCGGCAAGAAGGGCAACCTCTACATGTCGAAGGTGCAGCCGGTGCTCGGCATCAGCCATCCGGCCTTCTCGGTGCAGGCCCCCGCGTTCTGCGCCCAGCTGGCGAAGATCGAGGTCGATCCCGAGACCGGCGAGGTGACGCTGCACGACTTCGTCGTCGTCCAGGACGTCGGCAAGGCCATCAACCCGCTGGCGATCGAGGGCCAGATGCAGGGCGGGGCCGTCCAGAGCCTCGGGATGGCGCTGACCGAGGCGCTCATGTATGACGACAAGGGGCGGCTGACGAACCCGAGCCTCCTCGACTACCGGAAGCTCACCTCGGCGGATTTGCCGAACATCGAGACGATCATCGTGGAGAAGCCGTCGCCGCACGGCCCCTTCGGGGCGCGGGGTGTCGGCGAACCGCCGATCGTGCCGGCGCCGGCCGCCATCGCCAACGCGATCGAGGACGCGACCGGCGTGCGGCTCACCGAACTGCCGCTCTCGCCCGAGCGGATCGCTCTGGCGGTCGCGTCCGCGACCTGAACTCCTTGCCCTTGAAGGAGCGCTCGAAGTGGCGCTCGGCCGCCTCCTCGATGCCGCGGCGGAACTTCTGGTAGCACGCCAGGAACTCGCGGCCGGCGACGGTCAGGCGCATACCGCTTCGAGGCCCGCCGCCCGGCGCGCGCTCGACGAACTTGAAGCCGGCCGCGCGTTCCAGCTCCTGCAAGTAGCCCCACGCGTTGCGGTAGGACATGCCGAGCTCCGCCGCTGCCTGCCGAAGCGATCCTCGCCTGTCGATCGATCGGAGCAGGTGCGCCCGTCCGCCGCCGAGCTTCAAGCGCTTGCCGAACACGACCCAAACCCTCAGTTTAGGCTCCACGGCTTAGAGGCTCGCCTCGCCTGCGGCTCGCATTACCATGGCACGAGGGTACGCCAAGATGAGGGAGGTCAGCTCATGAAGGTGACGGCCGTCACGCCGTTCATCGTCGATCCGGGATACGGGAAGAACTGGCTCTTCGTGAAGGTCGAGACCTCCGATGGGCTGCACGGCTGGGGCGAGTGCTACACGCAGGCGGATCGGGACCAGTCGATCGCCGCCCATCTGCGACAGCTCGGACGCTACCTCGTTGGCCGGGACGCCGGCCACATCCGTCACTTCACGCACTGGGCGTACCACGACTTCGCGTCCAAGCGCGGCGCCATGGATTTCTGGAGCGCCGTGAGCGGCATCGAGCAGGCGCTCTGGGACCTGGCCGGCAAGCGTCTCGGCGTGCCCGTCGTGAGTCTGCTCGGCGGGCCGTGCCGCGAACGGATCCGCGTCTACGCGAACGGCTGGTACTCGGGCGCCAAGACCCCGGACGCCTACGCGGCGAAGGCGAAGGAGACGGTGGCCCGGGGCTTCAGCGCGCTCAAGTTCGACCCGTTCCCGGGCCCGTGGCGCACGCACATCTCGCGCGACACCGAGCAGCAGGTGGTGGAGACCGTCCGCGCCGTGCGAGACGCGGTGGGACCCACGGTGGATTTGCTGATCGAGGTCCACCGTCGGCTGGCGCCGATGCACGCCGTTCGCGTGGCGCGCCTGCTCGAGCCCTTCGATCCCTTCTGGTATGAAGAGCCGGTGTCGGCGCGCGACGTGGGCGCCCTGGCCGAGTGCCGACGCGAGATCCGGATGCCGATCGTCACCGGCGAGGAGCTCTATACGCGCTTCGAATTCCGCGAGGTCTTCGAGCGCCGCGCCGCCGACATCATCAACCCCGACGTGTGCAACGTGGGTGGCATCGAGGAGCTCCGCGAGATCGCGGCCATGGCCGAGGCCTACCACGTGGTCGTCTCGCCCCACAACTACAACAGCACCACCGTCGGCCTCGCCGCGACGCTACACGTGTCGGCGGTCATCCCGAACTTCCTGATCACCGAGTACTTCGTGAACTTCGAGTCGCGCGCCGCGGAAGTCGCCGTGAATCCCTTCCGGGTCGAGCGCGGCTACCTGCCGGTGCCCACGGCGCCGGGGCTCGGCGTCGAGCTCCGCGAGGATGTGCTGGCCCGGTACGCCTACCGAGAGTTCCCCTCGCGCACCGTGCCGACGCCTCGCGACGAGGGGCCGTAGCCGGATCGCCCGGTGGCGGGCGCGCTCCCTTCGCACGCGCGGGTCGTGGTGATCGGCGGCGGCATCGCCGGCTGCAGCGTCGCCTACCACCTCGCGAAGCTGGGCTGGCGCGACGTGCTCCTGCTGGAGCGGCGCGACGTCTCCTGTGGCACGACCTGGCACGCGGCCGGGCTCGTCGGCCAGCTTCGCGCGACGCAGAACCTCACGCGGCTCGCGAAGTACGGCGCCGATCTCTACGAGCGGCTCGAGACGGAGACGGGCCAGGCCACGGGCTTCCGGCGTCCCGGCAGCGTGAGCCTCGCGCGGACGCGGGAGCGCATGCACGAGCTCAAGCGCCTCGCCTCCATGGCGCGCTGCTTCGACGTCGACGTGGAGGTCGTCACGCCCGCGGAGGCGGGCCGCCGCTGGCCGCTCATTCGCATCGACGACCTCGTGGGCGCCCTGTGGCTGCCACGCGACGGGCGCACCAATCCCATCGACACGACGCTCGCGCTGGCTCGCGGCGCGCGGCAGGGCGGGGCGACCATCCTCGAGAACACCGGCGTGACCGCGATCCGCGTGGAGCACGGCCGCGTCACGGGCGTGCGGACGCCCGGTGGCGACGTAGCGTGCGAGGTCGTGGTGAACTGCGCCGGGATGTGGGCGCGCGAGGTCGGGCGAATGGCGGGCGTCACGGTGCCGCTCCACGCCTCGGAGCACTTCTACATCGTCACCGAGCCCATGGCCGGAGTGACGCCGGACCTGCCGGTGCTCCGCGACACCGACGGCTACATCTACGTGCGCGAGGAAGTCGGCGGTCTGCTCATGGGCGGCTTCGAGCCGGTGGCGAAGCCGTGGGGCATGGAGGGCATCCCCGCCGACTTCGCCTTCTCGCTCTTGCCCGAGGACTGGGAGCACTTTCGGGTCCTCATGGAGCAGGCGGTGCTCCGGATCCCCGCGCTCGAGAGCGCGCCGGTGCGCCGCCACGTCAACGGCCCCGAAAGCTTCACGCCCGACGGTCGGTTCCTCCTGGGCGAAGCGCCGGAGTGTCGCAACTTCTACGTCGCGGCCGGCTTCAACTCCATCGGCATCGCGTCGGGGGCAGGCGCCGGCCGCGCAGTGGCGGAGTGGATCGTGGGCGGCGAGCCGCCGATGGATCTCTGGGATGTCGACATCCGCCGCGTGGCGGCCTTCCAGGCGAACCCGCGCTACCTGCGCGACCGCACGGTGGAGATGGTCGGCGCGCTCTACGCCATCCACTGGCCGTATCTTCAGCCGGTCACAGCCCGCGGCGTGCGCAAGAGCGTGCTCCACGACCGGCTCGCCGACCGCGGCGCCTGCTTCGGCGTGGTGATGGGCTGGGAGCGCGCGAACTGGTACGCGACGCCGGGCATGGAAGCGGTCTACCGCTACAGCTACGGGCGCCAGAACTGGTTTCCGTGCGCTGCGGCCGAGCACCAGGCGGTGCGGGAGGCCGTGGGGCTCTTCGACCAGTCCTCGTTCTGCAAGCTTCGTCTGGAGGGGCCCGAGGCCCTCGCCGTCCTCCAGCGTCTCTGCGCCAACGACGTCGACGTGCCGCCCGGCCGCCTCGTCTACACCCAGATGCTCAACCCCCGCGGGGGAATCGAGGCGGACCTCACGGTGACCAGACTCTCCGCCGATGCCTTCCTCGTCGTCACCGGAGCGTCCGCCGCCACGCACAACACCCACTGGATCCGGCGCCACCTCGGCGACGCGCGCGCCGTGCTCACCGACGTGACGTCGGGCCACGCCGTCCTCGGGGTGATGGGTCCGCGGTCGCGCGCGCTCCTCGCCCGCCTCACCGACGCCGACCTCTCGAACCCGGCGTTCCCATTTCTCGCGTCGCGGGAGATCTGGCTGGCCTCCGCCCCCGTGAGGGCCGCGCGTGTCACCTACGTCGGCGAGCTGGGCTGGGAGCTGTACGTTCCCACCGAGCTCGCGACGGGCGTGTACGACGCCATCGTGGAGGCGGGCGAGGACCTCGGGCTCCGCCATGCCGGTTACCACGCCATGGACTCGCTGCGTATGGAGAAGGCGTACCGCGCCTGGGGTCACGACGTCTCCAGCGAGGACACCCCGCTGGAGGCCGGGCTGGGGTTCGCGGTGCGCTTGGACAAGCGCGCGCCCTTCACCGGCCGCGACGCCTTGCTGGCGCAGCGTGAGAAGCCGCTCGCGCGGCGACTCGTGGTGCTCATCCTCGACGATCCGGAGCCCCTTCTCTATCACGACGAGCCGATCTGGCGCGACGGCACGCTCGTCGGGCGCATCGTCTCGGGCGCGTACGGCCACACGCTGGGCCGCGCCGTCGGACTCGGCTGGGTCGCGTGCGCGGACGGCGCCACCGACGCCTTCGTCGCGAGCGGTCGCTGGGAGGTCGAGATCGCCTGCGAGCGGATGTCCGCTCGCGCTCAGCTCGCGCCGCCCTACGACCCGACGTCGCTTCGCGTGCGCGCCTGACGTCACGTAGATCACGGCGCGCACCACGTCCATCGGATAGTGCGCGCGCGCCGACGGTGTCGTCAGCCAGTCCGGGAAGAGGAGGCACAGCACGCCCCCGTAGCCCAGCGCGCCGCACGTGGCCGCCAGGACACCGCTGGTCCAGCCCGAGCCGAAGCGGTGGCCCGTGCCCCGGCCCAGCCCCGAGGTCATGCGATGGCGAAGGCGCGAGCGGGGTTCTCGACGAGGAGCCGGGTGAGCCCCGCGTCGTCCATGCCCTTGGCGCGCAGGCGAGGCACCACGTTCACGAGCAGGTGGTGATAGCCGTAGCCGCCGTACTTCACGAGCGAGGTCTTGTAGGCGATATCGTGCGACATGAGGATCTGATCGCGGTGGCCGGCGGCGACGAGGGCGAGGACGTGGGCCATGCGTCCGCCGTCGTTGGGCATGTCGAAGCTTGGATTGTACGGATAGAACGAGTTCTCCAGCCCGAAGAGGTCGTACTCGAGCCAGATGCCCGTCTGGGCGAGGTCGATCACCGCCCGTACGTCGGCGATCGTGCGACAGAGGTGGCACATGATCGTGCGGCGCAGATCGCCGCCTTCCTTCCGGACGAACTCCGCCAGCTCCATGGGCAGGCCGGGGTGACGTCCGGGATGGATCATGAGCGGCGCGCCGGTCTCCCGCTGGGCGATGACGGCCGCGCGCAGGACCTTCTTCTCGTTCTCCGTCCAGGGGTAGGTCGTGCCGATCTCGCCGATGAGGCCCGAGCGGATGGACGTGTCGCCCACACCGGTGGTGACGTCGGCGATCATCTCGCGCGCGAGCTCGTCGACCGAGCGCCGGTCCATGTCGGCCGGGTGAGACGCGGCCACGTAGTAGCCCGCGCCCATGATGACGTTGAGGCCGGTGGCGCGGGCGATGCGGGCGAGCGCCCGTGGATCGCGGCCGAGCGTCTTCGGCGTCGGATCGACCACGGTGCGGCCGCCCACCCGCTTGAACAACAGGATCTCGTCCTGGGCCACCTGCTCGTCGAGGAGCCGGAGGTTATCGAGGTTGGCGTTGAAGTTCTGGCGGACCCAGCCCAGGTTCGACAGGCTCACCGGCTCCCACGCGCGTCCCTTGTCGCTTGCCGCGGGCGGCTCCGCGAACATCACCTTGAAGTCGATCAGGAGATGCTCGTGCGGCAGGGTGACACCGATCGCGTCCGGCGCCACGGCGCCGAGCACAGTCTGGATCTGTCCGGCGAGCGGTCCGGGCATGCGCGGTTCTCCTCGGTTGAGTCCGTCAGTGCGGCCCCGTCGAGAGCCGGGCCACGAGGATTTGGCCAGGCGCCTACCGGAACGCGGGCGCGATCTCGGCGCTGAACCGATCGAGGTCGCGACGCAGCTCGTCCAGCGGACGGAACATGCTCGGAACGAAGACCGTGTCGACCCGAGCGGCTCGGAGCTGATCGAGCTGGTCGCGGATCTGGTCCGGCGTACCGGCCAGGCAGGTGTCACGGGCGTCGGCGGCGTGGCGGCCCATGCGCTTGGCGATGGTGTCGGCGAGCCGCTCGATCTCGTCCTTTCTGTCGGTGATGAGCAGCGCCATGTTGACCGAGCGCTTGACGGTCTTCGAGTCGCGACCGACCGCGGCGCAGTGCTCGTCGAGGATCTTTCCTTTTCGCGTCGCGACGCTCGGACCGCCCCAGACGTTCCAGTGATCCGCGTGCTTGGCGACGATACGCAAGGTGACGCGCTCGCCCCCGCCGCCGATCATCAGCTCGGGGTGCGGCGTCTGGACGGGCTTGGGATCGAGCGGGGCGTCGGAGAGCTGGTAGTAGCGCCCCTCGAAGGTGGCGCGCCGCTCGGTCCACAGCGACCGGATCACCTGACAGGCCTCGTCCAGGCGCTCGAGCCGCTCGCGCAGCGTGTAGAAGGGGATGCCGTAGGCCTCGTGCTCGTTCTGCTGCCAGCCCGCGCCGAGGCCCAGCAGGAGGCGGCCGCCGGAAATGATGTCGACCTGCGCGGCCATCTTCGCCACCACCGCCGGATGGCGATACGTGTTACCCAGCACGATGGTGCCGACGCGGAGGCGTGGCACCAGGGCCGCCAGCGCACTGAGGGTGCTCCACGACTCGAGCATGGCGCCCTCGCGCTCCTTCGTGTTCGGCAAGAAGTGGTCGGTGACGCAGGCGATGTCCCACCCGGTCGCCTCGAGGTGCCGCCAGAGATCCAGCACGCCCGACCAAGTCTGGCCGCCCATGCTCGTGAACAGACCGAAGCGCATATCGTTCTCCTATTCGGGTTCGATCTCCCAGTGGACAGCCATACTATCGCAACTGGGCTCGTCTTTCCCGCGGCTTTGGCATATCTTGCCCTCGGAGCCTCGAGAGAACCGTGACGCGTTTCGGGATCATCCTGCCCTCCGGGGGGCGAAGTGGGCCCGCGCTGGAGGCCGAGAGTCTTGCGGGCGCCGCCCGGCGGATCGAAGCGGCCGGCTTCGAAAGCATCTGGGCATTCGATGCCATCGGCCGCGGCTTCCTTCTGGCGGACCCGCTCACCGCGCTGTCCGTCGCGGCTACCGTGACCCGCCACGTCGAGCTGGGGACGGGAGTCCTGCAGGTCCCGTTGCGAAATCCGGTGGAGCTTGCCCAGCGCGTGCTGACCACGCATCTGGTGTCCGGCGGGCGGCTGCGGCTCGGCGTGGGAGCCGGATCGACCACCGCGGATTTCGAGGCGCTCGGCCTCGACTTCGCCTCGCGCTTCCGTCGGCTCGACGAGTCGCTTTCGATCATGCGGCGGCTCTGGGCGGGCGAGCGAGTGGACCGAGCCTCGCTGGAGCCCGTCTGGCCCGCGGCCCTCGGCGGCCCACCCGTGCTGATCGGCTCGTGGGCGGGCTCGCGGTGGATCGAGCGGGCGGCCCGCGAGTTCGACGGCTGGGTGGGGTCCGGCGCCCGGAGCAGCTGGCGACTGCTGCGCGAGGGTGTCGTGCGGTTCCGCGACCTGGGCGGTCGGCGTGCCGTCGTCACCAACGTGGTCGTGCATCTGGCGAGCGACCGGCCGAGCCCGGACGGGCCCGACGATCCGTGCGATCTCAAATGCCCCCGGGACAACGCTCGCGCGCGGCTGCATCGCCTGCGTGAGCTCGGCTTCGACGACATCGTCCTCGTCGCCCGGAACCATGATGCGGCGCATCTTCAGGAGCTCCACGAGCTGGCCGTGAGCTCCCGGTGACGAGATCACGCCCTCAACCCGCATTCCGACTCGGAGATCACATGGCCATCATCCGCATCCACACGGGCCCCGACGGCAAGTCGCACTTCGAGGACGTCGTCCCGCGTTTCGAGCCGCGCGGCGACAAGTCGGAGAGCGCGGAGCTGATTCCGGGCAGCGGCATCGTCATCCGCCGCTTCGACGCGAGCCGATCCAACCCCTGGCACCACGCGCCCGGGCGCGCCGCCGTGTTCACGCTCTCCGGCGCGGTGGACATCGAGATCGGCGATGGCACGGTACGCCGCCTCGGCCCGGGCGACATCCTCATCGCGGAGGACCTCACCGGCCAGGGTCACGTGACGCGCGAAGTCGGCCCCGAGCCTCGCGTCTCGATCTTCGTGCCCCTCCGCTGACCGCGCTAGATGACCCCTTCGGCGCGCCACCGCGCGAGATCGTCCCGGGAGTGACCGAGGAGGCCGACGAAGACTTCCTCGTTGTGCTCGCCGGGCTGGGGAGCCAGCCAGCGGACACGGCCCGGCGTCTCGGAGAGCTTGAGGGGCGTCCCGGTCGTCTTCAGGGGTCCGTAGGTGGGATGGTCGAGCTCCAGGAACATCTCGCGAGCCCGCACCTGAGGGTCGGCGACCATCTCGGCCACGTTGTTGACCGGCGCCGCAGGGACGCCGCCAGTCGCCAGCGTGCGGACCACCTCCGCCTTGGGACGCTGACTCGTCCAGCCCTGGATGAGGGCAGCGATCTGGTCCCGGCGATCGCGCCGAGCCGCCGCGGTGGCGAATCCGGGATCGCGCGTGAGGTCGACGCGGCCGATGATCTCGCAGAACCGGCGCCACACCGCGTCGCTCGCCCCGGCGGCGATCGCCACGTGGCCGTCGCTCGTCGGATAGACGCCCGAGCTCGACCCGCTGAACGAGACGTTACCCGCCCGGGTGAGAATTTCGCCGCCGACGGTGTAGCGCTCGCCGAGGTTATCGAGCGCGACCAGCAGGCTGTCGAGCAGCGCCAGGTCGATGCGCTGCCCCGTGCCGGTGCGCTGGCGGTAGTGCAGGGCGGACACGATGCTGAAGGCGCAGAGCATGCCGGCATAGTAGTCCGAGATCGACTGGCCCGACCGCGTGGGCGGCTGGTCCGGAGAGCCGGTGATGCTCATGTACCCGCTGATCGCCTGCGCCAGGATGTCGTAGCCCCGCTGGGTCGCGTACGGACCATGCTGGCCGAACGCGGTGATCGAGGCGTAGATGATGTCGGGCTTCACGCTTCTCAGGTCCTCGTACCCGAGCCCCAGGCGCTCCATCGTGCCCACGCTGAAGTTCTCGGTCACCACGTCCGCATGGCGGACCAGCTGCTTGAAGAGCTCGATCCCCGTTGGCGTCTTGAGCTCGAGCGTGATGCCGAGCTTGTTACGCTCTCGATACTGCGCGGCCGGCACCCGCTCCTCGACGCCGTGGCGCTTGCGCTTCACCCCCAGCGACACGCGCTCTCGCCCGCGCTCCCGCGACTCGACCTTGATCACGCGGGCGCCCAGGTCGGCGAGCAGCATGGTGCAGAAGGGCATGGCGATGACCTGCCCGAGGTCGAGCACCGTGACGTCGCTGAGCGCTTGATCCATGAGTCACCGACGATGGCCGAGCCGGCACCACCGGGGCGATAGTGCGCCCGGCCCGCGCCTCGGTCAAGCGTCAGAGCCTTGAGAGGACGGGTCCTCACCTGACCTAATGACGCTCGAGCTCCAGACGCAGACCCTCAACCAAGCCCTGGAGTACGACCGTGAAGTGCAGCTCGTCCAGTTCCGAGAGAGGGATACCAACCGACTCGGTCACAGTCTCAACGCAGAGGGCGGGACTGCTGCCCCTCGAGAGATCCCCCGACCGCGGACTCGAGCTGGTTCAGAGCGCTTTCGAAGTTTCCTAATGCTTGAATCTCTGCGAGGGCCGTTTTACGATACGAACGTTGCGCCTCAAGGAAATCGAGGACACTCAGGCCGCCTTGGCGGTAAGCGAATTCAACAGTGTCTCTGGCTTGCCTAGCCTTTGGAAGATAGACCTCTCGGAGCCGACGAACCTTTTCCCGCTCCGTCATCGCGGTCGACAAGGCCGTGTCAACCTCGGCGAGAGCTTGAAGCCCAACCACTCGGCTCACCGCACTCACGCGCTGGACTTCGGCCTTTGTCCGCGCGATCTCTCCTTGATTCCGATCGAAGATTCGAATCGGCATACTGATCCCGAATCCGATCGTGTTGTCATTTTGAATCCGCTGGTATTCGAGCTGAGGTGTGACATCCTACCATGCGTTCGCGCGAGCCAGATTCACGTCCGCCCTCGCCTTCTCGAACGCCGCCTGGGCCGCGCGGAGGTCTGGGCGGTTCATCACGGCCAGTCGGTAGAGATCTTCTCGCTTGATGGGAACGTCGCGAAAGGTGAGCTCGCCCACAATGCTGAAGGCCTCGGTGAACATTTCGGCCCCGATGACGCTGCGCAGCACGATTTTGCCGCCTGGATCGCCTGGGCGGCGTCCGCAGCGTCGCGCTCGAAGGCGAATCGCTGAAGCTGGATCCGAGTGAGTTCGAGCTTGGAGATGTCGCCGCGCTCAGCCCGGAACCGCTGGATGCGCTCTAACTCGTCCAGCGTCGCCAGGTTTGCCGTGGCAAGTGCCTCGCTCGCTTGTGCTATCAACGCATCGCTGAAGGCCTTCTTGATCTGAAAGATGACCTGGCGCCGGACATCCTCGAGTTCGTAACTGGTGACCCGGGTGGCGGCGCGAGCACTCTCGATTCGTCGTCCGCGTTTGCCGCCGGTTTCGATGGTCTGGCCCAAGGAGATGGTGTATTGCGGTGATCCTGGTGCGCCGAACTGTTCAGCGAGGTATGTCGCCGTTGGATTGGGCCTCAGCGCCGCCGTAATCTCGTTCGCGTGGGTCGATTGAAGCTCGAGCTGCTTGGCCTGCAGCGTGGCGTTGCGCTCGAGCGCCATGCGAATCGCCTCGGCGAGGGTCAGCTGCGTCAGGCGTTCCTGCGCCCCCGCGACATTAGCCAAGAGGGCCGTGACGAACACGAGACAGGTGAGGCCGACGATGCGCACCGCGATTCTCCTTTACGGCCTTCGACCACGCGACGGCCGCGTCAGCTCACCCTCGGCGATCTTGTTGAGCAGCGTCTTGTAGCTGACCTTGAGAACACGAGCCGCCTCCACCCGATTCCCCTGCACGCGCTCGAGCACTTCCACGAGGGCTTTGCGCTCGGCTTCTCGCGCCCCGCGGCGCGCGATTTGGAGGGCTAGCGGCAGCTCCGCGATCTCATCCAGGTAAATCGTGCCCTTGGTCGCGTACTCGAACTGCCCCGGCTTGCGCCGGTGAGCGCCGGTGAAGGCCCCCTTCTCGTGGCCGAAGAGCTCGGACTCGAGTAGCCCCGGCGGGATCGCGGCACAGTTGACCTTGACGAACGGATCGTCGCGCCGGGCCGACCGGATATGGATGGCCCGGGCGACGAGGTCCTTCCCCACGCCGCTTTCCCCACGGACCACGACCGTCGTATCGGTGTCCGCTACCTTCTCGATGATCGTCAGAATCGCCCGCATCTGCGGGCTGTCATCGACAAGCGGCTGCTCGGGAAGATGACGGCCTCGAACGTTTTGTGCCAGCGGCCTGTTCGCTGCGTCTGCGTCGACTCGATGAGAACTCACGGAACCCTCCTGTGCCCGATCGCAAAGCGGCGCCTACGGATGCCCCCATGGCGATCTTCGTGAAGGTCCTCCGTATCCAGACGACAGACCCCCGATCAGAGATTTCTCCCTACGATCGGTGTGACGGATCGGCGCGGAGAACGGTCAGGCGGAGAGAGGGATGTCGCCCAGCGAGGCGCGCGCCAGGAGGCGCCGGCACGCGCGAGGCGAGACGAACGGCGACGGCCGGAGCCTTGAGAGGGGCGAGCCCACAGCCAACGGTGGCGCGGACTTAGGTAGCAGGCGCCATCTTCCGGTGCCACCTACGATCGTGCGACCCGAATTTCTCGAGCCAAGCGATCTCGGCCTTGAAAGGGTCGTGAACTTACCTTTGGCGACGGGGCTTACCGAACCGCTGCCTATGTCGCGCGGGTGGAGCATTGGAATGTCGTTCTTCCTCGAATGTCGTTCTTGACTCTGACGAGGAAGACGGGCGACCATGTATTGTGCTGCTCGCGCGTCGCGTCTTCGCGTTGCTCATCGGGGCTCTGCTCGTCGGCCTCCCGACGCTCGCGTTCGCCGATCCGCCCGACCCTGCCTGGATCGCGGGCTACTGGGATGATGGCGATTTTGACGACGCTGTCGTCACCATCGCTACCGCGTCCGCCGTCGAGGAAGCGCCACTCGTCGATGCCGAGCTCCCGCTATGGGTGCCTATCGCGCGCGTCGAGATGCCGAAACAAGAAGCCTACCGAGCGCCGCGTCGCCCCGCCGCCTCTCCTCGTGCTCCTCCCGTAGACTCCCCGACCTACCACTGATCCAACACTAGCGTCAGCCGGGCACGCTCCCGGCCAGGATGCCGCCGACGTACGGTCGCGCCCGACCGTCCGCTGTACACACATGTGCACGGGGAGGCACGAATGAGCCATCTCCGAAGGGCTTCTTGTGAACGAATTGTGAGCCCCATCGACATTTCGGCGATCGACCTCGTCTTAACACCACTGGGGTGAGTGCCTCGTTCAACACAGGCGACCCCGAGTCCGCGACGGCGCCGCGAAGCACGTACAAGGCGACGGCGGCCTCAGGGCGTAGCCTGTTGGAGTCGGTCAATGAAAACACTCGTTCTTCTTGCGTTCGTGGTGCTGCTCGCCACGCCGGCGTGGGCGCAGAACGCCATCACGCCAGGCGTAGTGACGCTCGCTGCGACCTTCGAGTCGATCAGCGTGACGGCACAGTTTACGGGGGATGCCAACGCCAACGCCACGGTCGCGGTCCAGTACCGCGTGACCGGCTCAGGGGCCTTCAAGAACGCCTATACGCCCTTCATCGACCGCCGAGTCGTGATTGCAGGAGTCCCCAATCCGAACGTGAACCAAGCACGCGGGGCTGTCGTCGGGCTCACGGCGAACACGTCCTACGACGTGCAGGTCACATGGACGGACCCCGATGGTGTCTCGGGTGGTCAACCCGCTCTTAGCACGGTCTCGACGTTGAGCCACACCCCGCCGACCGGCAGCGGCGTGACGCGCAACATCACCGACAACGCTTCGCAGGCGACGGCGCTCGCGGCGGCGAACCCCGGTGATACGTTGAACTGGGCTGCTGGTTCCTACGCGTCCTTTACGTTCTCACGCTCAGGCAACGCCGGGGCTTGGATCATCCTCGACGGTGGTGGCGTAGCGACCATCTCGGGCCTTGGGACGACGCAGAACATCGCCCTCAACGCCAACTTCGCCGTTCTCAAGAACTTCATCCTCGGGCCATCGGATTTCACCGGCATCCTGACCGGGAATGGCAATCATGATCTACGTATCACTGGTAATACAATTCAGGGCTTTTCACGGCTCTGCGCCGACGGCCCTGGCGCGACGCACCTGGAAGACGCAGGTATTCAGATCACTAACTTCGGAAGTGCCAATCACGTCTACGTTCTCAATAACACCGTCATCGGGCATCCGAACCTCATCGGCTGCCTGCAGAGCCCTTCCTATAACGGGCCGGGGACAGGCATTCAGATGTTTACCTGCAACACCTGTGTCTTTGCTGACAACACGATCGTCGGCAACGGCACACGGGACGCGCTCTCTCAGGACAGCGCTCAAGTGCTGACGAATGTTGATATCGCGCGGAACACCGTTAGTGGCTACATGGACGACGGGATCGAGTTCAAGGGGTCGAATCTAAATGTGCGAGCGTGGGGCAATGTTATCACGCAGGACGGGAACGGAACGGTAGGCGGCAATACCTGCATGAGCAATGAGTACACCGATAAAGGCCCGGCGTCTAACCCCTACGGCCCCTCCTACTACTTTCGCAACACCTGTAAAATCATCAGATCGGCTGGGGGATGCGGGTTTAAAGGCCCATCGGGTCCGCTCTTTGCGTTCCATAATTCGATGGACGGAACCGGCGTCGCCGGTAACGAAAACTGGGCGATGAGCTGCGGGACATCCTCGGTCGGTTCGGGACCCTACTGGATTTTCAACAACGCCACGGCCGTTGCGGCGCAGATGTTCGAGGCCAGCCCCGCCAACGCGGTCACGACGGATTACAACTGTGGGACGGCGGCGGGGAACTACGCCTCGAGCTGGAACAACTCTACGACCTACAGCACGTTCGCGGCGTTCCGGACGGGCACTGGCCAAGAAGCGCAGAGTATCAACGCGAACCCACTGTTCATTGACAAGGCGTTGCACCTCGACCCGGCGAGTCCATGTGTGGATCGGGGCCTCATCCTCGACAACTTCAATAGCCTCGACTCCGCGTGGCCGTATTCTGGTGCGGCTCCTGACATTGGCGCCTTTGAGGTGGGTGGCGCCGTCCCGTCGTTCCCGGCGCCCCCGGCCGGCCTGACGGTTCATTGACAACGGGTGCAGGCCACGACAAAGATGAGCACGCCTATGTCCCTGCTAGCCGATCCTTCGAGGTCATCGGTCCGCTGAACGGACGATTGGTGTGGCCTCCCACTCGCCCTCCTCATCGGTGAACCGGTCACCAACCTGGAGTTGCATGGGCAGGATCGCTGTCCATCGCTCATCGGCGCGGCAGCGAGCGTGGCTCAGAACCACCCACGACCTTGGTGCGGGCCAGCCACCACGGCATTGACGGGAACCAAAAACGGGCGAAGGCTGCCGTCAATGGCTACGTTTGAATACCAGATGCCCACTGGCTGTGACCTCGTTGAACGGGTCGGGTGGGCAGGTGGGCGAGGAGGTGACCCTCCTAGGAAACCTACGCTCTTCACTTCATATTCTTGCTCCCTTAGAAAGTGAGAAAGTCGGTCACCTCGGTCACCTCCGGGTGCGTCTACCTCAAGCTCCCACTCCTCCTGCTCGAGTAATCACGTATGCCGTCCTCAAAACGTTACCGGAAGGGCCTTCAGCCCGCGCAGCGTGGACGATTCCCGCCATGTCAGTGGCCCGGCCACCGCCAGGCTCGAGTGC
>QHSR01000232.1 GCA_003221635.1 Candidatus Rokuibacteriota bacterium | reverse complement strand
AAGGGCCATTCCACGCGCGATCTGATCGCCCGAGTCGTCGCGCGGTTTCGATGAACATCGCGCTCGTGAAGCTCTCGTCGATCGGTGACGTCGTGCATACGCTCCCCGTTGCCGGGGCCCTGCACGCCGGCCTTCCCCAGGCGCGCCTGACCTGGATCGTCGAGCGTCGCGAAGCAGCGGTGCTGCGCGACAACGCCGCATTGAGCGAGATCATTCCGGTCCGAGCTCGGACGCCATCTGCGCGCTTCCCGGTTCGACGTGGCGATCGATCTTCAGGGGCTGGTCAAGAGTGGCGTGATCACCGCCGCGACACGGGCGCCGCTCCGCATCGGCTTCACGGCGGCGCACTGTCGTGAGTCCGCGAACACGCTCTTCACGAACGAGCGCGTGACGCCGCCGGTCTCGGCGCGGCACGTCGTCGACCGCTATCTCTCGCTCGTGGAGCCGCTCGGGGTGCGCGCGCGCACGGTCGAGTTCCCGCTGCCGACCGACGGTGGGGCCGGGGCACGCATCGACGAGTTCCTGGCCGGCGCCGGCCTCAAGCCCCGGGACCGGCTCGTCGTCCTCAACCCCGGCGCCGGCCGGCCCGACAAGCGCTGGCCGCTGGCCCAATTCCGTGGCCTCGCGCGGCGGCTCATCGACGATGCGGGCGCTGCCGTGCTCGTCGTCTGGGGACCGAGCGAGCTCGAAGAGGCGCGCGCGATCGTGGGCACGGAGCGGGCCGGTCGCGCGGCCCTGGCGCCGCCGACGAACCTCGACGAGCTTCTGGCCGTGCTCCGCCGCGCGAGCGTCGTTGTGGCCGGCGACACCGGGCCCCTGCACCTGGCCGCGGCGCTCGGCACGCCGTGCGTCGGGCTCTACGGCCCCACCTCGGCCGAGCGCAATGGGCCGTACCGGCAGGTGCACCGCACGCTCACGGCTCCCGGCGGCGCCATGGCATCGCTCGACGGCGAGCCCGTCTTCCGATCCGTCGCGGAGATTCTCGTTCGGTGACGCACCCGCGCCTGTCCGTCGTCGTCGTCACGCTGAACGAGGAGGAGCGGCTGCGCTCGTGCCTGGAGAGCGTGGCGTGGGCGGACGAGCTGATCGTGGTCGACGCCGAGTCGCAGGACAAGACCGTGCAGATCGCCCGGGAGTTCACAGACCGAGTGATCGTGCGGCCCTGGCCCGGCTTTGCCGCGCAGAAGAATTTCGGTCTCGCGCAGGCCGGCGGCGACTGGCTTCTGTCCCTCGACGCCGACGAGGAGGTGTCTCCCGACCTTCGCGACGCGATCGGTCGCGTGCTGACGGCGGACGGGCCACACGACGGCTACCGGGCGCCCCGCCGCAACATCTTCGGGGGGCGGTGGATCCGCCACGGCGGTCTCTGGCCCGACTGGCAGCTCCGGCTCTTTCGACGAGGCCTTGCGCGGTTCGGCGAGCGCGCCGTCCACGAGTCGGTCACGGTCACGGGCAGCGTCGGCCGCCTCGAGGGGCCGCTCGTCCACCGGAGCTATCGCGACGCGTCCGACTTCCTGGCGCGCGCCGACCGCTACTCCACGCTCGCCGCCGAGGAATGGGTGAGGGCGGGCGCACGCGTGCGGGCGAGCGACCTCGTGTTGCGGCCCCTGGGCCGATTCCTGTCCATGTACCTGTTCAAGGGCGGGTGGCTCGACGGGCGCCCTGGCTTCCTTCTGGCGGCCCTCTATGCGTACTATGTGTTCATCCGCTCCGTGAAGGCGTGGGAGCTCAAGGAGAGAGAAAGCCACTGATGGCGAGAGGGGCGAAGGACCGCGTGCTGTCGGGGATGCGGCCGAGCGGCCGGGTGCACCTCGGCAACTACCTGGGCGCCCTGGTGAACTGGGTGAAGCTTCAAGAGACCATGGACTGCTACTACTTCGTCGCCGACTGGCACGCGCTCACCGACGACCTGGACACGTCCGACGTCCCCGGCAACACCGTCGAGATGCTCGCCGACTGGCTCGGGGCGGGGCTCGATCCCGAGCGCGCCACGCTCTTCATCCAGTCGCTCGTGCCCGAGCACGCGGAGCTCCACCTGCTGTTCTCGATGACCACGCCGGTGACCTGGCTCGAGCGCGTGCCGACCTATCGCGAACGCATCGAGCAGCAGCACCTGGAGTCGCCCTCGTACGGGCTGCTCGGGTATCCGCTGCTGCAGTCCGCGGACATCCTGATGTACAAGCCGCGGTGGGTGCCGGTCGGCATCGATCAGGCGCCCCACGTGGAGCTGACGCGGGAAGTGGCGCGGCGCTTCAACAACACGTTCGGCGACGTGTTCCCGGAGCCGGACGTGAAGCTGACCGAGATTCCGAAGGTGCCGGGCACCGACGGACGGAAGATGTCGAAGTCGTACAACAACACGATCGATCTCGCCGACGACGCGGAGACGATCACCCGCAAGGTGCGGCCGATGGTGACGGACCCCGCGCGCAAGCGGCGCACCGACCCGGGCAACCCCGACATCTGCCCGGTGTTCGACCTGCACAAGATCTTCACCCCGCCGGCCGACCAGGAGTGGGCCGCGACCGGCTGCCGGACGGCGGGGATCGGATGCCTCGACTGCAAGGACGTGCTGCTCAAGCACATGCTTCCACCGCTGACGGCGATCCGGGAGCGGCGGCAGGTATTCGCGGAGAAGCCCGCCCGGATCGTCGAGATCCTGCACGAAGGGTCGCGGCGCGCGCGCGGTGTCGCCCAGGCCACGATGCACGACGTCCGCGCGGCGGTGCATCTGACGCCATGAGCGTCGACCAGCCGAACGTTCTCGACACCTCGAGCGATCTCACGCTCCGCGTGGGGAGCTTCGAGGGTCCCTTCGACCTCCTCCTGCACCTGTGCCGCACGAACGAGATCGATCTGGCCGCCCTTCCCGTGCGCACCATCACCGACCAGTACCTGGCCCACCTCGAGGCGATGGAATTCCGGGACCTCGAGGCGGCGGGCATGTATCTGGTGATGGCCGCGACGCTGATCTACCTCAAGTCCAAGCTCCTGGTGCCGCCCGACGAGACGCAGGACGAGCAACTCGACGAGGACGGCCTGTCGCTGCGCCTCGAGCTCGAGGCGCGCTTGCGCGAGTACGCGCGGGTGAAGGCGCTGGGCGAGTGGCTCGCCGCGCGGGAGGCCGAGCAGAGCCTGATCTGGGGCCGTCCGGGCAGCACGCTGCCGCCGCCCGAGGAGGTGCCGCTCGAGGATCTCAGCGTGCACCTGCTCGACCGGACGCTGAGAAGGCTGATCGAGGACCAGGGCCGACAGCGGCCGCGCGAGGTCGAGCCGAACCCGCCGTCGGTGCTCGAACGCATGACGATGATCCTCTCGGTTCTCCGCGATACCTGGTCGCTGCTCTTCTCCTCGCTCACCGCGGGTGATCGGCAGCGCTCCGAGATCGTGGTGTCGCTCCTCGCGGTCCTCGAGCTGGTCCGCCTGGGTCGGATCAAGACACAGCAGACGGAGCTCTTCGGGGAAATCGTCATCGAACGCCAGACCGCCCTACCGAATGGGGAGCCTACCCGTGCCGACTCCAACTGACGTCGTCGAAGCGCTTCTGTTCGCGTCCGATACGCCGCTGGAAGCCGAGCGCATCCGCGAGGTCCTCGACCTCCCCGATGTGCATGAGGCGCGCCGACTCATCGACGAGCTCCGGGCGCGCTACGAGGCGTCGAGCCAGGGCCTCCAGATCGTCGAGGTCGGCGGCGGCTACCGGATGGTCACCCGGCCCGAGGTCGCTCCCTGGCTCGTGCGGCTGGCCCGCGCCCGAACGCGCGCGCGCCTGTCACGTCCGGCGCTCGAGGCGCTGGCGATCATCGCCTACAAGCAGCCCGTGTCGCGCCCCGAGATCGACGCGGTCCGCGGCGTGAACTCCGACGCGGTGCTCGACAACCTGCTCGAGCGTCGGCTCGTCCGAATAGCCGGCCGGAAGGAGGCGCCCGGCCGGCCCTACCTCTTCGAGACGACCCGCGAGTTCCTGGTCGCCTTCGGCCTGCGGGACGTCGGCGATCTGCCGAAGGTCGAGGGCGAGCTGATCATCCCAGAGCTGGCGGGTGTCGCCGAGCATGGCGAAGCTGCGACTCAACAAGATCCTGGCCCAGGCGGGGCTGACCTCTCGACGGGGCGGTGATCGCCTGATCGTCGACGGCCACGTCGCCGTCAACGGTGTCGTCACGCGGAATCCCGCCACCCTGGCCGATCCTCAGCTGGACGGGATCACGGTCGACGGGCGGCCCCTGCCGCCGGCCGAGGCGAAGCGGTACGTGCTCCTCAACAAGCCCCGCGGCTACGTCACCACCCTCAGCGACCCGCAGGGACGGCCGGTCGTCGCGGACCTCGTGGCGCGGGAGGTACGGCTGTATCCGGTGGGCCGCCTCGACTGGGACGTCGAGGGCGCGCTCCTGCTGACGAACGACGGCCCGCTCACACACCGGCTCCTCCACCCACGCTATGCCCTGCCGCGCGTCTACGACGCCCGCGTCGAGGGGAGCGTCTCCCGGAGCGCGCTCGCGCGGTGGCGGGGCGGCGTCACGCTGGACGACGGGCCGGCGCGGCCGTTGGCCATCGAGCTCACGCGCGCCGGGACACGGGAGAGCCAGGTGCGGCTCACGTTCGCGGAAGGCCGCAAGCATGAAGTCAAGCGCTTCTGTGAGGCCGTGGGTCATCGCGTGCTGGAGCTCCGGCGGATCGCGTTCGGGCCCGTCGCCCTCGGGGCGCTCCGGCCCGGCGAGTCGAGACCGTTGACCGCGAGCGAGGTAAGCGCGCTGCGCGCCGCCGTCGCGGTGCCCCGCGGGAGCTGACTTGCTCTTGGGTGGGCCGCGGCCTATAATGCGCGATACCCCGAGAGCCCGGCAGTAGTGGGAGTCCCTATGAACCTGGACGATTGGCGTTCCAGGATCAATGACCTCGACAACCGAATCCTCCAGCTCCTCAACCAACGCGCCGAGGCCGCCCTCCAGATCGGAGACCTCAAACGAAGGCAGGATGCGCCGCTGTATGCGCCGGAGCGTGAGGCGGAGGTCCTCCGGCGTTTGACCGCGAGCGCGGGGCCGCTCCCCGCGGAGGCCGTCGTCGCCATCTGGCGCGAGATCCTCTCCGGGTGCCGCGCCCTCGAGTCGACGCTGACCGTCGCCTACCTCGGGCCGCAAGCCACCTTCACCCACCAGGCCGCCCTCCAGCGCTTCGGCGCGTCCGTGAGCTACCGACCGGCGCGTTCGACCTCCGAGGTGTTCGACGAGGTCGAGCGGCGGCGGGCCGACTTCGGCGTGGTGCCGGTGGAGAACAGCACCGAGGGTGCCGTGAACGTCACGCTCGACCGGCTGATCGACTCGGACGTGGTCATCTGCGGGGAGCTGCGTCTGGACATCTCCCAGCAGCTGCTGTCGCGCGCGGGGGAGCTCTCGGAGGTCAAGCGCGTGCTGTCGCACCCGCAGGGGCTGGCGCAGTGCCGCGCGTGGCTCGCGGAGCACCTGCCCGACGTGCCCACCGAGGAGGTGCTGTCCACGGCTCTGGCCGCCGAGATGGCGGCCGGGGACGCCACGATCGCCGCGATCGCCTCCGCGCTGGCGGGCGAGCTCTACGGCGTGCCGATTCTCAGGGCGCGCGTCGAGGACAATCCCCACAACTCGACCCGCTTCCTGGTCGTGGGCCACCATCCGAGCGGCCCGACGGGACGCGACAAGACATCGATTCTGTTCGCGATGCGCAATGAACCGGGTACGCTGTATCGGATCCTCGAACCGCTGGCACGGCTCGGGATCAACCTCACGAAGATCGAATCGCGTCCGGCCAAGCAGCGGCCCTGGGAGTACGTGATCTTCGTGGACCTCGAGGGCCATCGCGCCACGCCCCACGTCTCGTCGGCACTGCGCGAAATCGGCGAGCGGACCCTCTTCCTGAAGGTCCTCGGATCGTATCCGGCCCTCTAAAAGGAGAGAGCATGCCAACGCAGTGGGAGTCGCTCGCGAACGAACACATCCTGGGCATCGCGCCCTACGAGCCCGGCAAGCCGATCGAGGAGCTCGAACGGGAGCTCATGATCTCCAACCCGATCAAGCTCGCGTCGAACGAGAACCCCTTGCCGCCGTCCGACCGCGTCCAGAAGGCGATCATCGCCGCGTTGAGCTCCCTGGACCGGTATCCGGACGGGAGCGGCTTCTACCTCCGGCAGGCGCTGGCCAAGAAGCACGGGGTGATGCCCGATCAGGTCGTGCTCGGCAACGGCTCGAACGAACTCATCGAGCTGCTGGTCCGGTCCTTCCTGCGTCCGGGAGACGAGGCGGTGGTGCCCCATCCCTCGTTCGTCGTGTACCCGATGATCGTCCAGGCCGCCGGCGGCGTGCGCGTCATGGTGATGCTGAAGGATTTCCGGCTGGATCTCGACGCGATGGCGCGGGCGATCACGCCGATGACGAAGATCGTGTTCGTGGCGAACCCGAACAACCCGACCGCCACGATCGTCACGCGAGACGAGGTCGAGCACTTCATGTCGCGGGTCCCCGAGCGCACGATCGTCATGTTCGACGAGGCGTACCTTGAGTTCGCGATGGGCTCCGACTTCCCCGACACCCTCGCGTACGTCAAGCAGGGGAGGAAGGTCGTCGTGCTCCGCACCTTCTCGAAGGCCGCGAGCCTGGCCGGGCTGCGGGTGGGGTACGGTATCGCCGACGCGGATGCGATCGCCCTGATGAACCGGATCCGCCAGCCGTTCAACGTGAACTCGCTGGCACAGGTCGCGGCCCTCGCGGCCATCGACGACGAGGCGCACATCCTCGAGTGCGTTCGGATGATCGAGGCCGGCCGGCATTTCCTCTACGACGAGTTCAAGCGCATCGGGCTCCAGTACGTGCCGTCACGCGCGAACTTCATCCTGGTCGACGTCGGTCGCAACGCGGCCGACATCTACCAGAAGCTTCTCCACCAGGGCGTGATCGTGCGCCCGATGACGCCCTTCGGGCTGGAGACCGCGTTTCGGATCACCGTCGGAACCCCCGAGGAGAACCGCAAGCTCGTGAAGGCGCTCCGCATGGTTCTCGGGAAGACCTCCGAGTGATCCGAGAACTCGCGATCGTCGGCGTCGGCCTGCTGGGCGGCTCCGTGGCCAAAGCGGCGCGGGCCGGCGGGCTCGCCCGTCGGCTCGTCGGCGTCGGACGTGATGAGGCTCGGCTCCGGCCCGCGCTGGACGATGGGACGCTCGACGCGGCGACGACCGATCTCGCGACGGGCGTGCGCGGGGCAGACTTCGTGCTGCTGGCGGCGCCCGTCCTGGCGATCGAAGGACTCCTCGAGCGCGTGTGGCGCGCCGCGCCCGACGGGAGCGTGACCACCGACGTCGGGTCGACGAAGCGCAATATCGTGCGCACGGCCGAACGGCTCGCCGCCGCGCGGCCGCTGGCCTTCGTGGGCAGCCATCCGCTCGCGGGTTCGGAGCAGAGCGGCTACCGGGTCGCCCGCGCCGATCTGTTCCGCGGCGCCACGGTCGTCGTGACGCCCACGGAGGGGACCGAGCTCGGCGCGGTCAAGAAGGTCACGGAGTTCTGGGAGGCGCTGGGCGCGCGCGTGAGCTCGCTGGATCCCGAGACGCACGACCGCGCCGTGGCGGCGATCAGCCATCTGCCGCACCTGATCGCCTGCGCCCTGGTCGACGGCGCGGGCCGCGTCGAGCCGGCGGCGCTCGAGCTGGCGGCCCGCGGGTTCCGGGATACCACGCGCATCGCGGCCGGTGATCCAGAGATGTGGACCGAGATCTTCCTGGCGAACCGCGATGCGCTGGCGGCGAGCGTCGAGGCGTTCCAGCAGGCCCTCGCCGACCTCCGGCACGCCATCGACGCCGGCGCCCCCGAGGCGCTCCGCGCGGCGCTGGCACGGATCAAGGCGACGCGCGAGGCCTTGCGGTGAAGTTCCGCGTCCGTCCGGTGTCGCGGCTCGCCGGCTCGGCCGACGTACCGGGCGACAAGTCCGTCTCGCATCGCGCTGCGCTTCTGGGCGCGCTCGCCGAAGGGGCCACGGAGATCCACGGGTACCTCGAGGCGGAAGATTGCCTCCGGACGATCACGGCGGTCCAGGCCCTGGGCGCCGCGGTCACGCGCAAGGGGCCGGGTCACTATCGGATCGACGGCGCCGGCCGCCACGGGCTGCACGAGGCCGGCGATGTCATCGACTGCGGCAACTCCGGCACCTCGGCGCGCCTGCTGCTGGGTGTCCTCGCGGGTCAGCCCTTCTGGACGATGCTGACGGGCGACGAGTCGCTGCGAAGCCGTCCCATGGGGCGTGTCGCCGAGCCGCTGCGCCGGATGGGTGCGGCGGTGGTCGGCCGGTCCGGCGGGAGCAAGCTGCCCCTGGCGGTGAAGGGGACCCGGCCGCTCCGCGCGATCACTCACGATTCGCTCGTCGCGTCGGCCCAGGTCAAATCGGCGGTGCTGCTGGCCGGGCTCTACGCCGACGGTCCGGTGTCGGTCAGCGAGCCGGCGCCGTCACGCGACCACTCCGAGCGAATGCTGCGACAGTTCGGGGCGCAGCTCCAGACCGACGAGCGGTCGGTCACGCTGACGCCGGGCGATCTCCGCGGCACGAGCGTCTCGGTGCCCGGCGACATCTCGTCGGCGGCATTCCTGCTCGTCGCCGCGACGCTGATCGGTGACCCCGGCGTGACCATCCATCGGGTGGGCGTGAACCCGACTCGCACGGGCGTGCTGGACGTCCTCGAGGCGATGAGGGCGCGCATCCGGATCGAGCCTACGCCGACCGCCGACGAGGCGGAGCCGGCGGCCGATCTGTGGGTGTCGGCGTCGGAGCTCGCGGGCACCTCGATCGGCGGCGCGCTCATCCCGCGACTCATCGACGAGATCCCGGCGCTCGCGATCGCGGCCGCGTGCGCTCGCGGCGTCACCTCGATCGGCGATGCCGCGGAGCTCAGGGTGAAGGAGTCCGATCGGATCGCGGCCCTCGCGCGCGAGCTCGACAAGATGGGCGTCGGCGTCCAGGAGCGGCCCGACGGCATGACGATCACAGGGCCCCAGCGCTTCCGCGGCGCACGCGTGACGAGCGGCGGCGATCATCGCGTCGCGATGGCGCTCGCCGTCGCCGGCCTGGTCGCCGAGGGCGAAACGGTCATCGAGGATACGGCGTGCGTCGCCACCTCGTTTCCGCAGTTCGCGGCCACGCTCAATGCCCTAGCCGGAACGCCGGTGGTCCTGGCAGAAGACTGATGCCACGCAGGAAGCCGGCGGTGATCACGATCGACGGCCCGGCGGGCGCGGGCAAGAGCACCGCGGCCCGACTCTTGGCCGAGCGGCTTGGCTACACGCTGGTGCCGACCGGCGCCATGTACCGCGCCCTGGCCCTGAGCGTCATGCGGGCCGGCGTCCCGGCGCGCGAGGGTCCCGAGCTCCGGGACCATCTGGCGCACCGCTCGATCGTGGTGGCGGCCGGGCACGTCTATCTCGACGGCGAGGACGTGACCGACCCTATCCGGAGCCGGGAGGTCGCCCGGGTCACGTCGGACATCACGACGTTCGCGTCGGTGCGCGCGAAGGTCACGCCGCTCCAGCGGCAGCTGGCGAAGGCGGGTGGCGTGGTCCTCGAGGGGCGCGACACCGGAACGGTCGTGTGCCCGGAGGCCGAGGTGAAGTTCTTCCTGACCGCCTCGCTCGACGCGCGGGCGCGGCGCCGGCAGGCCGAGCTGGCGGCGGCGGGGACGCCGGTTCCGCTGGACGCGATCACGACGGAGCTCCGCGCGCGGGACACCCAGGACGAGACCCGGGCGCTGGCACCGCTCCGGAGGGCTCCGGACTCGATCGAGCTCGACACGTCCGACCTCACGTCCGACCAGGTCGTGGAGCGTCTGCTCGCGTCGATCAACCGGTACCGCGGCGGCGCGGCAAAGCGGACCCCCGCCACGCGCGTGAACCGCCTCTACACGGTCATGAGGATCCCCGTGGTGGCGCTCGCGCGGGCGATGTTCCGGCTGGAGTCGCAGGGACGCGACAACATACCGGCGACCGGGCCGGTGTTGCTGGTCGCGAACCACTCGAGCCTACTGGACCCGCCGCTGATCGGCGCCGCCGCGCGCCGACAGCTGATCTTTCTGGCCAAGGTGGAGCTGTTCCAGTTTCCCCTGTTCGGTGGGTTGATGCGCCGGCTCAACGCGCGCCCGGTCCGGCGCGACGGGGCGGATCCGGCAGCGCTGCGGACCGCGATGCGAGTGCTGGAGGAGGGCAGAGCCCTGTTGATCTTCCCGGAGGGCACGCGTGGCGACGAGGGCGTCATCCGGCCGGCCAAGGCGGGGGCCGGCATGCTGGCGGTGTTGAGCGGCGCGTCCGTGGTCCCGGTGTACGTGAGGGGCTCCGGTCGTGCGTGGCCCCGGGGTCGGACCTTTCCGCGTCCCGCGAAGGTGACGGTCACGTTCGGCCCGGCGCTCCGATTCGAGGCCGAGCACGGCGCCGATCGTAAGCAGCAGTACGAGGTTGCCAGTCGCGAGATGATGGCAGCGATCGCGCGGCTTCGGGACGGTAGCGCGGACGGCGCCGAGAAGCGCTGGTCCGCGCCGTACGCAGTTCGGAGCAAATAAAATGACTGGAGGAACGGGCGGTATGAAGAAGGATGAACCACGGCAGTACCTCGGCGGACCGCGCGGGGAGGGCGGTGAAGCGGCCGAGGAACGCATGGAGGACTGGTACCAGAACGGCGTGACCGAGTTCGAGGAGGGCGAAGTCGTCCGCGGCCGTGTGGTCCACGTCGGCTCGAGCGAGGTCCTCGTCGACGTCGGCTACAAGAGCGAAGGGTCGATCCCGATCGAGGAGTTCCACCGGCACGGCACCCTGCCGAAGGTGGGCGAAGAGATCGAGGTCTACCTCGAGGCCAAGGAGGACTCCGAGGGGCTGATCGTCCTCTCCAAGGACAAGGCCGACAAGATCAAGGTCTGGGACGCCATCACCCAGGCCTACGAGAAGGGCGCGCCGGTGGAAGGCCGGGTGGTCGAGGTCGTCAAGGGCGGCCTCGCCGTCGACGTTGGGGTCAAGGCGTTCCTGCCGGGCTCCCAGGTGGACCTCCGCCCGGTGAAGAACCTGGCCTCCATGGTCGGCCAGACGATCCGGTCCAAGGTCATCAAGCTCAACCGCCGCCGCGGCAACGTCGTGCTGTCGCGCCGCTCGGTCCTCGAGGAGGAGCGCGAGGAGAAGAAGAAGCACACCCTGCAGGTGCTGGCGGAGGGGATGGCGCTCACGGGCACGGTCAAGAACATCACGGACTACGGGGCGTTCATCGACCTCGGCGGGATCGACGGCCTCCTGCACGTGACCGATATGAGCTGGGGCCGCGTCGGCCATCCCTCGGAGATCTTCCAGGTCGGCGACCAGGTCGAGGTCGTCGTCCTGCCGTCGGATCCGTGGGAGCGCGTCGAGAAGACGTACGCGGCCGGCACCAAGACCCGCGGCAAGGTCGTGAGCCTCACGAACTACGGCGCGTTCATCGAGCTCGAGCCCGGCGTCGAGGGACTCGTGCACGTGTCGGAAATGTCGTGGACCCGGCGCGTGCGCCATCCCTCGAAGCTCGTCAATGTGGGCGACGACGTCGAGGTGATCGTGCTCGACGTGAACCGCGCCGCCAAGCGGATCTCGCTCGGCATGAAGCAGGTGGAGCCCGATCCGTGGGCGACCATCGAGGAGCGTTACCGGCCCGGCGCGCGGGTGACCGGGCGGGTGCGGAACCTCACCGATTTCGGTGCGTTCATCGAGCTCGAGCCGGGGGTCGACGGGCTGCTGCACATCTCGGACATGTCCTGGACCCGGAACGTCGGTCATCCCTCCGAGATCCTCAAGAAGGGGCAGGAGCTCGAGACCCAGATCCTGAACCTCGACCGTGAGAACAAGCGGATCTCGCTCGGGCTCAAGCAAGTCCAGCCCGATCCGTGGACCACGGTCGCGCAGCGCTACCCCATGGGCTCACGGGTCACCGGGAAGATCGTGCGCCTCACCGACTTCGGCGCGTTCGTCGAGCTGGAGCCTGGCGTGGACGGGCTGCTCCACATCTCACAGATGTCCAGCCGCCCGATCGGCCGGCCCGACGAGCTGGTCAGCGTCGGTGACGAGCTGACGCTGCTGGTCATTCGCGTGGACGCCAACGAGCGGCGCATCGGCCTGTCCCTGAAGGAGCTGGCGCACGCCATCGAGCCGCCGAAGGAGACGGAGGGAGAGCGGGGCGGTGGACGTCGCGGCCGACGCGGCGGCAAGCACCGTGACGACTACGACTACGAAGACGAGCAATAGACCGGTCCGTCGACGTACCGTCGTCGTCGCCGCGCTGGCGATCTATCTGGCAGTCGCCGCTCTCTTTGTGGCCGCCCTGTCGGTGACGCTGGCTCCCGGGGGCGGGCCGCTCTTCGGCGCGCGCATCGCCCTCGTGGAGCTCGACGGGCCCATCATCGATGTGGACGAGCTCGTCCGCGAGCTCCGTGCCCATCGCGACAACCCTCTGGTCAAGGCCGTGGTGATCAGGATCAACAGTCCCGGCGGCGTGGTCGCTCCCACCCAGGAGCTGCACGCGGCCCTCACGCGGCTGCGCGAGTCGGGCAAGCCGGTGGTCGCGTCGCTCGGCGCCGTCGCCGCGTCGGGCGGCTACTACGTTGCGGTCGCCGCCGACAAGATCTATGCCAACCCCGGCACGCTCACCGGCTCGATCGGCGTGATCATGCGGCTCGCGAACCTTGACGGGTTGATGAAGAAGGTGGGGGTCGACTTCGTGGTCGTGAAGGCCGGCCGGTTCAAGGACATCGGCAACTTTGCCCGCTCGATGACGACCGAGGAGCGCGGCATTCTGGAGGCGATGCTACAGGACGTCCACGCACAATTCATCAATGCGGTCGCGGCCGGCCGGAAACTCGACCGCGCTCAGGTCCTCGCCTTCGCAGACGGGCGGATCGTCTCCGGCGTCCAGGCGAAGGCCCTGAACATGGTGGATGCCCTCGGTGGCCTCGAGGAAGCCCTCGACGGCGCCGCGATGCTCGCCGGGCTTTCTACGCCCCCCAAGGTCATCGGCCCGCGTCGGCGACTGTCGATCATGGAGCTCTTGCGGAACCACCTCGATCTCGGGGCGTGGACGAGCCTGCCGCCCGGGTTGCTGGTCTTCAAGACCCCTCTGTATCTGATGGATTGAGAGTCGCGATTGGCGTCAAACGCTCAAGCCCCGTACGAGGTACCGCAAGCCAAGGATTTGGTTCAATGGGAGAAAATCACAACGCTCTCTGGACCGATCCCGGCACAGTCGGTAGCCAACACAGCGTCGCGGCGACATTTCTGGGGACAGCCAGCGCTCGTGATGGGAGTGACCGCCAGATGGCTCCTAACCCCTTACGATGGTTGACATTATCGTCGGCAGCGTGCTAGGTTGCTCTTTGAGTTCGAGCCCGGGTCACCCCGGAATTTCGACGGGAGTAAACGATGACCAAAGCCGACCTGATCGACGAGGTTTCGAAGATCTCGAGCCTGACCAAGAAGGAGACCGAAACAATCGTCAACACGATCTTCGACAACATCACCGACGCGCTGTCGAAGGGCGACAAGGTCGAGCTGCGGGGCTTCGGGAGCTTCCGGATTCGTCACCGGAACTCTCGAAAGGGTCGGAATCCCAAAACCGGGTCGAGCGTGGACGTCCCGCAGAAGCGAGTGCCGTTCTTCAAGGTGGGGAAGCGACTGCGCGAGCTCGTCAACGGCTGAGGCCCCTCAAGGCGGTGTGAAACGTCTCTGGGCGCCCTGGCGGATGGCCTACATCGGTGCCACCAAGACGCCCACCGGATGCGTGTTCTGCGAAGCCCTCTCCGGATCCGATGACAGAAAGAACCTCGTTCTCGTGCGCCGACCCCGGGCTTTCCTGATCCTCAACCTTTATCCGTACGCGCCCGGCCACCTGATGGCCGTCCTGAACCGCCACGTCGGAACGCTCGTGGACGCGACGGCGGACGAGATCGCGGGCGCCATGGAGCTGGTCACCCTGGCCACATCCATTCTCAGCGTCGAGTACCGGGCCGAGGGCTTCAACGTCGGACTCAATCAGGGTCGCGTCGCCGGCGCCGGCATTCTCGATCACTTGCATGTCCATGTGGTACCCCGGTGGAACGGGGACACCAACTTCATGCCGGTCGTGGGCGACGTGCGCGTTCACCCGGAGCCTCTCGAGGCGTCGTACGAGCGTCTGAAGGGGCGTCTCGTTGGTTGATCAGGCCGATCTCACGCCGATGATGCGGCAATACCAAGAGTTGAAAACGCGCTATCCCGACCACCTGCTCCTGTTCCGTCTCGGCGACTTCTACGAGACCTTCTTCGAGGACGCCGAGCTCGCCGCCCGGCTTCTCCAGATCACGCTGACGGCGCGCCAGGGAGCGCCGATGGCGGGGATCCCCCACCACGCCGCGGACGGGTACATCGCCCGGCTCGTCCGCGCCGGCCAGAAGATCGCGGTCTGCGAGCAGCTCGAGGCGCCGGGCCCGATGAAGAAACTCTTGCGCCGCGGCGTCGTGAGGATCATCACGCCGGGCACGCTCACCGACACGGCCTACCTCGAGGGCGCCGCGAACAACTTTCTGCTGACGGTGGTCGGCGGCCGCGACGTGACCGGCGTGGCCCTCGTCGACGTGTCGACGGGCGAATTCTGGGCCGGCGAGGACGCCGGCAAGAGGACAGACGTTCTGGCGTCGGCGCTCCTGCGGCGCCCGGCAGAGATCGTCCTGTCGGACTCCGTGCGCACGGACACCGGCTTCCTGGCGCGCCTGCAGGCGACGGGGGCGGCGCTGACCTTCTGTGACCCGTCGACCTTCGCGCCCCGCCGTGCCGTCGCCGACCTCTGCGCCCACTTCCGCGTCGAGTCGCTCGCGCCTTTCGGCGTCGCCGATCTGACCGCGGGCCTCGGCGCCGCGGCGGCGGCTCTCGCGTACCTCCGCGCCACGCAGGGCGATGCCCTCCGTCACCTCACGCGCATCATGCGTCTGGCCCCGGCCGATGCGATGGTGCTGGACGAGACGGCGGTCGTGACGCTCGAGCTCCTGGAGTCGAGCGGGGGAAGCGTCCGCGATTCGCTCTTCGGTGTGCTCGACGAGACCGTCACCCCGATGGGCGCCCGCCTCTTGCGCCAGTGGCTCCTGCGGCCGCTCCTCGATCCAGGTGCGATCGCCGCGCGCCAGGCGGCGGTCGGCGCCCTGGTCGAGGCACCCGCGGAGCGGGCGAACCTCGCCGCATTGCTGCGGCGGATCGGCGACCTCGAGCGGCTGACGAGCCGCGCGACGCTCGGCCAAGCCCATGGCCGCGACCTCGTGGGGTTGCGCGCATGCCTGGCGCCGCTCCCCGAGATCCGTCGCGTCGCGGCGGCGATCGCCGCGGAGCCGATCCAAGAAGCGCTCGGTGAGCTGGCGCCGCTGGACGACCTCCGCGACCTGCTGGCGGCGGCTCTCGAGGATGCGCCGCCCCTCGGGCTCCACGACGGCGGGCTGATCCGCGAGAGCTGGCACGAGGGGCTCGCCGCGATCGTCCGCGACGCCCGGGAGGCGCGGGCGTGGATCGCGGGGCTCGAGGAGCGGGAACGGGCGCGGACCGGCATCCCGAGCCTTCGGGTCCGCTTCAATCGGGTGTTCGGCTACGGCATCGAGGTGACCCACGCCCACGCGGCGCGGGTGCCCGCCGAGTACGTGCGGCGCCAGACGCTCGCCGGCGCCGAGCGTTACGTGACGCCGGAGCTCAAGGAGTACGAGGCGAAGGCGCTCGGCGCGGACGAGCGGTGCCGCCGGCTCGAGTACGAGCTGTTCGAGGACGTGCGCCGCCGCGTGGCGGCGCGGGCGGAAGAGCTCCTGGTGACCGCGCGGGCGCTCGGCCGGCTCGATGTGTTCGCGTCCCTGGCGGAGGTCGCGCACGTCCGGCGGCACGTACGGCCCATCGTCGATCGAAGCGACGCGCTCACCATCGTCGAGAGTCGACACCCCGTGCTGGAGGCGCGTGCCGGGAGCCCGGTGACGCCGAACGACCTGGCCCTCGACCGTGACGCGCGAATCGTCATTCTCACCGGTCCGAACATGTCCGGGAAATCGGTCTACCTGCGGCAGACCGCTCACATCGCGATCCTGGCGCAGATCGGCGCCTTCGTCCCCGCGCGCGAGGCGCGGATCGGGGTCGTCGACCGCGTCTTCACGCGGGTCGGCGCGCAGGACAGTCTGGCGCGAGGCCAGAGCACCTTTCTCGTCGAGATGATCGAGACCGCGACGATCCTGAACAATGTCACTCCGCGGAGCCTGGTCCTGCTCGACGAGGTGGGGCGAGGGACGTCGACCTTCGACGGCCTCGCGATCGCGTGGGCGGTGGTGGAATCGCTGCACGACCGCGGACACGGCGCGAAGGTTCTGTTCGCGACCCACTTCCACGAGCTGACGCGGTTGGCCGGTCGGCTGGGTGGTGTGCGGAACTTCCACGTCGCCGTCCGCGAGTGGAACGACGAGATCGTCTTCCTCCACAAGGTGCAGCCCGGAGGCACCGACCGGAGCTACGGCATCCAGGTCGCACGGCTCGCGGGGCTGCCCGCGCCGGTGATCGCGCGGTCCAAGGCCCTCCTGGCCGAGCTCGAGGAGGCCGGTCAGCTGCGAAGCGACGCAAGCGACGCCGTCCAGCTCGGCCTCTTCGCTCCCACGGCGCCCGACCCGTTGCTGGCGGAGCTGGCGAGCCTCGATCTGGCCCACCTCACACCCCTCGAGGCGCTGAACATCCTGGCGAAGTGGCAGGAGGAACGGAGCCGGCACAAACCTCCAGTAAGGCCGGGCGTGTCGGAGCCACCCGCACCTGTCTCAGGCCACCCTCGGTCCGAGCCGGGCGACGAACGGAGCCACGCCGCACCTGTCTCAGGCCACCCTCGGTCCGAGCCGGGCGACGAACGGAGCCACGCCGCACCTGTCTCAGGCCACCCTCGGTCCGAGCCGGGCTCAAGGACCCCGTTACAATGACCATCCGGAGGCTTCCGGACCACCTCGTCAACAAGATCGCGGCCGGCGAGGTCGTCGAGCGTCCTGCCTCCGCGGTCAAGGAGCTGGTCGAGAACGCGTTGGACGCCGGGGCTCGCGCAGTCACGATCGACCTGCGCGACGGCGGCACGGTGCTCATCCGCGTCACCGACGACGGCGTCGGGATGACGGCCGAGGAGCTACCCCTCGCGCTCGAGCGTCACGCGACCTCCAAGCTCGAGCGCGACGAGGATCTCGACGCGATCGCCACGCTCGGGTTCCGAGGTGAGGCGCTCGCGGCGATCTGTGCCGTCTCCCACTTCACGCTCACGAGTTGCGCGCGCGGAGCGTCCGAGGGCCTGCGCCTGGCCGGCGAGGGTGGCACGGTCAAGCAGCGCCTCTCCATACCCGCCGATCCCGGGACGAGCGTCGAGGTCCGCGATCTGTTCTTCAACACGCCCGCCCGGCTCAAGTTCCTGAAGTCGCCTGCGACGGAGCTCGCGGCGAGTCTCCGGGCGCTCACCCAGCTCGCGCTCGCGCACCCCGCGGTCTACCTCCGGATCGCGAACAATGCCCGCGCGGTCCTGACCGTCCCGGCCACCGAGAATCTCCGCCAGCGCGTCGGGGCCGTCTGGGCGCACGACGTCGCCGCGCGCCTGCTCGCCGTCGACCGGACGGAGCACGGCGTCGGCGTACGCGGCCTGATCAGCCCGCCCGATCTCACCCGTGCGAACCGCGAGGAGATCGTCGTGATCGTGAACGGGCGGCCCGTGCGGGATCCCGCGCTGCTCCAGGCGACGCTCGAGGCCTACCGGACGTGGACGTGAACGTCCACCCGACGAAGGCGTGGGTGCGCTTCCGCCATCCGCGCCTCATCTACGAGATGGTCGCCGCGGCCACCCAGGCGGCGCTCAGGCGTCCGGGCGTCATGCCGGGCGTGGAGGTGCGCGCCGAGGGTGACGACCGACCGAGCGCGACGACGTTCAGCGGAGTCGCGGAGCAGGTCGCCCTGTTCGGGGACGCGACTGGCCCCGGCCAGGCGCGGGGCCTCTTCGGACGCGTGCTCGGCCAGGTGCAGGACACGTTCGTCGTGTCCACCTCGGAGGACGAGGTGTTCTTCCTCGACCAGCACGTCGCGCATGAGCGGGTGCTGTTCGAGCGCCTGCAGCACGAGCTCCGCGAGGGCGTGCCCGCGGCCCAGGCGTTGCTTTTTGCCGAGCCACTCGAGCTGCCGCCGGCGGCGTCCACGCTGCTCGAGCGCTGGCGCGAGCCCCTGGAGCGTCTCGGCTTCGCCTTCGAGGGCTTCGGCGGCGCTGCGATCGTCGTGCGCGCGGTCCCGGCGCTCCTCAAGGGCAGCGAGCCGAAGCGGCTGATCGAGGCCGCGGTGGATGAGTTCGCGGGCCCCGGTGCCGGCGTTCCGACGCTCGACCGAGCGCTCGCGTTCGTGGCGTGCCGGGCGGCCGTGAAGGCGAACATGCCACTGGCCCGCGAAGAGATGGAGCGGCTGGTCGTGGAGCTCTCCGCGACGGAAACGCCGTATTTCTGCCCGCACGGGCGGCCGATCGTCAGCCGGGTCTCGCTTCACGACATCCGGCGCGAGCTCAAGAGAACCTGGTAGTGCTCGCGCTCGTGCACGGCCCGAATGCGGCCACCGTCGAACCGCGGGAAATCGGGCTGATACACTGGGACGGATGAGCGAGGACGTGAAGGTTCCCGTTGCCGTGATCGCCGGGCCCACCGGCGTCGGCAAGACCGCGGTCGCGGTGGCGCTGGCGCGCCGAGCTCCGATCGAAGTGATCAGCGCCGACTCCCGGCAGGTCTATCGCGGCATGGACGCGGCGACCGGCAAGCCGACTCACGAGGCGCGTCGGGCGGTCGTCCATCACCTCATCGACGTCGTGGACCCCGACGACAGATACCAGGCTGCCCGCTTTCGCCACGACGCCGCGGCCGCGATCACGGCGATCCGGGCTCGCGGGCGCCTGCCGGTCGTCGTCGGCGGCACGGGGCTCTACATCCGCGCGCTCTTGCGGGGGCTCGACCCGGCGCCACCGGCAGATCCGGCCTTCCGGCGCGAGCTCGCGGCGCTGGCGGCCAGGGAAGGCCGGCCGGCGCTGCACGCGAGGCTCAACGTCGAGGCGCCCGCGGTGGCCCGACGCCTTCATCCGAACGACCACGTGCGCGTGATCCGTGCCCTCGAGGTGGCGCGCTCTGGCGCGACCCTGCTCGGCCAGTCGCGCTGGCGGGATCCGGTTGGGTCCTACACCGTGAAATACTTTGGCCTGACGATGGACCGTCAGGCGCTGGCCCGTCGCCTCGAGTCGCGCGCCGCCGCATTTGTCGCCGCGGGCCTTCCGGGCGAGGTCGAGCGTTTACTCGCACGAGGCTACGACCCCTCGCTGCCCTCGCTCCAGTCGATCGGCTATCGCGAGTTCGCGCAGGTCGCGCGGGGTGCCCTCGCGCCGGCCGAGGCCCTGCGCCTCATGCAGCGCGACACCGTGCGCTACGCCAAGCGCCAGTGGACCTGGTTCGCGCGCGAGCCCGACATCGAGTGGATCGACGTCGAGCGGACCGGTGGTGTGGAGGGCGCGGCCGAGGCAATCGCCTCGGCGATGGAAAGTGTGAGAGGAGGCGTGCTCGGGTGAGGCGATCGGGGAACGGCGCCCGGAATGGGCAGGAGCGCGCGGTCATCGGCGCGTTGCGACGCCCGTCGCAGCGGCGCTGGGAGATCGACGAGTCGCTCGAGGAGCTGGCGGGACTGGTGGAGGCGGCCGGTGGCACGGTCGTTGGACGGGTCACTCAGGAGCGGGCGGCGCCGACGCCGGCCCTCTACTTCGGGCGTGGCAAGGTCGAGGAGATCGGCGAGGCCGCTCGCTCGACGGCGGCCGACCTCTTTGTCTCCGACGACCAGCTCTCACCGATCCAGGAGCGGAACATCTCGCAGGCGCTCGGCATCAAGGTCATCGACCGGACGGCGCTGATCCTCGACATCTTCGCCCAGCGCGCGCGCACGAGCGAGGGCAAGCTCCAGGTCGAGCTGGCGCAGCTCACATATCTCCTGCCTCGGCTGATCGGCCAGTGGACCCACCTCGAGCGCCTCGGCGGCGGCATCGGCACCCGCGGACCCGGTGAGACTCAGCTCGAGTCCGACCGGCGGGTGATCCGCCGAAAGGTCATACAGATCCGCCGGCAGCTCGAGGGTGTGCAGGTCCATCGACGCCTGCAGCGTCAGGGGCGTCGCAAGGCGGGCATCCCGGTGGTCGCGCTCGTCGGCTACACCAACGCCGGGAAGACGACGCTTCTCAACCGCCTGGCCGGGTCTCAGCTGACGGCCGCCAACCAGCTGTTCGTGACGCTCGATCCCGCAGCGCGTCTCGTCCGCCCGGACAGTGGCCGGCAGTTCGTCCTCACCGATACCGTCGGGTTCATCCGCAAGCTCCCTCACGAGCTCGTCGCCGCGTTCCGCGCGACCCTCGAGGAATTGGCCGACGCCGACGTGCTGCTACACGTGGTGGACGCGAGCCACCCGGCCATGGAGGAGCACATGCGCGCCGTCGACGACCTCCTGCGCGAGCTCGACGTCGCCGATCGCCCGACCGTGCTGGCCATGAACAAGATCGACCGGCTCGACACCGATCCGACCGCGCTCGTGGCCCGACGCGACGGCGTCGGCATCTCGGCGGCCGCGGGCACAGGCCTCGACACGCTCCTCGCCGCCATCGAGCGCGCGCTGCCGCCGGTCGGGAGCCTGACGCTCAGAATTCCGCACGCGGACGGCGCCGCCCTGGCGCACTGCTACGAGCGCGGCCGCGTGCTCGCGCGCCGCGACGGTCCCGGCTACGTCGAGCTGGACGTCGATCTTCCGATCGGGCTCCTCCGCGCGTTGGCGCGCTACCGTGTCCGCGAGCCCCTGTCCGGCCTCGGGATGATAGACTGAGCGCTCCCATGGGACTCGCCAACTGGCTGACTCTGCTCCGGATTTTGCTGATTCCGGTGTTCGTGACGCTCCTCGTCTACCGGCGGCCAGGCGTGGCGCTGCTCGTCTTCGCGGTGGCTGCGTTCACCGACCTGCTCGACGGTTGGGTGGCGCGACGCTACAAAGACGAGAGCACGCTCGGCGCATTCCTCGATCCGATGGCGGACAAGCTCCTGCTCACCGCGTCGTTCATCACGCTGACCTATCTCAAGGCCCTGCCGTTCTGGATCGCGGCGGTCGTGATCAGCCGCGACGTCATCCTGGTGATCGGCGCGCTGCTGATCTACATGCTGGGCGGCCGCATCCACCCACGCCCGACGTGGGCGGGGAAGGCGGCGACGTTCTTTCAGGTCCTCGCAGTGCTCACCGGTCTGCTGGCGCGTTTCTTCCAGGTCCAGCTGGCCCCCAGACCCGTGCTGTGGCTCGCGGCGGCATTCACGATCATCTCGGGACTGCAATACATCATCCAGGGCATGCGATTCCTCAACGCGTCCGCCAGCGTGGAGCGGGAGGACTCTCCTGAAGACGCGCTCTACCGCTGAGACGCCAGGCGTGACCGTCGCCGCGGTCAGGCCGAGATCACCGGCAGCCGCGGCCGGCCTCGCCAGGGGTGACCGGATCGTCGCGGTCAACGGCCACCGGCTCCGGGACGTGATCGACTTTCACTTTCACGCCGGCGATGAGCGGCTCGAGCTGGCCGTCGAGCGGGAGGGTACCGCCACCCTGCGGTGGCTCGACCGCCGCGGGGCCGACCTCGGGCTCGAGCTGGCCGCGCCTCGCCCCGATGACATCGCGACCTGCGCGAACAAGTGCGTCTTCTGCTTCATCCACCAGCTCCCCAAGGGCATGCGCAAGAGCCTCTACGTGAAGGACGACGACTTCCGGCTGTCGTTCCTGCACGGCAACTACATCACCCTCAGCGACCTCGACGAGGCCTCGTTCGAGCGGATCATCGACCAGCGTCTTTCGCCGTTGTACATCTCGGTCCACGCCACCGACCCGGAGCTCCGACATGCCCTGCTCGGCCGGCCGCGGCACTCGGCGGAGATCCTTCCGCGCCTCGAACGCCTCGCGAAGGCCGGGATCCGGATGCACGCGCAGATCGTTCTGTGCCCTGGCCTCAACGACGGCCCGCACCTGGAGCGGACGGTTTTCGAGCTGGCACCGCTTCATCCCCAGGTCGTGACGACCGCGATCGTCCCGGTCGGGCTGACACGCCATCGAGAACGGCTTCCGGCGCTCACGAGCCTGGCCCCGGGGGAAGCACGGGCGCTCGTCGCGACCACCGAGCGGTGGCAGCAGGGGTGGCTCGCCGAGCTCGGGAGCCGGTTCGTGTTCCTCGCCGACGAGATCTACCTTCTCGCCGGTCTGCCGCTACCGAGCGCATCGGCGTACGAGGGCTTCCCGATCGCCGAGGACGGTATCGGCCTCGTTCGTCGGTTCGAGGACGGGTTCGCCCGCGCCGTGGCCCGGGGCCGGGGCTCCATCACGGCCGGCGCCATGACCGTCGTGACCGGGCAGATGTTCGCTCCGCGCCTGGTCGCGCAGCTCACCCACGCGGGCTTCGATCCGGCGATCGTTCGCGTCGCCGCCGTACCCAACGACTTCTTCGGCCCGGCGATCGGAGTGGCGGGCCTCTTGACCGGACGCGACATTCAGCGCCACCTCGCAATCCGGCCGGATCTCGGCCGGGCGGTGCTGGTGCCCGCCGTGGCGCTGCGCGACGTCGACGGCGTCTTCCTCGATGATCTGACCCCCGCCGACCTGGCGCGCGACCTCGGGGTGCCGGTGAAAGCCGTCGCCCCGGCGCCAGGCGCACTTCTCAAGGCGATCCGCGACGCCTGATTTGGATGGCGCGGTGGTAGCGCGAGCCGGGGCTGTCGAAGACATGATCCGCCCGATCGTCGCCATCGTCGGGCGTCCGAACGTCGGGAAGTCAACCCTCTTCAATCGTCTGGTCGGCCGGCGCCAGGCGCTCGTCCGCGACACTCCCGGCGTGACGCGGGACAGGCTGTACGGACGCGTCAGCTTCGAGCGCTGGCAGGCGACGGTGATCGACACCGGTGGCTTCGATCCGTCATCCGAGGAGCCCCTGATCGAGGGAGTCCGCCGTCAAGTGCTCACCGCCGTCGACGAGGCGGACCTCGTGCTGTTCGTGGTCGACGCTCGCGAGGGCGCCACCGCGCTCGACCTCGAGATCACGCGGATCCTCCGGCGCGGGGGCCGGGCCGTGGTGCTGGCGGCGAACAAGGTGGACGTCGGTGCGCAGGAGAGCGCCCTGGCCGAACTCTACCGACTGGGCTTCGGCGATCCGGCTCCCGTCTCGGCCGAGCACGGGCGGGGCGTCGCCGAGCTGCTCGAGGTGCTGCGCGCGCGCTTCCCAACACCCGCGTCGCCCGCCTCGAAGCCCCAGGTGCCGGTCCACGTCGCCGTCGTGGGACGCCCGAACGTGGGCAAGTCTTCGCTCGTGAACGCGATGATCGGGGCCGAGCGCGTGCTCGTCCACGAGGCGCCCGGGACGACGCGCGACGCCGTCGACACGACCCTCGTCTACGAGGGGCGCACGTACGTGCTGGTCGACACCGCGGGCATCCGGCGCAAAGGGCGGGTGCAGGAGCCGCTCGAGAAGCTGGCGGTCGTCATGGCGCTCAAGAGCCTCGAGCGATGCCATGTGGCGCTCGTGGTGGTCGACGCCTCGGAAGGCGTCACGGCTCAGGACGCGCACATCGCGGGCTACGCCAACGAGGCCGGCCGGGCCGCCGTCGTGGTCGTGAACAAGTGGGACCTGGTACCCCGAGGCCTGGTCAGGAAGGCCGAGGTCGTCGAGCAAGTCCGCGACCGGTTGCCGTTCCTCGACTACGCGCCGGTGTGCTTCACATCGGCGACGCGAGCCGAGGGAATTCCCGAGCTCTTCGACACGATCGACCAGGTGGCGGCGGAGGCGCGCAGGCGGATTCCCGGCAACGCGGTGACGGAAGCCCTGCGGGCGGCGATCGCCCGGCGCCCGGTGTCTCTGCGCGGCGACGCGCTGACGATCCAGTCCGCCTCGCAGGTGGCCATCCAACCGCCCACGTTCGCGCTTCGAGTGAACCGGCCCCGCGACGTGCACTTCTCCTACGAGCGCTATCTCGTCAAGTCCCTCCGGCACGCCTTCGGGCTCGCGGGGTCTCCGATCCGGCTCTCGCTTCGAAAGGCGACGTCGTCGCGGACGCGCGCGAACCGCGTGCGCCGGTGAAGCTCGGAAGGTGGTGGGCGACCCCCTGGGGGTGGCGGTTCCTCCTGGCGTTCGTGCTCCTGGCCGGAGCGGTCGTCGTGTGGTCGAGCCCGCGCCATCGTGCCTTCTACTTCAGCGAGTCGATGCGGTCGCCGGGAGAGCGGACCGGCGCAAACCCGACGCGACCGGCGCCCGGACCCGCAATGTCCGGAGCCCTCGCAGCCGCGGGCGCCGCCGGGCCCTCGGTCGCGCCGGGACGACGCCTGCCGCTTCCTGACGCCGAGGGCCGCATACAGCTGCGCGTCGCCGACAGCCCCCCGTCCCGGCTCCCGGCCGAAGGCGTTCCGTCGGGCTGGGTGGCGAAGGAGTTCGCGGGCCGCGCGGAGGTCGAGGTCGTCCGCGACGGGCCGCGCCTCGCCCTCAGGCTCAGGAGCGAGCGATCTTCGTTCGCCCTCTACCGTGATGTCGTGGTCGACACCAATGAGTTCCGCTTCCTTTCGTGGTCATGGAAAGTCGTCCTCCTGCCGGTCGAGGGGGACGTGCGCGAGCGTGCGCGGGACGACCAGGCAGCGCAGCTGTACGTGATCTTCCCGCGCTGGCCATCGCCGCTCACGAACAGCGATGTGATCGGCTACGTCTGGGACAGCCGTGCTCCGGTCGGCACGCGGCTCACCAGCACCAAGGCCGGGAACGTCAAGATCATCGTCGTCGCGTCGGGGGGGAGCCAGCGCGATACCTGGCGCACCGAGCAGCGCGACGTCGTCCATGACTATGCCACGCTCTTCGGCCACCCGGCCCCCCGGGTGGGCCGGGTGGCCGTCATGATCGACTCCAATGACACCGGGGGGGCCGCCGAGGCTCTCGTCGGTGACATCGTCTTCGCCAGGAGGCGCTCCGAAAGCATGGAAACCCCAACGTCTATGCTAAGATGACGCGCATGGCGGATCCTGAGCGGCCGCGCAACGATCTCGATGACGACGAACCCTTCGAGGACGAAGGACGGCGATCGATCTTCTCCGCGCTCTGGTTTCGGGCGATCCTCGTGGTAGTCGTCCTCGGCGTGGTGGCCGCCGTCGCGGTTCCCTACGTCCTCGAGCTTGCGAATCAGCCGCCTTCGAAGCCCACGATCGGCGCGAGACCCGAGACGCCGCCGCCCGCGTCGTCGGCGACCACGCCGGTCTCACCGCCTATGACGGAGAAGCCACCCGCCGTCGAGAAACCGCCCGCGACGGAGAGACCCGCGCCCGCGCCGCCGCCGACGATGGCCGCACCCGAGCGACCCGCAGCAGGGAGGAAGACGGACGCGAGCAAGAGCACGGTCGCGAAGGAGCAGTCGGCGTCGCGGCCGACGAAAGCGACGGCGACGAACGGCGCCGCCGCGCCGGCCGGCGCGTACTTCGTCCAGGTCGGCGCCTTCAAGAGTCAAGAGTCGGCCAAGCGGCTCGCGACGCGTCTGCGTGAGCTGAAGTACAACGTGGAAGAATCGTCGACGAGCGGAGCGAGACTGGGCCGTAGCAACGCGGCATCGCCGAGCTCTGGCGCGGCCACGACGGGAAGCGACCGGTACGACGTCTACGTGATGGGTGCCGCGCCCGCCGACATCAACGCGAAGCTGACCGCGAAAGGGCTCACGTCCGAGCCGTCCGCTGGCGGCGTGATCGTGAAGCCGAGCCTGCCGCTGCGCGATGCGGTCGCGCTCTCCAAGGATCTCGCCGTCGACGGACTCAAGGTGCAGGTGCGGCGTGCGGCCGGTGCTTCCGCGCCCGCGCCGCCGGCCGGCGGCGCCTCGGCGAGCGGTGGCGACCCCGTCTACCGCGTTCGCGTCGGCCCGTTCGACGATCGGGCGGCCGCGACGTCGACGCTCCGCGAGCTCGTGCAGCGCGGCTATGCACCGTTCCTCGCGCGAGGTGGGCAGTGACCGCCGGAGGCGCGTGGGCTCGCTGGGCCGCGTCTCCAGGGGGAGGTGATCTCCAACCGTGACCAAGAACGATCTGGTCAATGCCGTGGCGAATCACGGGCTCTCGAAGCGGCAGTCGTCATCGGTCGTCGAGTCGGTCTTCGACATTATTTTTCGGTGCTTCGAGAAGGGTGAAGACGTGAAGATCGTGGGCTTCGGTCATTTCCGGATCCGCCGGAAGGCGTCGCGGCGCGGCCGGAATCCACAGACCGGCGAGTCCATCGAGATCACGGCACGCAAGGTGCTCACGTTCAAGCCGAGCAAGGGGCTCAAACAACGGATCAACACACAAACGGCGTGACGACGGAAGTCGCGGAGAAGCTCTACTACCGCATCGGGGAGGTCGAGGCCCTCACGGCCGTCCCCGCGTACGTGCTCCGCTACTGGGAATCGGAGTTCAAGCTGCTCCGGCCGAAGAAGAACCCGGCCGGCCAGCGCCTCTACCGTCCGCGCGACCTCGAGCTCGTTCAGCGGATCAAGACTCTCCTTTACGACGAGCGGCTGACCCTCGAGGGCGCCAAGAAGCGGCTCATCGCCGAATCACGTCGCACGGACCAGCTCGAGCTCGGGATGAAGGAAGTCGCCTACGCGGAAGCGCTCCGCCGCATCCGCGCCCGTCTCGGGACCCTCCGCGCGCGTCTCGGTTCTTGAAGCGCCTCGGGATATCTGCGACAATCCACGCCTGACGGTCGGGGCGTGGCGCAGCCCGGTAGCGCACATGACTGGGGGTCATGGGGTCGCTGGTTCAAATCCAGTCGCCCCGACCAATTTTTCCTCTATGTCCGTCGTGGTGCTCACCAACGATGATGGCGTCCACGCTCCGGGCCTCGCAGCGCTCGAGAGGGCGCTCGCCGAGCTGGGGGATGTGTACGTCCTGGCCCCGGAGCGCGAGCAGAGCGCCTGCGGGCACGCGCTGACGCTTCACCGACCGCTCCGGCCGCACCGGCTCGGTGAGCGTCGGTTCGCGGTCAATGGCACGCCGTCCGACTGCGTGAACCTCGCCGTCCTGGGCTTCCTGCCGGCGCCGCCCGTGCTGGTCGTGTCGGGCGTCAATCACGGCTCCAACCTCGGGGATGACGTCACCTACTCCGGCACCGTCGCCGCCGCCATGGAGGGGACGCTCCTGGGCGTGCCGTCGATCGCGGTGTCGCTCGTGGACGGGGGCGACCTCGACGTCGCCGCCCGCGTGGCGCGGCTGATCGCGATGCGCGTGCTGGTCGGGGGACTCCCGGCGAAGACGCTGCTCAACGTGAACGTGCCGGCGCAGCCCCCGCGGGGGATCCGGTTGACCCGCCTGGGGCACCGCGTGTACCTGGGCAAGGTCGTGGAGCAGGCCGATCCTCGCGGTCGCAGCCACTACTGGATCGGCGGCGGGGAACCGAAGTGGGACGCCCTCGACGGCACCGACATGTGCGCCGTGCACGAGGGCTACGTCTCGCTCACGCCGCTCCACCTCGACCTCACCAATCACCGCGCGCTGATGGAGCTCAACGACTGGCCGGCCGGTTTGAGCGCCCAGTTCCTGGGCGAGGCGAGGCGGCGGCCTCGTCGTGGGCCCGCGGCCGCGCCGACGAGGAAGCCGCGGAGAGGGTAGTGGAGCGGGCGCGCGACGCGTACGAGACGGCCCGCGCGCGGATGGTCGAGGAGCAGCTCGTGCGCCGCGAGGTCACGGACGAGCGCGTGCTGTCGGCGATGCGGCGGGTGGCGCGTCACCTCTTCATCGAGGAGGCCCTGCGTGACCGCGCCTACGGCGACCATCCCCTGCCGATCGGCGAGGAGCAGACGATCTCGCAACCCTACATCGTCGGCTTCATGACGCAGCTCCTCGAGCTCCACGGCCATGAGAAGGTCCTCGAGGTCGGCACCGGCTCGGGTTACCAGACGGCGGCGTGCGCTCCTCGAGCGTCTCGGCTACGACAACGTGTGGGTCCGGGTCGGCAGCGGGACGCTCGGCTGGCCCGACGAAGCGCCGTTCGATAGGATACTGGTCACGGCCGGCGGACCCTCGGTACCCCCGCCGCTCTTCCAGCAGCTCGCGGAGGGTGGACGCATGGTGGTGCCCGTCGGGGACGCCCAGAACCAGACGCTGACCGTCGTGGAGAAGATCCGGGGTGAAATGAAGACGCGTCCGTGTGGCGAGTGCAAGTTCGTGAAGCTGGTCGGAAAGTACGCCTGGGAGGCGTGACGACCCTGTACAATGTGCCCGTCGCGTCGGGGCGTAGCGCAGCCTGGTAGCGCGCACGGTTCGGGACCGTGAAGTCGGAGGTTCAAATCCTCTCGCCCCGACCAGCTCTCCGTCCGTCCGGCCTCCGGCCACCCGGTCGCCGGACGGACGACCGAAATCCGAGCCACAACCGGTGAGCATATCGAAATCGGCCGCTGAGATCATCGTCGAGGGCCGGGTCCAGGGCGTCGGCTATCGCAACTACGCGCAGCGTCGCGGCTCGAGTCTCGGCCTGGCCGGATACGTCATGAACCTCAAGGACGGGCGGGTGCGCGCGCGCGCCGAGGGTCCGCGCCCGGTCATCGAGGAGTTCATCCGCGAGCTCGGTAAAGGCCCGCCCCTCTGCCGTGTCGAGAACGTGAAGGTCCGCTGGTTGCCGCCCTCGGGTCGCTTCGGCGCCTTCGGCATCCGCTACGCGGAGTTCGAGCCGTGAGAGCGGGACGGATCCGCGAGGGCAAGATTCTGGGGCTCGCCACGCTCGGGCTGATCGTCGCGCTCGGCCCGGCGGCCGCTCACGCCGAGCCCGTCGCCGGGCCGCGCGCCCCGCAGCGGGTGCATGAGGTGAAGCCCGGCGACACCCTGACCTCGCTCGCGAAGAAATATGGCCTCACCGTCGCGGCGATCGTCCGGGCCAACCGGCTGCCCGGCGCCGACGTCATCCTGAGAGTGGGCCAGCGCCTGGTGATCCCATTTCCGGATGCGCTCGTCGCGCGCCGGGGGAGCCCGGCCCAGCCGACCGCGGCCGCCCGCCCCGCCGCGCCCGCCCGCGCGCTGCCGCCCGGGAGGCTCGTCCTCGCGGTGCCCGACTTCGATGGCACGGCGCCGTCGTTTGCGTGGCCCGCCGAGGGCCCGGTCATTTCGGCTTTTGGCCAGCGCAAGAGCGGCTGGCACGGCGGCATCGACATCAAGGCGCCGCTCGGGACGCCGGTGCAGGCTGCGGCGGCCGGCGTCGTCATCGCGAGCGCGGTGGAGGCTCGCTACGGGTTGGTCGTCAAGATCGAGCACCGAGGGGGCTTCGTGACCGTCTACGCGCACAACGACGTGAACCTCGTCGAGGTCCGCGACCGCGTCGACGCGGGGGAGATGATCGCGCTGGTCGGCCGGACGGGACGCGCGACGACCTATCACGTGCACTTCGAGATCCGGCACGACGGCCTCGCCTACAATCCGCTCTACTTGCTGCCACTTCCGCCGCGAATCGGGCAGGTCGACGAGACGGCCGAGAGACCGCATGAGTGACGAGGCCGACGAGGTCGTTCCCGACCAGCCGCTCGACACGCTCATCGACGAGGCCGACCGCGACGTGCGCGAAGAGACGCGCGCCACCAGCCGCGAAAACCTCAGAGTTTACTTGAAGGAGATCGCGCGGATCCCGATCCTGTCGCGCGAGGAGGAGGCGGCGCTGGCGCGCCGCGTGCGCGGCGGCGACGTTGACGCCAAGGCGCGGTTCACCGAGGCGAACCTGCGGCTCGTCGTCCAGATTGCCCGCCGGTACCTGAACCGCGGCCTCCCGCTGCTGGACCTGATCGAGGAGGGCAACCTCGGCCTCCTGCGCGCGGTCGAGAAGTTCGACCCGGAGCGGGGGACGCGCTTCTCGACGTACGCGACCTGGTGGATCCGTCAGGCGATCGTGCGTGCGCTGGCGAACCAGGCGCGGACCATCCGCCTGCCGGTACACGTCGAGCTCCTGCTCGCTCGGTACAAGCGCGAGCATCAGCGACTCACCCAGGCGCTCGAGCGCCCGCCGACGATGGAGGAGCTGGCGGGGGCCCTCGGCACGACCGTGGAGCAGGTGGAGGAGCTCGAGGAGATCCGCCAGCAGCCGGTGTCGCTCGAGACGCCCATCGGCGAGGGGCAGGGGCGGGTGAGCGATCTCGTTGCCGATCCGTCGGCTGACCCGGGCGACGCGGTCGCGTCGCTCTTCCGTGAGCGGGCAGACCTCGTCTCCGTGCTCGACGACCTCGCCGCCAACGAGCGTACCGTGCTACGGCGGCGCTTCGGACTGGAGGGTGATCCCCCGGAAAAGCTGGAGACGATCGGCCGGCGGCTCGGCCTGACCCGCGAGCGGATCCGTCAGATCGAGGCGGCCGGGCTCCGCAAGCTTCGCGCTCTCCTGGCCGCGCGCGGCGTCGACGCTTCCGACCTCCTCTAACAGCCGGCGCCGCGCCGTTGACGCGGCCTGCCCACGATGCCATGCTCGGCGCACCATGCGAATCACGGCAGTCGAGCCGATTCTCGTCGACGTCCCGCTCCGCACGCCGGTCCACGGCGTGCACGGCGTGACCGCGGTCCAGCGTAGCCTGCTCGTCCGCGTCGAGACCGAGACCGGCGCCGAGGGCTGGGGCAACGTCGACCCGACGCCCGGCTACTCGGCGGTTTCCGCCGAGCACGTACACGCCGCGGTGCGGGCGCTGGCGCCCACCCTCCGCGGGGCCGATGCCTTCAACCTGAACGCCGCGCTCGCCAGTATGGACCGCGCGATGACCGAGGCGTCGGAGGCGAAAGCCGCCATCGAGATGGCGCTCGTCGATCTCAAAGCCCGCACGCTCGGCTTGCCCGTCCACGCGCTCCTCGGGGGCCGCGTGAAGGATGCCATCACGCTCAACGCCTGGATCGGGACGGTCTCACCCGAGCAGGCGGCGGGTGAAGCGCGTGCGTGGTGTGAGCGCGGCTTCCGGACGGCCAAGATCAAGGTCTCGGGCGCGACCGACGAGGGGATCGAGCGGGTCGCCGCGGTCCGCGCCGCGGTCGGCTCTCGCATGGCGTTGCGGGTGGACTTCAACGAGAGCCTCACCGTCGACCAGGCGCTCGCGTTCATTCCCCGTCTCGAGCCCCACGCGCTGACGCTGGTCGAGCAGCCGATCCCGCGCCACGACCTCGCGGGCCTGGCCCGGATCCGGCGCCGCATCGGCATCCCGCTCATGGCGGACGAAAGTGTCTCCGACCCGGCCGCGCTCGTGGAGATCATCCGGCGCGAGGCGGCCGACCTGG